>JABWAQ010000012.1 GCA_013360945.1 Candidatus Brocadia sp.
TTGGTGGACGATGCCCACCCTACTCCATATGGCAAGGCACGCCTTGCCGCTACAATTTTATACGATATACCCAGTTATGCCGTTCGTTCATTTTTTTTACAAAAAATTGGGAATACACCCCCTTGCTAAGGCGGGGACACAGGGGTGGTCAATTGGTTACGGCAAACCGGCTAGGTATCGTCAGTCTCAAGAGGTTCTGATCCATAGGTTCGGCAAATTCTAAAAGGGTTTCTGATATTTTTCGCGTAGGAATGTTTTTCATAATGTCGTAGTATTTCTATTCATTGTACCTGTGTTAGAAATAGCGTGCTGCACGAATATTGCCGGACGGGTAACCACTATAACCTAAATCCTGCAAACAAGGCTTTGCCTTGTTGCAGGAATAGGCTGGAAATGGTAGAATCTTCAAGGGTCTCAAGGTATTTTAAGGATAAAAACACCTAAAAGGAGGTTCACCTTTTCAATGAAGAGTATAGCACACAAAATAACAAGAAAACAACCAAAAGTCACTACGGAGATGAATGGGAAGAGACTCACAGTCCATGCAAGGCTATTACCGGTACTGCCATTTATGGGGAAGTTGTTGTTCAGGGCAAGAATATATGAAACAGTGCATAAGGAGCGATGAGCAAATGCACAGTATGAGTTTACAGACATAGTACAAATGGTAGTAATCGGGCTGATAGCAGGAGCAATCAATGGTACAGGTAGTGAAGGTGTGGGCAGACGATGTACTGAGGAAGATGGCTGGATGAGAAGCGGTTCCTGTCGATACCTGCTAAGACCCACAATAAATGAACCTGAAATTCTCACTTTAAATGACTTTTTTAATGATGGGGTAAAGTTTGTAACTATTGCTACAGTGCGGGATAATAGTTACAACACAAAAAAATTTTCAGATTCAAATAATATGAGACTCTGTGCCAAATAAACTGAGGCGTAGCAGGTGCTCGCTGGGTTTGGCGAAAGCGCCATGGTGCAATCCCGGAAGCCGTTCAGCTGTAACGAATGTGGGAATGGTAAGGGATTTATTTGGAAGACAAGGCATGGGAGGGAAAGCAGGCAAGTAGCCGATGTGTTTACTCAAGGGTTTCAGTTTCTTTCATTACCCAATCCAGGTAACTCTTCGAACCCTGCGTGATTGGTATAGCAATAATCTCAGGCACTTCATAACTATGTAATTCTTTGACACGTTTTTCCACGACGTTGAACAGGTCTTCTCTCGTCTTACATATCATTAACCCCTCGCGTTCGATATTCAATTTACCTTGCCACTTGAAAATAGATTCCACCGACGGAACAATATTACAACATGCAATCTGACCCTCTTCCACCAGGGTTTGACCAATCTTTCTCGCCTCCTCAAGCGAACTTGCAGTCATAAAAATTATAATCGTTTTAGACATGGTATAGTATTACCCGCTACGCCCTTTTTCAATTGTCTGCTTATCGCACATGCCACCGCGCTTTTTTAAAAGAGATTCTATTTCCTTGCTACCCTCTTCATCCCTTGTTACATATACAAGAGTGCAGCGACATCCTTTAGGGCTTTTGCAATCCGAATGGGGAGGTTTTATGCTGTGGAGCATCTTATGATTGGGAAGCATATGCCTTCCATCCAATGCCATACATACATCACAGGTGTCATCATCTTTAGCAGCAGAATAGAAGACATAGGCAATTTCTTTCAGGTGTGTAGTAACTACATCTGTTTTATTACCTTTCTGTCTCCGGGGTGTGTTCTCCGGTGTCTTGCTTTTTAAACTGTTTCTCAAGAGATAGTAAATGATGTAGGCGGCTATCAAAAATACAAGAAAACGCGTCATTAATTACACGGTGCCTTTAGGCTTCCTCAGCATAAACAAAAATAATCCCCCCAGGATCAGTACCGTTTGTGTTAATATAATGCTCTTGATCCATATCGCAAAGCATTTCCATAACAATTCCGAACCGTGTACATGTTCGATTGCTTGGGAAACACGCCTTAAGGCATAGAGAGCAATTAATGAGACAAGCACCGCCATAACCGTTATGATGAATGGCTTGAGTTTTTGCTTCATGGTTATTATCTTTCCAATTTCACTTTATCCAATGTAACAATTATCGTGTAACAATTACCTGTTCAGCTTCTTCTTGTTTATTCACTGTTTCTAACTTATTTTTTTCCGGCTCATTTGAATTTGCATCTATAACCTTTTTATATTCTGCAACCGCTTCATCTATCATCCCCTTCACTTCATAAACATATGCTAAATTATAACGGGCTTCTCTGTTCGCAGGATCGGTATTCACGGCCTTCTTTAATTCATTTAGAGCGTCTTCTATCATGTTTTTGTTTGCATACGCCAATCCTAAATTAAAATGGGCTCTTGTTGAAGCAGGATTTAATTCCAACAATTTTTTCCACGTAGAAATCGCTTCATCATAGAAACCCTCTTGTAAATAAACGTCGCCAAGCTTATCGTATACCTCCGAGAAATTTGGATTAGATGCGATTGTCTTATTGTACATAACAGCAGCTTTATCAAATAAACCCTTCTCAGCATAAGCCCTGCCAAGTTCATACATGGCGCGAGCGTTGTTTGGATTGGTCTTTAGAAGATTCTCGTATTCCAGAATTGCTTCATCACAAAGCCCTTTCCCCAGATATGCCTCGCCAAGATTCAATTGTACGAGGACATTTGAAGGGTCTCGGGTAAGTATTTCTTTATACAGACGTATGGCCTCGTCCAGCATTCCCTTCATGGCGTACGTATGGCCCAAATAGCAAGAAGCCATCATGTCATTGGGGTCTTCATCCAAGACCTTTTTGAATGACGCTATCGCTTCATCTAAAAATCCCCTTGTATATTGATTGTATCCCGTAATGCTTCCCGGGGCTATCCCCTTGTTAACAACTTGATATGCCCTGGTTTTTTCATACACCCCTTTTTCTTGAATGGCCAGGTCTAAATTCTTCTTTGCCTCCAGGTCTTTAGGATTTATTTTCAGCGCCAGATTATGCTCTGCAATGGCCTCATCAAACATGTTTTTATTTCTATACGCAAACCCCAGATTATCATGCGCTTTAGAATAATCAGGATTACTCTTGATTGCGGATTTAAATTCAGCTATTGCATCATCAAACAACTTTTGTCTGCAATAAGCCACACCCAGGTTATTGTGTGCTTCTGCAAAATCAGGTTTAACTAAAATTGCCCGCTTAAATTGTATAATTGCTTCATCGATCATATCTTTATTTACATATTTTGCGCCGAGATTATTAAACTGCATTGCCAACTGGTATTTGTCGGCTTCGCTAGTGTTATGTTTTTTATTCGTAGAAGCACAGCCAAGAAAGCTCAGGATGAGACAGATACCTATAAGCGTTTTTTTCATCTGCATATTCCTTTTACCGATGAATCGTGATAAATGTATCGGCCACTAAGTCCTTGTCATAAATGTATATTGAATCAATATTAAAGTCAATAATAAAAAACATCTGACCTATGAAAATTTTACCGCTTTTTAAAGAGAATGCAATCAAAACATGGATATTTTTGTTACAATTATACAATAATGTTAAAGAGGAGACTGCCACGCGGAAGAAACTTGCAACCTATTTCAGACATTCCCAACATCTCTTTTACCCGTATTACTTCGACAAAAATCTTGTTCCCAAGGTGATCATAATCTGGAGAAATGGTCAGCATACCGGCCTCTTTTTCTTTTTCAGGGAAACCGACCAGGATATTCCCTACGGCTATTTTTTTCTTCGTTTTCAAACGTAATCCACCTTTTGAAATATCAACAACTGTCCCTTGGAAAGCCGGCTTTTTTAGCTCATTTATTTTTTTGAATTTGCACGTGAAGATATCGTATGATCGCTCTTGCCTCGGCGGACATGACAATTTGTCAGTATTTTTGCCCAATTCTTTTTTTGATTTTACAACGGTTTCCTTGCGTTTTGCAATCAAGTCATCAATGCAACTCCGCGTCTCATGAAGTTCATTCAGTGATAGATCCTCTAATATTTTCATTACCTTTTTTTTTGAAGACATACTCAGGAGTTTCTTGTCCATCTCCCTGTTTAGTTCAAGGCGGAGGTCGTTCGTCACTTTCACGTATTTCTGTATACATGCTCACTGCAGTTTTAACCACAATATTATACAGCAAAATTTAAAAAACAACTCTTTTTGCTGCTGCTATTGTATTACGGTATAAAAACTTCTTTTTTTAGGAGGTTTTTACCTCTCTATATCGTTCGAGTCAGGTATTGAGTAATTCCGATACTTCTTTTTGCAACTGGTTTGTGACTTGAATAGTGTATTCCCGATCTGTCCTCGAACTGTCAAAAGACAAGGGTTTCCCAAAGTTTATCCTAACATGTCTCTTTTCAGGGTGGGATAGCCATCCACGTTTTGGCATAAATTGGTTACTGCCACAAATAGCCATTGGCACGACCCTTCTTCCCGATTTTAAAATAATCAATGAAATACCCCTTTTGAATGTGCCTAGTCTACCATCCTCACTTCTCGTCCCCTCGGGAAATACTACAAGAGATTTTTTCACTGTTAGCTTGTTAATGGCAGTTAAAAGGGTTGCATAAGCCTTCCGGTCGTCCGTCCTTTGAATGGGGATGTGCCCGGATGCGGTCATGTATGCCCCAAGAATTGGGACATTGAAGACCGTATCCTTTGAGATAAAGCTAAAGTTTATGGGGATAAAGGCAAGAGAGAGTTTAATGTCCATCATACTTTGATGGTTTGAGATAAAAATAACAGGCTCATTCCTGGGTATATTCTCCAAACCGTGAATTTCTACCTGCATACCCAGGATTTTAAATGCAATACGGCTAAAGAACCTCTCTATTGTATTAAATACATTTTCCTTTTCTTTTGTATCTATACTTAAGACGACAGCCGTTAGTATAGAAAGCATCCATAGTGAGACGAATAACGTCCATGAATATACGGTAAACAGTATTCGGTACAATTTGCGCATAAGGCCAGGCTTCGTTCCTCTAAAAACCCGATCCAAAGACACATGAACCTTCAGTTTGCACAGCAAACTGGAAATTAAATACCTGCAAACTCATTTTTTGAAGTACAGGGTCGTATTTAGACTAGGTGTTACGCAATATTTTAGCTTCAAATTCATTTTTTTTCAATCATAGATTTATGAGAAAAGATTCTCTGTGCTGTCCGTCATGCGAATTACGGGTTCGGGTGTGGTGGTTGTTTGTGTTGAATTTTCCTTATCTTCTTTTTTTATGAGGGCTATCTTTCTGATTCTCAAAAATACCTCCCTGGTATTTTTTACTAACCTTTTCTGCGCATTTTAAATTGAACGTTTTTATGGAAAGAGTGGAAAATGACAAATCCAGCCAAATCACAGTACCGACTCATCGTGGTTAACTGTACTAATGACTCATAGATCAGAGGATATTGGTCAATCACAAAATTTTAGATAGACTTTTGAGGCCGAAACATTGTGTCTGGCTCCTTTTCTATAGTACAGGCATGAAAATAAAGGTGCCTATTCGGTGAAAATATTTTTGCAAGGGAATTCCTCTGTAAACAGGCGCTTCTGCCCCAAAGTCTTTTCAAAATGTCGACCCCAGTTCTCACCACACAGCGGTTCTTCGGTAATATCCGGATTTTTACAACCGCATACATAGGCATGAATCCCAAAATCCCCGGCCCGGCGTGAAATCTTCTCATAAGCCTGCCTCCTATATTCCACGCCGAGTGCAATCACGCGGGATTGCTCCGCAAGCAGATTCATAGGCTTACTGTTTTGATAATGCCGCATAATCTCTGGCAGAAAAGGCGTGCCCCCCAACGCTTTCTGCAGATTCTTCTTTATCTGCGGTCTCAGGAACAGATAATTGATACCTGTGGAATTTACACCAAGTCCCTGAAGCGCCCGAAACAGGTCCGTAATATTCGGCTCTGTATCGGTTACGCCAGGGATCAACGGGTCTAGTTTTACTTCGGGCACAATACCTGTTGCGCGTAATCTTTCTATATTCCGGATGCGTTCTTGCGGCGTTGCGGCATAGGGTTCTATTCTCTTTTGGATATCCCGGTTTAAGGTGGTAATGCCGATCTGAACATGCACCATTTTTTTATATTGGCTAAACAACTGCAGGAATTTTACGGGGATTCGGCCCTTGGTAAGGAGATTTACACCGACACCATATTCAAGCAAAACTTCCATTAACTCATACGTTACCCTGAGCACTTGCGGGATAGGCTGCAGGGCATCGCAGGTGGTGCTAAAAAATACGTAGGCAGGCAATTTTCTCCGGGAGGACAATTCTTTTTTCAACTTTTCCGGCATATTCCCGTAAACAAATACCTTGCCGTCACCCGGATACATCGAATATCCTCTTGCGTAGCAATAGACGCACTGGTGAACACATCCCAGGGTGGGATTAAGCGAGGCCACCTGACTGAGACATTTTAGAGCAGATATGGTAAGGACGCGTCCTTTACGTTCGATAAAGTCTATTTTCATAAGATTGATTTCGGGTTGCGGATTTCGGATTCCGCAATCCGAAATCGTATACGTCCATCACTTATTTAACACCAGCCCTCCATCGGTTCGATAGAACAACTGATTTTCTGCAACGGGGCAGTGGAAAATATCCTGGTTACCTTGATTATCAATTAATATACCCATGCCGAAAATGTCTTCGGTTTTCGATGGAGACGAAATGCCCTGGCTATTACCATTTGCCTGATAAACATCATCCCCGTAAAAATCAGCCAGGACACCGATGCCTTTTTCCAACCCAACTCCTTGCGATGTGGTTTTGCTCAGGTAGGTATCATTTCCCTGATCATCAACCAGAAACCCGATGCCGGTGTCATGCCCACACCCTTGCGAAACACCAAAGGTACATGCATAAGTATCGTCTCCGGACGTATCCGTCATCAAACCAATGGCCGAATGGATACCGGCACCCTGGGCATAGCGACCTGCATCATATTTATCACTGCCATCGTTGTCATACAATAATCCCAGGGAATAATAATATCCACTGCCCTGAGAAAAGTAATCCCCGTGATACTGATCGGTGCCTTTTTGATCGATCAGCATCCCAATCCCGCCGGATGCGCCAACAACGGTATCTTCAGGCCTGATCCCCATCCCCATCCCCTGAGACATAGACTGGAACGATCTTTCCGGATCACGAAAATCCGGATAACCTCCTCCGGCAAAATAGAAATCATTACCACCGGAATCCATCAATGCACCGAACCCTTTTGTAAACCCTACGCCCTGGGCGAATTGCCTGCTAAAATAAACGTCGTTACCTGCAAGATCACTCAACATTCCTGCACCAAAGAAACCGGCTCCCTGATTGTCGGCTCGGCCACTATAAAAATCGTTACCGTCATTGTCCAGTAACAATCCGACTCCAAACAGGCACGACCCCTGTGAAAAATCTTTGCCCAAATACCTGTCATTTCCCCTTGTATCTATCAGGATGCCTATTCCAAACCTCCCTGTACCTTGCGAGAACGGGGCATCTGTATGGTAAATATCGTCTCCTGATAAATCGACACAGATAGAGACGGGGCGATCTTTGCAGGACGACCCTGCATTATTAAAATAATAATCATTACCCCCAAGGTCGATGATTACCGTCGCATCGGCATAATAATAAGAAGTGCCTGTACCGCCCACAACGATCTTTCCAATGCTTGTATCCTGCACAAATAAGATGTCACCGGCAAAATCCTGTAACGCTTCAGCACCCCCTCCCCCTAATCCCCTCCCGACAGGGGAGGGATTCCTATTTATTGGTAAATCACCTGTTTTCGTTTCCTCAACCACTGCAACACTCTCCGATGATTTGCCTCTCATGGATGCTTCATCAGGAATTTCTTGTTGATTTGCACATTGAAGGGATACTGGCAGATGAAATGGTAATAGCTTCACTTGCATCGCATCGGGATGTATTTTTTTCATGGCCGCCATTCCATGTTCACTATCCCTGGCAAAATCTGCCGGGGGTAAGCATACAGGGGCAAGTCTACTCAGCAACACTGATGCAGCCTCGAACAACTTCGTAAGATTAACCTTTTGTGATAACGCCAGTATCCTGGCAAGGTCTTGTGTTTCTATCTTCTCCTCTGGTAACCAAATCTTATGTGCGTTTTGATATAAGAATTCAACCTCTTCCTGGGATAAGGCTGAAAATGCTCCTTTCACAAGCGATTCACAGGACGGCAAACTATCGATGACGATCTGGAGTTGTCCCTGCAAAGAATCGGTCGTTTCCATTTTTTCTCCTTCGCAAGGAGGTGATGGAGGGGTGGTTTCAAGCCCGACGTTGAGCAAATCCATCTTGACATCTAACAATTCCGCTGCATACCATAGTTGGTCACAGAGGTCTTTCCTGCTAAATGTATTAATGATAGCCTGTCCAATCTTTGGGGTATCGAAGGGGTGTAACATAAAGTAGTTTATGATGGATAAACGAAACGGATTGACCTCGTCATTGGATTGGAAACCTTCCCGGACATAGACCTCTTCGCCAATCCGTTGTAATGTCGCGTCAAGCATGTCCCTGTATCTTTCATTTTTGATTGCAAATTCGATAAAACTCATCCCTGTATGTTTTGAATTGAAAGGCTTTTTGACTTCTTTATTCGAAGATGGATTTTCCACCCACCCGCCTTCCCCTTCGCATGGGGGGAATGAAGAATGTGTATCTTCCGCCTCTTTTGTAAGCACAGGGTTTGTCTTAGGAATGAAAGAGGTCACCGGTTCTGATACATTCTTAAGCAGTTTCCCAAAAAGCCTCGGCGTAAACACCATTTCGACATTACCCCGGGAAACCGTAAGCGCAGGCGTACCCCCTGCACCGATGGCTTCTATGGTCTTCTTGAACTGGATGAGATTGAGGTCGTCCGTGCCGGGGATAAATTCATCATTAATCTTCGTAATAATATCTCCCGCTTTTAAACCGGCCTCTGCGGCGGGCGATCCCCGGGTGATCTCTTTTACAAGAATGCCCTTTCCTTCCGCATTTTCCATAAAGATACCCAGCCACCCTTTATTGAAATTGACCTTATCCTTCTCAAATCCCAGGTATTCAAGATCAAAAAAACCTTGGGTATCAAACCTCTGTCCATCAACGGAAATGTGCATACCTTCGTTCGCAAAAGCATCCGAGTGCACAGCGGACAGTACCAGAACAGAAAAAGAAAGGAATATGAAATGCAATATTTTATTAAACATAATGAAGTTTGCTTTATGATAGATTTTTAAGAAAAATCAGGTGTCTTCTTATACTGCTTCCCGGGAAAGGTTATTTTGATAACGCAACAGCAATAACGGAAATTCAGGATAATAGAAGCACCTGCCAAAAGCAATGGGAAAATATAAAGAAAGATTTGCACAGAAATGCTATTCACCAACACATACCGTATGAATAAAAAACCAACTTCTATCCCCTTCTCCATTTCTCCGCCTCTATCTTTTCCACTTTAAAAATGCCTTGATAATAAACAGGATTTAGGCTATAAAGGCTTTTTTAGATACTGTTGATGGGAAAATAGAAGATCGTTTTTAATGAAAACAGCAGAAATTATGTCCAACAACAAACGATATTTTTCTGCCATCTTTATGTGCTATTTATCCACACCGTAGGGACACGGTGCTCCGTGTCCCTACGTCGTTACATCGGCATGCAGGCATAACAGTGCAATCGGGGGAAAATAATGACATACAACCCTGACAAACACCACCGCAGATCAATCCGATTAAAGGAATATGATTATTCCAGGGCAGGTGCGTATTTCATAACGATATGTACGTATAACAAAGAATGTATTTTGGGAAATGTGACAAACAGCGAGATGAAACTAAATGAATACGGGGTAATTGTCGAAAATGAATGGGTAAAAACAGCAGAAATACGCTCAAATGTTATCATAGATAAATACATGGTGATGCCGAATCATGTGCATGGAATAATTATAATTTTGGATGACGACAGGGACACGGAGCACCGTGTCCCTACGTTTGAACAATTCGGGAAGCCGACGTCTAATTCCATCCCAACGATAATTCGATCGTTCAAGACGGTAACAAAAAAACGGATTAATGAAACCCGGAAGTCCTATGGCAAGCCAGTATGGCAGCCCCGATTTTATGAACACATTATCCGAAATAGAGATGAATTAGATAAGATCAGACAATATATTATCGACAATCTCTTGCAGTGGTAATTTGATAATGGAAATCCCGATAATACAAAATGGTGGCAGAAGGGAAATGACTAAAAATCCTCACGAATGACTGAAACAGGCTGATTACGATATGAAAACAGCCGAAATCATGTTTGATAACAAAATATATATTTATGCCGTTTTTATGTGTCATGGAGCTTTGTGTCGCCTCTTGATTTGTGATTATTATTTGAATGCGAAATTTTTGTATACACGCTAAACCCCAGTTCCAATGCCCCTCTGAATCATTAAAACCCAGAGGATATTTTTTGATTATTGAACTGATCTTACTTTTTTGTTAATGTTTTTTTATCTGTTTCCATCCACGACGGTAGTGGCTCTCCAGTTGCTTCATGGTAAATAGTTTCTGGCGCCACATCCACATCTCCGGGCCAGCATAATACACCAAGTTCGGGATGTATATATGCTTGTTTAAAGTATTCAATGTCGGAAAAGCGGGTGTACACACTACCCTCTTTTATATAATCCTTAAAGTCAACTATTCCACCTTTCCCGTTTTCAAATGTAATTTTAAGTTTATACCCACCGATGTATTTTATTTCTGTAACATCATAATACATAAGGTAATCTCCTTATTTTAATGGTTCAATTTTGATTAATGGTTTTTCTTGTTTCGCGGCTTCCCAATTTTCCAAGAGCTTATCCTTGTGCAGCGCTGCCCATTCCATAACAATCCCAAGCGCTCTGGGCGGTAAATATCCACTTATAATAGAAAAATTAGATATTTCTATGGCTATTTTGTAATCCCCATACCTGGCATGGAAGTGTGGTGGATTATGATCCTTATGAAATATACTTATCACAATACCAAAAAATCTACATATTTCCGGCATTTAGCCTCTCCTTTTCCTGACTAAATGCTATTAAAATCAATACAACGATCCCCTGTCAATAGTATTATTACAGCAACCACCTTTTAATGGTCATAGCAAAGGGTGATTGGGAACGGGTCTTTTATCTCTGCTTTTAGCAGCTACATAATTTTATTAGGGTATGAGCAATACCCAACACCAATTGTTCTGGGTTGTTTGCAAAAAATATTGGTAGCGTTGTTCGTAGCATGTATGGCTCATGTCTCAACCCAACCTTGAAAAACTGGTGTTCTCAGGTAAGCGGCATTGACATCAGCGCCTCTATCTTATAACATGTAGCGAGCGATATACATATTTAAACATTTACAATGGGAAATTGATAAGGGAAATCCCGATAATACAAAATGGTGGCAGAAGGGAAATGACTAAAAGTCCTCACGAATGGTTGAAACAGGCGGATTATGATATGAAAACAGCCGAAATAATGTTCGACAATAAACGATATTTTTACGCAGCCCGTTGCAAAGGATATACTTTTGAGGAGCAAGGAGGCGTCGGAATGGATAAAAAAGCAGTTTTAGGGATTTTGTCCCGTTTTAGAAAAGCCCTGGAATCGAAAGGCACGAAGATAGACAAGCTGATACTGTATGGCTCTTATGCCACCGGTGCATACAAGGAAGGAAGCGACATTGATGTGGTTGTTATCTCCAAAAACTTTTTTGGTAAGGATTATTGGGAGAGAATTGACATCCTCTCTGATGCCATTTAGGAGGTCTTCGAGCCGATAGAAGCCATCGCTATGACCCCGGAAGAATGGGGAAAAAAAGATTCGCCGGTTGTAGATTATGTCAAAGACGGCGAAGTAATCTATGGCTAATACACCATTCCCTCAAACCGATGAAAACCACTAGAAAACCACTAGAAAACCACAGATTCCATCGATGACACAGACTTTCCTGTTCGCTCAAGATTTTACCGCAATATTTCTTCGGGGTAGCAGTCAGGTATTTTTGCTGAATAATGTAATAACAGGCGCCTTGTTTCTGGCCGGAGTTTTTTATGCCTCCTCATGATAATTGCAATCACTCCCTGATGAAGCGTTAGCATCTGTGGGCAAAAAAATAAGTTCAGTCTTTTTTTGTGCTGGAAATTTCAAAATATTTGTCTAACAATTCACCCTTTTTCTTTTCGTAATTTTCATGAGAAATCAGTTCCTCTTCTAACAAACTCTTTAAAAGCCGCAGACGCTCTTTTAGTACGCGCGACGATTCACCTGTTTGGTTCATCCGGTCATTCACTGCTTCGTTATCCGCACTATTGCCATTCAGGGTAAAACTGGAAACACTCTCCCCGTTACTTTCTTTCTCCTGCACAGGCTTTTTGAATGCACCTTTTTTATCAGTTTCGGCAACTAACAGATTGCTATCGTGTCTGCCAAGAGGAATTATTAATATGTTTTCCCTGTCTGGTTGCACATACTGCCCGGAAACTGGAGATAATTTCCACAATGCACCCTTTTTTGTATTCATGGGATTCTCAAACTCTATGCCATTTATTATTATATTTTCCTCATCCGTATAAGGTCTCGTTAACTCCTGGTGAATACGACTAAAAACAATGTGTAAATTCTGTCCCACTATAAAAAGACAAAAATAGTTGTGCTTGTTTTTGATATACGATCTTGTCAACGAATTATACACCAATAAATATTGTGTTGGCTTTAGTTGTGCAAAACCCGTCACAAGAAGGGGTGACAGGACGAACGCCATATCCCCTTCGGAAAATACCTGTTTCGTTTTTTTGGAACCCAAAATCCCTTTTTCCTGAAAAAATATCTGAGAAAATATATCGGTCAATTCCTTCTCTGAAAAATGATATGGATGGTTAAGACTCCCATTGGTAATTTTAAAACTTTCATCAAACTCTTTTATTTTAACAAAGCTATTTTCCTTTCTTATGATGGCGTCATTTGCAGTGCAAAAAGTTCCTCCATAAAAAAGTAAATAATTCACAATGATTATTAATACCTTGAGAAATATTTTGTGATTTTTATATTTATTGATGTTCAAAATAGTCACCTTTGTCGATTAAGGTAAAAAACTCGTAACATACCCTTTTATACGACAGAGAAAAAGCTGCTCAAGGGCTTTTGAGAGATTCCTTCAGTTCTGTATTCGTGAGCAATCCCATCTTTATAGCATATTTGGTTAAACCAACGGCGTCGTGGATATTCAGTTTTTTCATAATGCTCGTTCGATGATTATTTATCGTATTAAAGCTAATGGAAAAACATTTTGCAATTTCCTTACTGCTGTATCCCTCTGCCACCATATACAAAATAGTCTTTTCCCGTTCCGTAAGCTTGTCATATAATTCTTTGTCCGCTTCAGAAATGGCAGCATCATTTTTTTTACCCGTTACCTTTTCGACCAGTACCTTCGACACGGAAGGGCTCAAAAATACCTGTCCTTTCATGGTCGCTTCTAAGGCAGCAATTAAATCGGTATCGGTCGATTCCTTATTAAGATACGCTGATATCCCAATATCTAACATCCTTGTGATAAATTCTTTACTTTCATACATAGTGAGAACAATGACTTTGGTATCCGGGCTGATGCATCGTATCTGTTTTGCAGCCTCTATCCCATTCATCCCGGGAAGAGCAATATCCAGGATAACAACATCCGGAAGGAGCGCTTCCACTCCTTTTATGGCGCCCAATCCATCACTTGCCTCTCCCACGACTTCGTAGATTTCATGCAGTTTTAGAAGCTGTTTGATTCCCTGCCTCACGATCGTATGGTCTTCTACTAACAAGATTCTCACTTTTCTCATCTTTACACCTCATCGTCAATTTTTCAACGCCCGATTAACAGGGAACGCTTATATAGAGGGTTGTGCCCTTATTTATTTTTGAAACAATCTGAAAATTCCCTCTCATAATATCAACCATTTCTTTTATCGTGGTAATACCCAGCTTAAACTCCTCAGCCCCTTTTTCCCAGATATCTTCTACATTAAAACCATGCCCACGATCTTCCGGCAGTCTTCCACACACATTTTGAATTCATTATTTTGGTCAACGACACTTTTCAGATTGTAACATCCCAGGAGTTTTATATTGATTTTTAACGCCGACATTGCCTGCCCGATCTCTTCATGAAGCACCTGTGACAAGTACCTCCGCTCATCCTCCTGAGAGTATCCACCATTTTGTTAAATACCATCGAAAGAGTGCCAATTTCATCATACTTATTGACATTTAACCTGACCGAAAGGTTACCCTCCACAATTTTTTGTGCGGAATCCATTAATTTTGCCAGTGGATTTGTTATCGACGATGCAATCTTTACACTTAAAAAAATGCTGCACATCACGGTGGCTATGAAAAAAAACAATATGGTTAAAGATGCCGAATTAATAACACTTCCCAGGAGATTTTGCAATGTGCTGGTGTACACATAATTTTCTTGTTTGATGGTCTTGGTAATGGTAGCAAGACTATTGATGTCTATTGATATCGTCTTCCTATTCAGGTGCGGACGGGTCTTATATTTTGTGTGCAATATCTCACACTGATTTTTCACCGCATCAACCAGTTGCAATAAAACCGTACTGCCAACACACGCATCCTTTAATCTGAAAGATTCCTTCGTCATCGTATCCAGAGCATTTAAACAATCCTCAGTTATCTGTTTCCTGTTCCTTTTTGTTATATGTCTGCCTGCGATACCCCTCAATCTATTAAGGTTTTCCCCAACCTAATCCAGCCGGAATGTGTTCGAATCCGGTAATTGCCCACAGAAATACCCATGCTGTAAAGACAAACGGACCCGTTAATGCGGGCACGCCCCACCTGCCGAAGAAGTTCTGCATCGCAGGCGTTATTATGGAACACGCTACAGTAGCTAATACTGCATAAAAGAGATTAATCATGGTATACGGAAGGAAGCTTGTTAACGCTATCATTACCAGTACCTGATTGAAACCATGAATCCCTTCTTTAAGTTCTTCTACCGGAAGCTTCTGTAATATGCCCATAGATAACCCTATTGCAGAACCAATAAGCGCAACAACACCGCCCAGGAACAACATCGAAGCAGGATTCCACTGGGTCGTGTAAGCGTTGGTGAAAATACGTGAGACCTCAACTCCCTCCGGCGTAATATAAGTACCAGGCGCCAGCTCAAATGTCAGTGACAACCCCACAACCCAGAATATACCGGTCCTCCAGTCTGCAACAAAGGTAACCTGCGATATGCCTTTCAGGACAGCCTTCATGAATTCTCCGGCGGTCCATCTGAAATTCTTAGGGATTTTCTGAGCCGGATTGATACTATCCGGAAGCAGCGTGTGGCTATGCGGTGTAACACCAGATGCAAATTCCAGGTAAATATTCCCTCTCTCAGTCAAAGCAACGGACGGCCAAATAGCGTGTCCATATCTCTTTGAGGCAAGCATCATCACCCATGTGGTAAAGATAAACGGACCGGTAAATGCAGGAATAGCCCAGCCGGCGGCAGGACCACCCATAACAAACCAGTCCCCCATCACATGTGCAAAGGCACACCATACAACTGCAGTAAACATCGCACCGAGTATCGATAAAACAAAGGTTGCACCATTGGACTTTGTAAAGGGACCAGACCAGAAAGCCATACCTGTCAGAATAGAATTATAGCCAAAGAGGCCAAAGGTCACAAGGTCATAATCAGCTCCCAGCACAAAAGCTGTTCCGGCGCCTATTAATCCAGCTATTATCATCATGATACCGGCTTTTCTCGATGCAAGAAAAACGCCGGCAAGAATCAATATTCCGTTAACAGGGGAGGAAAGTAATGGCACTTCGGATATCCCATTGATCAGTATATATAAAAAATCCAGCGCTGTCCTGGTACTGTAACTTGGAGGAGACGAACTTATTGTTTTCTTTAATTCCTCTGTTTGAGCAAAGGCATCTGGCACGAATATCCCCAGAAACATTGAAACGGCGGCAAATATTATAGCCAGGTTTAATGTTTTCATCTTTAAATCATTTTTCCGATATAAAGATGAGTTTTCGCTTTTTCGTATTTTCCCGAACATCTTTGTTCACCTTATCTTATAAAAATTTTGAGGTTATTAAAAAACATCTTTAGGTGTGCCAGGCGAAAAACAACCGCTTCGTAAGCAGCTTGCGATACAAAAGTGAAGCTGGACTTCGTAAGGGCTTTTCCAAATGCACCATACATCGGCCTGGTGTAAACAGGCTGCGGAGTGGGAATGGAGGCATTGGGGTCTCCCATCTGTGCCCAGGCAATAAAACCAGCCTTAAAAACAACCTCCGGCTTAACCCCAAAGAAAGCAGGTTCCCACAATACGAGGTCTGCTATCTTGCCTACTTCAACAGAACCTATATACCTGTCAACACCATGTGTTATTGCAGGATTGATAGTAACCTTGGCGACATACCGCTTGCAGCGGAAGTTGTCATTGCCACCTTTCTCTTCCGGCAAAGGGCCGCGCTGTTTCTTCATTTTATCTGCCGTCTGCCAGTTGCGACACCACACTTCGCCAATACGGCCCATGGCCTGGGAATCGGATGACATCATACTGAATACACCCATATCATGCAGAACATCCTCAGCTGCGATGGTTTCTGCACGAATACGCGAATCAGCAAATGCTACATCTTCCGGAATTTTACTGTCCAGATGATGACAGACCATTAGCATGTCAAGATGCTCATCTATAGTGTTGACTGTGTAAGGACGGGTCGGGTTCGTTGAAGAGGGGAGGCAATTGGGTTCAGCTGCTATGCGTATAATATCGGGTGCATGCCCCCCGCCGGCGCCCTCAGTATGAAAAGTATGTATTGTACGGCCCTTCAAAGCAGCAATGGAATCTTCGACGAAGCCTGTTTCATTTAAGGTATCCGTGTGGATCAAAACCTGAACGTCCATCTTATCAGCAACAGAAAGGCAGGTGTCGATGGCTTTCGGGGTTGTGCCCCAGTCCTCGTGCAACTTCAAACCACAAGCGCCTGCTTTAACCTGTTCTATTAACGGGGCTTCAAAGGATGCATTTCCTTTGCCGAAGAAACCAAAATTCAGAGGCATGCCATCTGCTGCCTGGATCATGCGTTCAATATTCCACGGACCCGGCGTACAAGTCGTGGCCAGTGTGCCGTGATTGGGACCGGTACCCCCACCCATCAAAGTTGTAAGACCACTACCAAGCGCAGTTTCTATATACTGCGGGCAGATGAAGTGGACATGAGTATCTATACCGCCGGCGGTCAGGATTTTGCCCTCGCCAGCAAATGCCTCTGTACCGGGGCCAACAATCATATTCGGGTCTACACCAGCCATGATGTCGGGATTGCCGGCCTTACCAATACCGGCAATCTTACCATCTTTAATACCGACATCAGCCTTTACAATTCCCCACCAGTCCACGATCAAAACATTGGTAATGACAAGATCCAAAGCGCCCTCTGCGCGTGTTGCACGGGATGATTGCCCCATACCGTCACGAAGGGTCTTGCCACCGCCAAACTTCGCTTCGTCGCCATAGGTAGTATAATCTTTCTCCACCTCGATTATAAGGTCGGAATCCGCCAGACGAACTTTGTCGCCCGTGGTAGGACCAAACATACTCGTATAAACATTACGTTTAATCTTCAATGTCATGATTATTTTCCCTCCTTAAAGCCCATTGTTTTTGACCGTGCATAAGCTTCTTCCTTCAAACGGCCTTCATTAGAAAGGCTCCCCTGAGAAACATCATTCAGTCCGTAGCCGTTCCTGTTTCCGGCAACTTCCACCACCTCAACCTGCTTCGGCTCTCCCGGCTCAAAGCGTACGGCTGTCCCTGCCGGAATATTCAGACGCATTCCCCATGCTGCAATACGGTTAAATGCCAGAGCCCTGTTAGTCTCAAAAAAATGGTAATGCGACCCCACCTGAACAGGCCTGTCGCCGGTGTTGGTTACGGTCAATTTAGCGGTCCTGCGGCCAGCATTGGCGATGATTTCCCCGCTGGCCAGGATATATTCTCCCGGAATCATAAATATAGCCTCCTTAAAAATGTCTACTTTATAACTTATTACCTTACATGAAACGAAATAACCTCCGGCAATTTTATTGAATCGGATTGTGAACAGTGACAAGCTTTGTGCCATCGGGGAATGTACACTCAACCTGAACTTCATGAATCATTTCAGGCACACCCGACATCAAGTCTTCTTTTTTTAAGATCTTTGCCCCTTCCTGCATCAATTGGGCTACATTTTTACCTTCACGGGCTCCTTCCCAAATAGCGGCAGAAATAATCGCTATAGCTTCAGGATAGTTCAGCTTTACCCCCCTTTCTTTTCTGCTTAAAGCTACCTGTGCAGCTGCCCATGCCATGAGTCTATCAATTTCTCTCGGCGACAGTTTCATTACACCTTCTCCTTTCTTTAATTAGTATTTACCCTACCACCTTTACAACACACCCCTATTAAAAACAACTTTTCACTCAAGTTTTTTCATTCATAAGAACCTCCCTTCCATAAAATACTACAATATTGACGCTCTCAGAAACTTATGAACGGAAATCAGACAGAGACATACTGGCAAAACTCGTTTTATATCTATAATCTCCTAAAACGTCATCCACATCTGCACACCAGGAATGAATTCAGTAGTGTCTTTAGCCCCCAACGGGTCGTGGACTATCTGAAAATCAGGCTGTATCCATATATTCGTGGTGAGTTTATGTCTCCAGAAGATTTCATACGTTTGCTCTCTGTCAAAGTTATTATTTTCAGATTCGTAAGAATGTCCCCACCGTGCAGACCCATAACCAATCCCAACAAATTCCCTGGCAGAATAGGTATCTCCATCAGAGATCCAGCCGATGGTGGCATTCCAGTGGGTTCTCACTCCGTTATTACTGGATTTAAATATGTCGTCATCCTCTGAAACACTATACCTTCCATTGATAATAAAATGATCGCTGAGCCACTGATCAAACAGGAAGCCTATGCCATGGTTAACTCCCGATGGGTCTAATACCGTAACTCCATCCGCTGTATCCACAGGACTTGAATCCCCACTTTTCGTTAATCCATAGAAAAACTTATACGCCCCCTGCAGGCCGGCAATTTTTGGCCGAAAGGCAATTTCAGTTGTCCACGACCATAAATCCCTATCGTCTTCATCGTCTCTTGTCGTAAACATGGATGAGGTTTGTGTAGTCTGGATACTGGTACGGAATGTCCATAAATCATTCGGATCATATCTCATCGTTAAGGCAGGCACGCTCGGTGCATCGGCCTTCAACTCAGACACCAACCCTAACCAGGCGCCTATGCTCAAACCGGGAAATGACCATCCTTCGCAGATCGTTACATCGCTGTTATCAAAACCAACATCGCCAGAAGTACCCACAGGGTCCTCGTGGTTGAGCCAGTCCATAATTCCCGTTGCAATTTGTAACCCTTTCACAGGCTTCCAGATGGTGTGCGCCTTATAGAGATTAACGTTACCTCTCCCAAGATCATTAAAACGGCTTTGGTCAATGGTAATTTCATTTGTTGGAAGCCCGGCGCCAATGTTATCCCCGCCCGCTGAATTGAATTCAATAAGAAAATCAAGTTTTTCAGGGACAACCTTTGCGCGGGCATCAAACCAGAGACGACCCATAACCCCTAGCTCGTCCCTGTCTGTCCCGGTAAGATACTGGACCATTCCGTCTACACGTCCACCAAATTTAATCCTGCCCTCACAAACGTCTGCCGCATATGTTGGTTTTATATATTTTGTTTCTAATTCATTCCCTTTAGCCTCCACATCTTCAATATGTTTCTCCATCGCAGTAACCTTCGCTGCTGTACTAACTTCATGTTTTTCTATATCGCTTTTCGCCCCTTCGGCAACAGTATTTACCTCGTTAATTTTCGTTTCTAAACGGTTTAACCTTTCTTCTAATTCTTCCATACTAGCTGATGATCCACTTTTCATAGTGCCTATTAGCAGGCAGATTCCTGTAATAACCATCATAAATAATTTTTTTTTGTACATACTTTAATCTCCTTTCTCAACGGCCTCCCTACTTAATGTAAAATATACTTATTGCATCATTCATCACACTCCTCTCAAAAACCCGACCAGATGAACAAGCCCAATTTTAAAATAAATTCATTTTTAATAAATAGTCTATATATACCATATCATGCTAATAATTAACACTACAGGCTTAACCTGTTTAATTTAGATTACTCAAAGCTTGTTATATCCAACTCAAAATACCTACTTGCATTTCGTGTAATATTTTCACACAATTAGTCAGAGTTTTTAAAAATTAGTTGTGATAACTTACTGTTATTATTAAACTTATTTTATCGATTTCTTAAATATTCATCACATCAACCCATAAAGAGAAAAAACGGGGTTTTGTGCTAAAGATAAAGGTTAAGCCCGAAGATTTTATCGTTGAAGAAATAGCAGACCTTCCCTTGCAGAAAGATGGAGAATTCTGCGTCTATCTCCTCAAAAAGAGGGGATGGAATACCGTGGACATTTTGAAGATGCTTTCCCGAAAGCTCAATATACCATACGCATCTTTTTCGTACGGCGGCAAAAAGGATAAATATGCCCTGACATCTCAGTACATAACTATCGCACGGCAAATGCCTTTTTCTTTTAAAAGTAAGGACAATGGGGGGATGAAAAGACCGTGGATAAAACCAACCAATTCGACATTAACGCATAAATATTCTGTCCCGTCGAAGATAGACGAGGAAAACTATTCCCTGAGTCTTATCGGGTATATGGATAGACCCATGGGACCAGACCTCATAGCGGGGAACAGATTTCAGATTGCCGTCAGGCATCTTACTGAAGATGATTTAGCGTCGGCGTTACGTGCAATTGACCGGGTAAAACAGGACGGTTATCCAAATTATTTTGACGATCAGCGATTCGGGAGTTTTGATGCCAGACAAGGATTTATCGCCGAAAGGATTCTTAAGAAACACTACAATGGTGCATTAAAGATATACTTTTCCAGTATCCACCCGGATGACAGTAAAGAAGAAAAGGAACACAGAAAATTCTTTTATGAAAACTGGGGTAATTGGCAGGCATGCATGAAAGGGGCTACAAGCAAGTTTGAAAGAGAAACGTTCAGATACCTGGAGAAGCATCCAAAGGGATTTATTCCCATTCTTCAAAGGATTTCCCACGAAAAAATGGTCCTCTTTTTTTCAGCATACCAGTCGCACCTGTGGAACGAGGTTTTACGGAAAATTATACGATCAGTTGGCAGCGATAGTTTCATGTTGGGGAATTCCCATACGAATGAGTGGCACGGACAAACTTGTTTGTCCGTGAATAATTTAAAAATTTCCAGAGGCATTGCAGGGGATTATCTATTTTATACACAGTTAAACAATAAGAGGAAGGCGTATTTAAGCAGTCTCATTATTCCCATGCCCGCATCCAATATCAAGATGCCTGACGATTTTACAAAAAACCTTTTTTCAGAGGTTTTGAAGGAAAACAACTTAAAAACATCCCTGTTTAATATAAGAAAGATAAGACAGGCATTTTTTAAGGGCATAGAAAGGAGGGCGATAATCACACCTGAAGACCTGTCGGTTGATTCTGCTGAGGATGAGATTTATCAGGGCAGGAAGAAGTTGATTCTGAAATTCTTTCTTCCGAGAGGGTGTTATGGCACCATGTTTATCAAGAGATTGTCCTGTTGATTTAGTTTCTTGATTACTACGTCTCCGTTTATTTGGCACAGAGTCTCACATTATTTGAAATCAATTCCTGCTTGATATATCTTCAATATTGTAATATTCTTCAAGGTATATTGCAATTGTAATGCATCAGTTAAAGCCGGGCAAATAATGTGAACCGAAAAAATAGGTCGCCAAAGGCAACAACTCATGTAGCCGCAGGTTTCACGCCTGTGCCTGGCGCACCCTAAAGGATGCGGCTACCCGTTGAATTTTTTAACATTTAAGTGCATGCTTAACATTAAACCCTACGATTGCCTGAAATCTTCGCAGGAAATCAGGCAGTGGTATGAAAAAAATTACCATCTGCTTTCGTTAGCCGGATTATGGTTAAAAGGTGGCGAACCTAATACCATGGATCCTGCCCTGTTCCATCAGGCAAGGTTGCGATTCCTGATCTGCAGGCTGTCAACGTATCGTGATGTTTCAATTTCTGCCTCTCACCCCCTGGTAGCGCAGATTGCCCGGGAAGTAGAAGGTATTTTCACAGATTTTGCTTTCCTCCCACCTCCTAAGGATCTGGAGGTGATGACTGCCTCAAAAATTCCCCTCTGGGTAGGCACTACCACGAAAGAACCCTCTTGCTCGTTCGATGTCCTTGGCATAAGTAATTCCTTTGTCCTGGAGCTACTGAATCTGCCAAAACTTCTGCACTTTTCAGGCATTCCGCTCTTCAAAAATGAACGCATGATGATTCAAAATATTCCACTGATTGTGCTGGGTGGCGCAAGTTCAGCAGTTACATCGGTATTGCACGGGCCTATAGCAGGGGCGTATGGCAATACGTCCCTACATACCCAGTTCGGAAATAATTATGGACTTGTTGATGCCGTGTTTATTGGTGAAGGAGAATATGCCATAAAACAATTTTTGGAGATTGTAAAAAAGGGGAAGGCGCAGGGACTCAGTAAAACCGAAATCCTCAACGCCTGTCACGGAAAAGTTGATGGATTCTATGAACCGGATAAATACGAACATCGGTATAAAGTGGTTGTACAAAACTCTCCGAAAACACAAAAAATAATAGAAAAACCACAAAACAATCAGAATGAAACCCCAGTAGATCACGTACTCACAAAAAACCCAGATTTCAGCTCTGATCGGAGAAATGAAAGTACCCCCCCTACATCCCCCCCTTGCGAAGGGGGGGGAAAAGAGGGGAAAGACCAAAACCCATCTCCATATCCACCAGACGAAGAAGCAGAAAGAAAAACAGGAGATATCGCTTCAGATGAAAAAGTTTTGGTAGAGATTGCCCCCAAAGAACCCTATGTTTCATATCCTGTAAAAAGTGCAACTGTCTACGACCTTGATCAGACGAAAACACTGGAATCGAGTCCCGTATGGTATGAAACAGAAAGCCTCGGTATTGGAAGTTTGCAAATCAGTAACGGATGCCCGTGTTTTTGCGCCTTCTGCGCTGAAAGCTGGGAGAGAAAACCGTACCGGGAACGGTCATTATCAAAGCTTTTGGAATCGATGAAGGCAGCAAAAGCGCAACAAGGACTTGATACCGTCAATCTTCTGAGTTTCAACTTCAACACCCATACGGAACTGTATCCCATGATCCTGTCATTTTACAGGGAAATGGCCAATGTCAGCCTGAAGAGCCAGCGATTTGACCTCCTGTCAACCGACCGATTCCTTGCAGAGGCACAACAGATCATCGGAAAGACAACGGTGAGCTGTGGGATGGAAGGTATCAGCGAACGGCTTCGACGTTACCTGCACAAGAATCTTACCGAAGAACAGATCTATAAGGCCTGCGAATTCTTGTTTGAAAGGGGTATCCGGGAATTGAAAATTTTTTTAATCTGCACGGGATTAGAAGAAGCGGAAGACTTTGGAGAATTTGGAAGATTTGTCAAGCGTCTGGGTGATTTGAAAGGCATGTCGGATAGCAGTGTCCGTATTATCTTCAGTCTGACGCCCCTCTATTACCCGCCGCATACCCCTCTGCAATATCACGAGTGTCTAACAACCCTTGAAGATAAAAAGCAGATACGAAGGGAAATCGAGCGTATCTGTAAATTCAACGGCATGGAATTCCGCGAAAGCGCTTCGTATGAAGAGATGTGGCTGACGCAACTGCTGGCAATGGGGGATAGAAGGTTAACCCCTGCCCTTGTCCGCTCATCCATTACGGATGGGTTCGTTTATTACAATACCGTTCCCCGGCAGATACTCAGGAATTGGCGTGATTATCTGGAGGAGCTGGAATTGTCAGAAGAAAATTACTTTCGTGCAAAGGGGAAAGGCACAACTTTCCCCTGGGATGATATCGATTTGGGCGTTAAAAAGAAATTTTTGTGGGAAGAATATGAGCGTTCAATCCATTTTACCGAGCGTGAGTACTGCCTGGGTCGTCCAAAGATTGAAGCACAATGCCTGGGATGCGGCGCTTGCCCGACGACCGCACACATAAAGAGGCTCACGCGCCATACAATTTCACAGCCCTTTCTCCTGGAAGAACTATACGCAATTGCAAAAAGCAAACAAAATCTACTTACATTACGGGTAGTTGTGGAAATCGAACCTACCCTGCGTTTAGTCCCAAAACGATTTATTGGAGTGGCTATTGCACGCGCCCTTATGCTGGGCATGCCCGAAGTTGTACCATTTTATCAATCATTATCATCACACTTAGGAGATTTTGGTGAAGAAAAGGTCACGATTGATTTTGCTTATGGCATTAACGTTTATCATCTTGCGTTTTTATCAACCGACATAACAAAAAACCTGCTGAATAATGACACCCTTTTCCAAAGACTCCCTGGAATACAGGCATATTGCCATGGATTCAGGATCAAGGAATTTGTTTTAAATCCGGGTAATACGCCGCACGTGCAGTATATTCTCTACAGGATGAGTTTTACGAAAGAATTTACTATGGCATGCGTACAGCAAAAAACGGGGGAATATCTGCACGCAAATTATGTCAAGCACACGTTGTTAAAAAGGGATGGCCAGGCGATATTTAAGGTGGATACAAAGCACAGAAAGAATGCCGCTATCCTTTACGCCAGGATTTACGAAAATCGACACGTAACAGCATCAGATGCGCAATTCTCCCTTTTGATAGTAGCATCTAAACGTTTTCATATCCAGGAATTCTTAATGACATGCTACGGATTCGAGAGGAAAAAGGAAATCGTTCGTACGCAGATAGAAGCGCTGGGATATTACGGAAAAAATCCTGTTTTACAACATATGGAACGATGCGCATCGTGCAATGACTCTATCAGTGAAACGTCCATCTTTGGCCAACCCTTTAAAGATCACCAATGCCTTGTTTGCAGTGTAGACAGAGAATTAATGTAATGCCAAAGTGCTCTTTACTTCAGGTCAACTTCCACTATAGTTCATCACTGGGTATCGGTTTACGGCTCGGCACCTTAGCCAATCTTTTCTAAAATTCTTTCTTTTTAGCTCTTTTGGCTCTGGTTTTTAAATAGTCTTCTGTCAACAACGCAGAGATTTTCTCTGATACCGCAGCATGCTTATGAAATCCAGGGAATTCAGTGTGTCCTTCTCAAATCAGCCTGGCATGAATCATCCGATCCCGGAGAGCCGTCCGGCTTGAATACGTCTGCTGAATTTCTGCAATGTGTTTTTTAAATTCTTCCAGTCTGCCCTGGTATTCCGCAAGTTCCCGGAGATCCTTGAGCAGGCCAATGGCGCTATCATACGACTTGGGTTTCTTTTCTTCGATCAAGGCTTTTACCTGTAGCCAAACTTCGTTTTCTTTCAACGCCAACTCTTCCAACCTTCGTTTTCGCGCAAGTTCCTCTTTGCGGCGCTCGTCTTCTTGTTTACACCTTCGCCATTCCTCCGCTGTCTGAATCAACCCGGCAATGGTCCTTTGTCCTGAGAATGCACCTTCTTTCGAACCTTGCGTCGTATTGGCTAACTCATGAAGACGTCTGTTCAAAAGTATCGATAGATTAGGTTCTCCCCGACTTAAGCGCTTGAGAAAGCCATGTTGTTCTTCGATGGGTAATTTTTCTACCCAATTTACGAGTTGCAGACGATCCTCTTTTTGCTCCTTGCTCTTTTGGGCCGCTACCACGAGCATTGCTTCTTCAATCCCTAAAAACCTGACAAAGACATTTAGAGCATCAGAGAGTTGATTTAATCCTGGTGGAACAGGAGGTTCCGGGGTATCGTCATCAATATCTTCAGCTCCCAATGCATTTTTTGCGGCCTTCAGCCATGCCAGATAGAGAACCCTGAAATCTCCCTGAATCAGTTCCTCCCTCATTTCAACGAGTTCATCTAACCACCCTTCGCCTTCGGTCCATTCGGCCAGTTCTTCATCATGAAAGTTCAGGTCTAAAACCACATCCTCTTTGGTCTCCATTGCATTGATTTCCTCTGAAACACAATACCGTCCGACTTTTTTTGTTTCAATCAGGGACTGAGGAATACGAAACATTAAACGCCTGGAACCCCAATTGTTCATGTATATCATGGCATCAAAATAGTTCCTCATGAGTTGTTCTGGATTTCCCCGGAAATCTCCATAGTTATAAACAAAAGAGGCCATATGCGGGGTAACACGAGCCCGACTGGAAAGCGCTGATATCTTTGATTTCTGGGCTTCTGTTAAGGGGCGGTCAATTGCTCGAAATTCATAATACTGATATTCACTCATGGGAAATATCCCTTTTCCTGTAACGTTATCAATATTCTACTTTAAATGAACAAGAAAATCCCTGACATTTTGATCACTTTGCAGAACGCTTTCAGATACACCCACTTGCATTAAACCCTTATTGTTCGGCACGCTCCAGAACTCTTTGTAACTGATTCAATGCCTTTTGCACCTGTTGTTTCAGACGCCAAATCTCTTCCAAATCATCCGATTGCTGTGCTACCGATTGTGCCACTCTTGCACTGTTTCGAAGCAGGGCAAGAGCAGCATTCTGAAGCGGAAAATCTCCCCGCATCCTTTCACTTGCCTTCACGATCTCCTCTATCAGCGGCATCCAGTCTTTACCGGGCTTCTGCTGAAGCTTAACCTGCTTCTCTTGTGCAGTCTCCGGTTCCAGGGTAGTAATAATACGATCGTTTTGTTTGGCGGCCATATACTCCTCATGTAAACCGGACCGGATGCCGCCTCCCATAAAAATGTTATATCCCCTCAGTGTCCCATCATATACAATCTTCCCTCTTCCTCCGGTATCTTCATGAGAATCTCCTTACCACATAGTGTCATTGTCGAATTTTATTTTAATTTCTTCGGCTTATCAGAACCCTTATTCGTCCATTGACGGCCAATCTCATCAATGGACTTCGGCGCATCCACCTTCGGCACATGGTAGCCATACATCTTCCTTCGTTCCCTTAGTTCATGAGAAGAGATGCCAAACTGCCTATCGCGTTTTTCTATCATCTCTTTACTGATCTGACCATCGGCGCCGGCAGACCACATGAGGAGCGGTTCACCCATCGGGATCTCGGTGGTTGGATCAGGCCAGGTATGAAATGTTTTACCCCAACTGGTTAAAAAGCCTTCAAGGGCCTTGTCACCCATGTCAGCTAAATCAGGCACGATGAGCTGTCCGGATACGATCTCATACGCATGGGGATGCCAATACTTTTTTTCCCCGGCAGGGAGCTTTTGATAGGTATCATTGCTGATGATGTACTCGATTCCCAGGAGCTTTGCAGGCGCTTCTTTGGAGTCGTATATGACACACTGATGGATATCACTACCCTTAATATTGAGGCTCCGCATCGAACAATAATGGTGTGCCTCTACCTCAAATTTAGGATTGTTCTTGGCTATATGGAAAGCGCAAAGGTAGAGGTGAATATCCTTGACGGGGTCGGCATACTTGAGCTTATTAATATTTTCAACGCCATGCTCCTCCTTTTCTGCTACAGCACCTTTTAGCGGAATGAGCATCAAACTGAGAAACGCAATTACCACAACGAAAGCTACATTATTCACCATTGTCTTGAATGAATATCGGCGCATTTTTTACCTCCTTTTTGGTTGAATGATTAAGAAATTCTTGTATGGATTGCAGTTCTAACCTTATTCCTTATTTTTTGATTATACAGTATAACATATCCTTTATTCTGGATAAAATATAAAAAACTCATAATTAAACACGGGCAAACCAGTGTGTCGTTCGACTGAGCGCTCACGACGAAGTCCGTGCCACCCTAAAATGACCTTATAAAAGGAATTTTCATACTATCCAATTATTTTTTGTGGCAAAATTGATTACTGGTGATAAAATAAAACTAATTAATTTATACGGCATTTTTATCAGGAGGTAAAAGACATGAGAAAATTAATGTCGGTTATTTTCATTACCATGATAGTCTTTACTGGGGCTAGCTATGCCCAGGACTCTCCGCGGGTAGTCGTGGAGAAGTACCTTAATGCGGTGCGGAACAACGATTACGACATGGCATATTCTTTCATCTCTGAGACGGACACCACCATTATCAATTGGCTGGAACTCATAAAGTATGTAAAAACTATCACCCCGCCAAGGCTTACCGAGGTTATTAATCTCGCGCACAATGCGGCCCGACAGGAGATTGTAAGTATTTCTGTTGGTGGTAATACCGCCCTCGTGAAAATCCATTCCAGTCTCCCGGATATGGAGGAAACCCTGAAGGTTACACAGAATCCTGAAGATATAAGGGACCTTTTAGATCGCGGCGGATTGCCCACGAAAGAAAGGTTCGGGGAGTGCACCCTGGTGATAGAAGATGGCGAATGGAAGATTTCAAGGGTTAAGGGTATTTCTTCAGACCAGGCTGCTGAGATTGCCACTGACTTTGCTAAACTCATTTTAGGCGATGACGAAGCGAAAAGGATCAGTAAAAAGATCGATGAATTTATGAAGAAGCAGGATAAGGGCGTTTAGCCCGGCGTATAAAAATTTCGTAACAGTTCCACCCACCTTCAATACCCTGTCAGGGTTTTAAACCCTGACAGGGTTATCAAGCTGATATACAGTTCGCGTTCAGTCAGGAATAACATCATGCTGAACAAAGCCGGGGATATCACAGTTCTAAAAACAAAAATTCGCATTAGTGAATCAAAATGACAATTCCAATAACGGTAGAGATTACCGTGGTAGTAAACCCCACCTTAAAAAAATCCCAGAATCCCACATGAACGTATTCCTTCGAAAGTTCCAGGACAATCATATTAGCCACCGAGCCCATAACGGTGAGATTTCCGGCAAACGTGCTGCTCATGGCCAGCACATACCACATGGTCTTTGGATCAGCAAATTTATCAATCCACGTTGCTGACAATAAGACAAAAGGCACATTAGAGACAAGGTTGGAGGCAATTACAGAAAAGATACTGAAATGAACAATCTGGTTCGGCACGGTCTTTCCCAGATAGGGTTCAACGGCGTTATGTGCCAGGGTTAAAAAACCGGCCTTATTGATGCCCCCCACCACAATAAAGAGCCCGCTGAAAAATAACAACAGCGTCCAATCAACCTTTTCCAGGGCATGTTGTGGCCTCATTCCCGACATGACAATTAAAGCAAGCCCTCCCGTTATTGCCGATAAGGGCAAGTTGCCCGTAAAGACAAATCCTAAAAAGATACAGAAAAGCACGAGGAGGGATTTCATGGTAAGCCCTACATCAAGTTCGGGTTTTTCCAGGGCAACCGGTTCCAATTTTTTAAAGTTAATATCCTTTTTGAATAATAGGTAAATAATAAGGACATTGGCCATAAGACCAGATATCCCGATTGGCATAAGGTGCAGGGTGAAATCCAGGTAGGGTATCTTTGAAAAAACGCCTACGAGCATGTTTTGCGGATTTCCGGTTAAGGTAACCACGCTTCCAATATTGGATGAGGTTGCCAGGGCTATGAGATATGGTATGGGATTAAGTTTCGTCTGATTTAAGGCAAGGATCAGGAGCGGTGTAAACATAAGGCAAATGGTGTCGTTGACAAACAGCGCAGACAAGATGCCACTGGAGAAGGAGACAAAACACAACAAGAGAAAGGAATTTTTTGCATGGATAATCATTAGATAAGAAAGGTACTTGAAACAATTGGCTGTCTTGAGATAGCCAATGAGGATCATCATACCCAGGAGCAACAAGATAGTATTAAAATCCACCGCCCGGTATGCCTCGTCCAACGTTAATACGCCGGACAGTACCATCAGGACGGCGCCGAGTAATGCCCCCGAAGGTCTATCTAATTTATGCCACTTCATCTTCTGCGCAGAGATGATGACGTAGGTGAGGATAAAAATGAGTAACGATTTAATAAGCAATGTAGTACCTAAAAATGCGTAATTTCAAATTATATTTCAAATAACTTTTTGTAAAAAGTAGGGGAGAAGCAATTACAGAGGATCTAAATCCTGATCTTCCCCTCTAACAACGGGGGATTTTTTACTCATTATTTTTTTCTGTGATTCCATCTGGAAATGCAGTATAATATTTTCATGAAAAAGAAATCCCTCAAAGAAACCAATCCGTATCTGAAAGATCTGAAAAAATACGAAACAGCATTGATTAACAATGTGATAACTTCCTCTGCGATTGAAGGAATACATATCACATCTGCCAATCTCATAAAAGAAGACTTAAAGTTATTCCGCAAAATTAAGAATCCTCAATAATTTTTCCGAAAAGTCTTTCCATTGGCTTATATTCCCTGCTTAAGCCGTTATTAATTGCAGCAAAATATTCTTTTCGCTTCTTACTCGTAATATCCTTAAAATTGAGAATTGGCAAACTTGCCTGAGACGCCATGATTGTAGAAAGCATTCTGGCAACCCTTCCATTACCTTCTCTGAAAGGATGTATAAGTATTAGTTCAACATGAACTTCTGCCAATGCGTGAATTACACACTTCAAAGATTTAAAGTTGCAAGGAGTATGCTTATGCAGAGTGTCCTTTTCAAATTCACGCATTACTTGCGGGATATATTTTGCAGCAGCAAATGGGAAATCACCTTTGCTAACATTTACCTGCCTATATTCACCAGCTCAATCGTAAATTTCACCAAGCCATATTTTATGCATCATTTTAATGTCTTCTGCTGTAAAACGCCGGTCTGCGTCATACATGCGGAGAAGCTTATCAGTTGCTATTGCAAGAGCCACAGATTCTGCCTCATCCATTTCCCTTTTCCGTTTTATTTCAAGCTTATTTTTAAGCACAATGCCGCGAGAGCCAGGTTCAAACTGGATTTCGATTAAGCCTGAAGTATCATATCTGTCAGTCTTTTTCACAATTTTATCTCATTCATTTCATCTCGATATGGAGTACAGCGTCTCCATAAACCAGTCGATGGTGGCTAGTTTGATAATGGATTCGGTAATTTTGAAATCTGTCATTGTTTAATCAATCTTTATTATCACTATTTTCAAATTCCCATCGTATTGTTGTCATCACAATGTGATAAATATTAAAAATAAAGGATTTCAATATGATTATTAATAAGAAAAACCATGTACCCATTAAAACCAAACTACCACTTGCCACAAAATGTTTTAATGTATTTGAATATAACATTAAAGGACTATACTCAAGCGCTTACCGCCTTCCTGATCTCCTTTACCCGGCTTAGCAAGGTCGTGGATAGAATAATCCTCAGGCATGATGAAATGGCAAAAAGGGTAAGTAACCGATAGCCCATTACAGGAGGTATATGGGTTGCCAGAAAACCACCAAGCAAGTTGCCCAGACAAATTGCAAGCCCGTTGATGGTATTAAAGTAGGAAATGCAGCGGGTACGCTTTTCGGGGATGGCAGATTCATAGATAAAATTGGAAGAACACAAATTAAACCCTCCCCAGGAAAAACCAGCCAGTACCTGAATTCCTATCAGGAAGTATACCTGGTGAGAAACGAGCCAGAGGGCCGGGAGAACGGATATAATGATACTGCATATCCTCATCGCCCGCCGATTCCCGAGCACATCCGAGTACCTCCCCCAATAACTCATAGACAGGATCGTAGCAAGGGGTACGGTTGTAACGACGATGGTATAGGTAAGGTAGGAAAAACCCAGGTCCCGGAGCATAAATACCGGAAAAAATGGCGAGGCAAGAAACACCGCAAAGTTAAAAGAACTCTGGAAGATCACGTATTTCCCAAAATTTCCGACATTGAGCCTTCGCAAAAATGCCCCAAAGGAGAAATAATGCTCGCGCTTTACCTCCAGAGATGGTTCATACATCCTGCTTAAAAAATAGCACGAGATATACCGTGAAATCATGGCGAGAAAGAAAATGATGGTAAAGCCAACCAGCGATTGTGTTTTGAACAGGTTCAGGATGTAACCCGCTGAAAATGTAGCAGCTAAGGTGACAAGGCCAATAAGCCCTGAACGTTTACTGAAAAAAACCCCTCGTTCCCCCTCGGTTACAAGATCCGCCATGAGCGAGCCCCACGCCGGGCCTGCAAGAGAGGCAAACAACAGATACAACGTACAAAAACCAATAAGCGCACTGACCTGATAAAATTTGGGAAGATACGGGATGAAGGCGATAGGGAGCAACATAAAGGCCTGGAAAAAGACCGAACGCACAATAATCTTCTTGCGACTTCCAAGCCGCTCGGTCATATCGGCAACCTTAAGTTGTATGAGTGCAGGAAGGAACTGCGGTATGGAACTCAGTAAACCAATCTGGAAATTACTTGCGCCCAGGGCCACGGCAAAGGGATTGATGTAGTTGTCGCCAAACCCGGTTGTTGAGGCAAACGCTACGCCGTCTTTGATGGAAAGATCAAGACTTCTTCGGACAGCGCCCTCTTCCTGCTGTTTACTCACTTGCACTTTCAGGAAAACAAATAGTTCAATTAAGGATATAAACCGCGCATCTTCTTGGCTTCAGCCACACGCCCTATGCCCAGCATCAATGCGGCGGTTCGCATGTCCACGCCCTGTTTGTTGGAAAGCGCCAATACCCGGTTGAATGTGCTTACCATGACGTCCTTGAGTTTCTTCTGAATATCTTCTTCACTCCAGAAATAATACTGAATGTCCTGCACCCATTCAAAATACGAAACCGTTACACCACCGGCATTGGCAAGGATATCAGGCACTAAAAACACCTTTTTCGCCTGTAATATCTTATCGGCCTCTGGTGTTGTAGGACCGTTGGCGCCCTCCACGATAATCCTGGCTTTAACTTTATCCGCATTCTTCTCGGTAATCTGTCCTTCTATGGCGGCAGGCACAATGACATCGCAATCCAGTTCAAAAAGGTCTTCGTTCGTTATGGAATCCGCTTCCCTCAAACCGGTAACATGTTTATGCTCTTTAATATGATGCAAAAGATAGGGAACGAGAATGCCCTTTGGATTGTATGCGCCACCGCTAACATCGCTCACGGCTACAATATTGCAACCTTGATCATATAAAAGTCGGGTTGCTACTGAACCGACATTTCCCATACCCTGAATGGCCACACGCAGACCGCGCAGCTCTTTATATAAGACCCGTGCCGCCTCCATAACCATATAGGCAACCCCCCGGCCTGTGCCTTCCGCCCTTCCCAGTGAACCGCCCAATAACAAGGGCTTGCCGGTAACGACGCCCGGTACGGTATTTCCCTGCTGCATGCTGTAAGTGTCCATCATCCAGGCCATGGTTTGTGCATTGGTATAAAGATCTGGGGCGGGAATGTCCCTGTCCGGCCCGATGATTTGAACAATTTCTGTGGTATAGCGCCGCGTCATGCGTTCCAGTTCACCCTCTGACATTTCTTCCGGGTTGCATTGGACTCCCCCCTTGGCGCCACCATAGGGCATATGCATAAGGGCGCATTTCCACGTCATTAACATGGCGAGGGCGGAAACCTCTTCAAGGTCCACGTTGGGATGGTAACGTATGCCCCCTTTGGAAGGACCCAGGGTAATATCGTGTTGTACCCGGTAACCTCTGAATACCTTTGTTTTGCCGCTATCCATTTTGACGGGTACAGAAACAATGAGGGATCGTTTCGGATTCCGCATACGCTCCCTTATGCCATCTTCTATTTGTAACATCTCGGCAACGGTATCGTATTGTTTGAGCGCTGTTTCGTAAAGGATATTATTTGCATTCATCTCACACCATTACATCGCAGTGAATTAAGTTAGGGACGGACACGGACAAACAGAGTTTGTCCGTGCCACCCTGATATACGCATAAATAAAATGAAAATTCCTATGTAATCGAGCTATTTACTCCGGAACAGAATCGCCAGGAAAATTGAAAGACATTATAGTAAGTTAAAACGGAGAATGCAAGTCAATGAGATGTTTTTCCCACGTACACATTTTAAAATTCTTCACGAAGCTTATCATGCTACGAACTAAGTGGTTTCATAAATTATGCTGCAAATCTAACATACAACAAGAAACTTGGTTATCCATAATTTAATTGAGTAATATGTTATCGATTTTAGGCTATGTGTAATAATTTTTAAAAGCAATTAGTTATGTCTGAAGAGGGTGGTACGTTATTCTTTCAATGCCAGCCTTTTTAAAGATTTTTAAGTGATATTAAAATTTCTCCCGCATCTATACATCTACAGATGGGACATCTTTCTTTTGAAATAAGAGACCCACGCTCTTTAAGCAACATAAATGCCGCCTTAAAAGAACGAGATGTTATTTGCCAATTGCCTCCATATTCTTTTAAATTCCCGCAAGAACAATATACTACTGGCTCAAACATGAGCGTTCACCTCAAAATTTATGTATGAAGTTATATAAAGTTGACTTTTTAATAATACACCCTGAAAAACTCGAGACATTACATCTTTATATACCGAAGTAATTTTAGAATGCAAGTCTATTTTTGGGAAAAAAATTTCTTTACCATAGCCGGTATATATGCCTGTTTTTAGATAAAGAAAAAAATCTTGCATTTACCGAGAACATTGCCTAAGATATGAGCGATTCGCCACTTCTTTAGGAAGAGATGGCAATTTGCCTATTTTCTTTCTGTCCAACAAGTTGATCGCAAGTGAATCGGGATTTCTGATTAAACTAACAATGCGGTGTGACCATATGATTAGAAGTAAAACAGTGAGGTACTTGCTGATAATACGATTATGTATTCTTTGCCTGACGATTGTTACAGTCCAGAAGTCCACAAGGGGTGATGTGAGCCCTTCCGGGAAGCAAACCTTCAAAACTAATCGGAGCACAAAGACCCAAAAAGCAATAAAGACGGAGGAAAATACGACTCCGGAACCTCCTGAAACTAACCAGGAAAAGCCGCTCGTAATCTCTGAGTTTGTCCTTGGTGTGGGAGACGAGGTGGAGTTATCGGTATACAGACACGATGACCTCAGCAAAAAAGTACGTATCCCGCCGGATGGCATCAATACCTTCCCCCTCATAGGTGAAATCCCGACGAGAGGAATAAGCATACATCAGCTTCGCAAAAATATCAAAGAGTCCCTTTCTGTTTATGTAGTCGATCCCCAGGTAAGCTTAGAGATAACATCTTTTAAGGGTCAGAAGATATTTATCCTCGGCGAGGTTAATATGCCAGGCGCATACCAGATTGATACGCCAACAACCGTTATCGAAGCAATTGCCAGGGCGGGGGGATATACCCTGGATGGAAAGTATAGTAGCGTCGTTTTAATCAGGGGTGGACCTGAGAAACCGGAATTGAAGAAACTTGATTTGAAAAAGACCTTCGTGAAAGGTGATTTATCCCAAAATGTCTATTTAAAAAGCGGCGACGTCGTTTATGTTCCGCGGACATTCATTTCTAATGTTGATCGATTCTTCAAGCATTTTGAGAACATTATCAAGCCCTTTGTGTGGACTGAACAGGGTATCGTATTGGGTGACCGTATTGATTCAGAGGTTTTTAATTCAACAAGAAGCGCACCAACAAATATTGTAATTACACCACCGTAGTATCTTCCAAAATATTTTTGACATTTTTTAGCAAAAATTCAATGAAAAATATACTATGCAATCATTTCGACTCATTGCTTTGACGCCTCCGGGTCTGACAGACCCGTCCATCGCCATTGCCGCCAGCAGGGCAGGGGAAATTGGTGTAATTGATCTGGAATATGTAAAGAGCGAGCAAGACGGGATTGACGCTATTTCAAGGCTTGTTCGGTATACAAAGAAGGATTGCGGCATTAAGCTCTATGGGGGTGATGACCGTTTTGTTGCTAATATCATCTCTAAACTTCCCAGGCAGGTTGATGTGGTCATTCTGACCTATGGTAAACCTGATGCCCTTCTTAAGCAGGTACAGCAATTAAAGAGTCAAAATATTACCGTCCTTCTGGAAGTGACCTCCCCCGATCAGGCGCTCCTCTGGAATGAGGAAAAGATAGACGGTCTTGTTGCTAAGGGGAATGAATCCGCCGGGCTGGTCGGTGAAGAGACGAGTTTTATTCTGCTCCAGCGGTTGCTGAAGAGTGTATCATTGCCCGTCTGGATTCAGGGGGGTATTGGGTTGCATACGGCAGCTGCTTGTTATGCAGCGGGCGCAGCAGGTGTTGTCCTGGATGTGCAACTTGCATTAACCCGGGAATCCACTTTGCCGGAGATGGTCAGGGCCGTTATAGCCCGTGCGGACGGCGGAGAAAGCGCTTCCATCGGGGACGAAATAGGCGCTGCCTGCCGGGTCTATTCCAGATCAGGTTTACCCGTTATCCAGGAATTACATGAGTTATTGGGAACTCTTACCCATGATACCCGTCCTCATCCGGAAATCCTGAATAGCTGGCGACAGGCGATCAGAGACCGGGTTGGATGGAGTGCCCCGGAACAGAACGTCTGGCTGCTCGGTCAGGATGCAGCCTTGGCGGCATCCCTTGCCCGCCGGTTCTGCACCGTTGGAGGGATACTGGATGCGTTCCGTAAGGCAATTGATTCACATATCAGAACGGCAAAGACGCTCAATCCCCTTCATGAAGGGTCACCGCTTGCATCCTCACATGGTACGCGATATCCAATCGCTCAGGGGCCGATGGCCAGGCTCACCGACGTGCCTGTATTTGCTCAGCGTATAGCACAAGGTGGAGCATTGCCGTTTTTGGCCATTGCGATGATGCGCGCACAGGAAATTAAGGAGATGCTTGAGGAGGCCAGAAAACTACTGGGTGACAAGCCATGGGGTGTGGGTATCCTCGGATTTATTTCACCCGACCTGTTCCAGGAACAACTCGACTTCATCAAAACATATAAGCCGCCTTTCGCCCTTATAGCCGGGGGACGGCCAGACCAGTCCCATGCCCTCGAACAGGAAGGCATTCATACCTATTTGCATGTTCCTTCGCCGGGATTACTCAAAATGTTTCTTGAGAACAAGGCTCGCCGGTTTATTTTCGAAGGCCGTGAGTGTGGTGGTCACGTTGGGCCAAGGACAAGTTTCGTTCTGTGGGATACCTTACTGGATACTCTTTTGGAGTCTTTGCGGCCGGAAGATGTGCCTCACTGCCATGTTTTATTTGCGGGGGGTATTCACGACGCACTTTCTGCCTCGATGGTTTCCGCCCTGGCAGCCCCATTTATCGAGCGGGGGGGAAAGATCGGGGTGCTCCTTGGCACGGCGTATTTATTTACTGAAGAAGCAACCGGTACGGGAGCTATCATCAAAGGCTTTCAGGAGGAGGCCATTCAGTGTACCAGGACTGTCCTCCTGGAGAGTGGTCATGGCCATGCGGTACGCTGCGCAGACACACCATATACCAAAACATTCATGGATGAGAAATTACGGTTGGTCACAGAAGGAAGGTCTGCCGAGGAGATCCGCAACACGCTCGAGGAACTTAATCTTGGCCGGTTACGGATTGCCACGAAAGGAGTTATTCGTAATCCCCGGGATGGGCAGGATATTGACGCCGCCAAATACATAGCCTTAAGCGAAGAAGAACAGCATAAGCAGGGAATATATATGATTGGGCAGCTTGCGGCGATGCGCGAGCGTACCTCTACCATTGAAGAAATACATCATGAGATATCAGCCGGGAGTTCAAAACGATTGATGGAAATCGGCGAATCCGAACGTCTCCGGATTTCGGCACATAACGGGGCAAAGCCCTGTGACGTTGCGATTATTGGTATGGCATGTATGTTGCCAAAGGCTAATAACCTTGAAACCTATTGGATGAATATCCTGAATAAAGTCGATGCAATTACCGAAGTTCCGGCAGACCGGTGGGATTCCCGTCTCTATTTCGATCCTGATCAAAACGCCCGTGATAAGGTCTATTCAAAATGGGGCGGGTTCATCGATCCCGTTCCGTTCAATCCAACTCAATACGGAATGCCCCCCAATACCTTGCAGTCGATAGAGCCGTTTCAATTGCTCACCCTCGAAGTAGTCCGGAAGGCAATTGAAAACGCAGGATATGCGGATCGTCCGTTTCCGCGAAAGAGGACATCGGTGATTTTCGGGGCAAGCGGTGGTATATCGGAGCTGGGAATACAGTATGCCTTTCGCTCCTGTTTGCCGGAGTTTGTGAAAAATGTATCATCCGATGTCATGACACAACTTCCCGAGTGGACTGAAGACTCTTTTGCCGGCATTCTCTTCAATGTAGCAGCAGGCCGGGTGGCTAACCGTTTCGATTTTGGCGGAGTTAACTATACGGTGGATGCCGCATGCGCTTCCTCGCTGGCGGCTGTTTACTTGGCCGTCAGGGAGCTTGAAAATGAGACCAGTGATATGGTGATTGTCGGTGGTACCGACACGATGCAGAGCCCTTTTTCCTACCTCTGCTTCAGCAAGACCCATGCGCTTTCGCCTCGCGGACGGTGCCGGACTTTTGATGAGGCTGCCGACGGCATCGTAATCAGTGAAGGGATTGCTACCCTTGTCTTGAAACGGCTGTCTGATGCCGAACGGGATGGAGACCGGATCTATGCCACAATCAAAGCCATTTCTGGTTCCAGTGACGGCAGGGACAAAGGACTAACGGCCCCGCGTCCTGAGGGCCAGGCTCTGGCATTGGAGCGGGTTTATGACAAGGCTGGCTTTTCTCCTGCCACCGTTGGCCTGGTTGAGGCACATGGCACGGGGACTGTGGCCGGCGACCGTGCGGAGGTTGAGACGCTCAGGCGGGTCTTTGAGGCTGCCGGCGCTGCCCCTCAGAGTTGCGCCATTGGGTCGGTTAAGTCAATGATCGGGCATACGAAATCTACGGCTGGAGTGGCCGGGCTGATTAAGATTGCGCTGTCGCTTTATCACAAAATCCTTCCGCCGACCATTGGGGTTGAGAAACCTAATCCGATTATCGCCGGAAGTCCGTTTTATGTGAACACCGAGGCGCGTCCCTGGATTTGCGGAGCTACCGGTCAGCCCCGTCGTGCCGGTGTCAGCGCCTTTGGTTTCGGTGGCACCAATTTTCATGCAGTGGTTGAAGAGTATACCGGAAACTTTCTCCCCGTATCCGTTGATAGTGTCCCTTACCGCTGGACAAGTGAACTCTTTCTCTGGACGGGGCATTCCCGTCAGGAACTGTCAGATGCAATCGGGAAGCTCAATCAGGCACTGTCGCATGGCGCCAGCCCGGCGCTGAGCGACCTTGCCTATACCGTGTGGAAGCATTCCAGGAATGGTCACGAATGCAGACTTGCGGTGGTAGCCACCTCGCTGGAAGATTTGCAGCAGAAGCTGACGTGGGCAAAAGAATCTTTAAACAAGGCGGAGAATGGTCATGTTCACGATCCGCGGGGGATTTACTTTGCCGCGGAACCTCTTGCAAAAAGCGGTAAGATTGCATTCTTGTTTCCTGGTCAGGGTTCACAGTATCCCGACATGCCGGGTGACCTGGCGATTTTATTTCCTGAGGTACGGGATCGGTTTGAACAGGCAGACCGCGTCCTGGCAAACCGGTTTCCCCGGCCGCTCAGTGCGTATGTCTTTCCTCCTCCGCGTTTCAACAGGAATGAAGAACAAGCATGCCAGCAGATGCTTACGAAGACCAATATTGCTCAGCCTGCGCTGGGGGCAGTGGGTATGGGTTTATTCCATCTGCTGCAAACCTTCAGGATAAAACCGGACATGGTTGCAGGCCATAGCTACGGTGAGTATGTTGCATTATGCGCCGCCGGCGTTTTCAGTGAAGACGTGTTGTACGCGCTCTCTGAAGCGAGGGGCCGGTTTATCATGGAAATGGGAGATCAGGACTTAGGGACAATGGCTGCTGTGGATGCAGGGAGGGAGCCTGTCGCTGACGCCTTACAATCGGTTCGCGGGGTCTGGATTGCTAATTTAAATGCGCCGAGGCAGACGATTATATCGGGGACACAACCTGGTGTGGAGGATGCCATGAAACGCTTCGAGGCAGCAGGGATACGTGCGCGTCCCATACCGGTTGCCTGTGCATTCCATTCACCGTTGGTGGCGCCAGCCAGAGATCGTTTGGCAGAGTTCCTTTCAACCATCGAGATTGCAACCCCACGAGTGGATGTCTTCTCCAACACTTCTGCGTTACTGTATCCACAACACCCAAAGGATATCATTACTCTCTTAAGTGACCATCTGATAAACCCGGTTAAGTTCGCAGACGAGATCGAGACGATGTATAATTCCGGCGCACGCATCTTTATCGAGGCAGGACCGCGCAACGTGTTGACCGGCCTGACGCGCCAGATACTTGATGGGAGACCTTATTTGGCTGTAGCATTGGACGCCCCCGGTCAAGCTGGTGTTCTTCATCTTCATCATGCGTTAGGACAACTGGCGGTCAATGGAGTACCTCTTGATCTTGGCCGCCTTTTCCATGGCAGAGGTGCACGTCACCTCAAGCTCAATATGCTCGCTGAAGAGACCAGAGAACAACTGCAATCGCCGATGGCCTTATTGGTTGACGGCAAGCGGATACACTTTCCCCAGAAGGTTGCTGAAAAAAAGTTCCCGCTGGAACCCAGGAGTCAGGAGAAAACCACTGAAAACATCCAATATCCAATGCATGCCACCCAGTCGAAGAAAACGGCCGTTTATGGTGCAGCTACTGAAAATGTTACCCCCACAATACCTGAAGGAACGCCGCAGCCTCCCAAACCGTCTGTTACTGTTCCACCTCAGATAACTTCTCCGGTTCCATCATCACCTTCGGGTGGAGGCGATGGTGAAGTTATACTCCAATTCCAGAAAATAATGAATCGGTTTTTAGAGATACAACAGCAGGTAATGCTTGCGTATCTCAAGGGCGGGCAAATTCCACCTTCAGAAATTTCTGAAATACTGGGTAGGCAGTCTTCTCAGATACAAACTTTTCCGGCTTCTCAGCCGGCGGAAACACCACTTCAGTTAACGCAAGAACCTGTCCCGGTAAAAACGGAACCGCCGGCTCAGGTTTCTGTTCGTCCCACACCTTCTCAGCACCCCGAACCTGTTCCTGTTCAGGAGCAACGGCCAACTTTTGATAAGGAAGGGCTGACATCTCAACTCCTTCAGATAGTGAGTGAGCGCACCGGTTATCCGACCGAGATGCTGGGTTTGGATCTTAACATGGAAGCAGATCTCGGGATAGATTCAATTAAGAGGGTGGAGATTTTCGGGACACTTCAGCGTGTTTATCTCTCCACGCAGGGGACGATGCAGATGGCGATGGAGGAGTTGACCAAGATTAAGACCTTACGTGGCATTATTGATTATATTTGCAATGCCGTTCAGGCTCCTTTTAAGAATCAAGTGAGTATACCGGATTCTGAGCAGAAGAAGGCTGAGATTGGGCAAGTAGCACACGGGGAAAGTAACGGTAAGGAGGATGTCTCACGTTTTCTCCTGATGCCGGTCAGTGTCCCCCTGAGTGCACGGCCACTGCAGCTAACCGCAAGTCCTGTTTTTATTGTTACCGATGATGAGGGCGGTATTGCCACGACTTTTTCGGATAAAATCAGGCATCTCGGCGGACGGGTTGTTCTTGTCCGTGCGGGAGATAAAACCCGCGAAGCAGGTCAGGACTTCTGTACGGTTGATTTGTGTAATCTAACCGCTGTAACTGATTTTTGCAACCTTGTTCGTAAGCGGTATGGACCAATTACCGGTATTATTCATCTCCTTCCTTTGAAGAAAGGAAAGCCATTTAAAGAAATGGATATAAGGGAATGGAAAGAGCGTCTTCGCCTGGAGGTTAACGGCCTTTTCTCCCTTGCGAAGTGTGCGGCCGTTGACCTTAAAGAAGCGGCTAAAGCGGGGGGTGGTTACCTGATGGTTGCAACGGGAATGGGAGGTACTTTCGCCGTTGATGAAAAAGGGTCACCGTCATTTTTCCCGGGGAATGGCGGCATTGCCGGGTTGGTTAAGACAATCGCCTGCGAGTGGCCGTCTGTGTGTTCCAGGGTGATCGATTTTGATCCGGGAATGTCAGCCTCGGTCTTGTCAGATCATGTGTTCAGTGAAATGGCTGGTAGAGATAAGGAGGTTGAGGTTGGCTACAGGAACTCACAGCGCATGGCCTTCAGACTCAGGCCCGCTTCCATATGCAAGGATGATTTGCCGGGTTTGGAAATTGACTCAGACTGGGTGGTGCTTGTTACCGGGGGCGCCAAGGGTATTACGGCTGAAGTTGCTTGCGAATTGGCAATGCATTACCGGCCTACCCTCGTGCTGGCCGGGCGTGCTCCATTGTCTGCATCTCATGAGTCCCCTGAAACTGCTAAGCTTACCACACCACAGGAATTGAAAGCGGCGTTGATCGGTCAAATGCGTCAATCAAAACAGTCATTTACTCCTGCACAGGTTGAAGCTGCCTGTCTCCGCTTGTTGCAGGAAAGAGAAATGCGGAACAATATATTGACGATGCAGCAGGCTGGAGCAACTGTCCGCTATCACCAGGTAGATGTTACGGATGAACGAGCTTTTGGCGACCTTATTGAAGATATCTACCGCTCTTATGGCCGGCTGGATGGTGTAATTCACGGGGCTGGAGTCATTGAAGACAAGTTAATCGAAGAAAAGTCCCCCGATTCCTTCGACCGTGTCTTTGACACGAAGGTGGATAGCGCTTTTATCCTGAGTCGTAAATTGCGGGCTGATTCACTCAAATTTCTGGTTTTTTTCTCCTCGGTGGCCGGACGTTTTGGCAATAGAGGGCAATGTGATTACGTAGCTGCAAACGAGGTAATGAATAAACTTGCTGTTTATCTGGATGGTCAGTGGGCCGGAAGGGTTGTGTCCATCAATTGGGGCCCATGGGACAAAACCGGAATGGTTTCACCGGAAGTCAAAAGGCAGTTTGCAGAACGTGGCGTACAGCTTATTCCGCCTCTTACCGGAAGGCGGATGTTAGACGAGGAATTACGCTTGGGCAAAAAAGGCGAGGTTGAAATAGTTATCGGAGATGGTCCATGGGAGAAATTTACCGGAGAGGCACAAGTGTCTCCTTCTGCCAATGAATTCCCCCTTCTTGAGGATATTCCTGTAACGATAAGAGACGATGGTCTTATCGAGATTATTCGGACTTTTGATGTTTCACAAGATATATACCTGCATGATCATCGGATAGATGGTAAACCTGTATTGCCGATGGCTATGGCTATGGAGCTTATGGCAGAGGTTGTCCAAAAGGGTTGGCCCGGGAAAAAGGTAGCAGAAGTACGTGACTTGCGTGTTCTCCGCGGTGTCGTTCTCGAACAGGGTAGCCGGGATGTCCGTATTGTGGTCAAGCCACAGGCTCAGGTATCTCATGAGTTGTCAGAAATGGATTTTGATGTTAAAATTACTGAATTAGGGCAGGCAAACCGTCTGTTCTATTGCGCTACAGTCAAGCTGGCAGACCGGTTTGCGATGGCTTCCTCTTACTCACTCCCTCATTTTGACAGGATGGAAGATTTTCCAATATCTGTGGAAGAAGCTTACCGGCAGTGGTTGTTTCATGGCCCGCGATTCCAGTGTTTATCAAAGATAGAAGGCATTAGTACTATGGGAATCGTGTCCATTATTAATGCACCTTTAGCCTCACCGCAACAATGTCTTGCAAATACTTGTGCAAATAGATGGTTGCTGAATCCTGTTATTGTCGATAATGGGCTGCAACCCATCATTTTGTGGGCCAGAAAATACAGGGATATGATGGCACTTCCCTCCGGCTTTAAAAAATTCTGCTGCTTTGAGCCATTTCCGGACGCCCCCCTGCGCTGTTACATACAACATATATTTCCTGATTCAGAAGGTCTTGTCCTGCGCACCGACATTTTTTTCGTTAGTCTTAAGGGTAATCTTGTAGCAATGATGGAGGGTTTAGAATCTACGTGCAGCAAGGCACTCAACCGTATCGTGGGAGTTCCGGTAATTTCAGGGAATAGATGATAATGAACCGAGATATTGCCATCATTGGAATTGCAGGCATGTTTCCCTGCGCTCCGGATTTAAATACCTATTGGCAGAATATCATTTCTAAAGTAGACGCCATATCAGATCCTCCGGAAGGGTGGGCAGCTAAGGAAGTTTTTGATCCCAATTCGATTGCAAATGACCGGATTTATTGCAAACGGGGTGGTTTTCTTGGCGACATTGCCCGGTTCAATCCCCTTGAATATGGCATTATGCCAAGCTCTGTCGATGGTGGTGGTGATCCTGAACAGTTTCTTGCTCTCAGAGTTGCATACGAGGCATTCTATGATGCCGGCTACACGGAGCGGCCTATCGACCGGACACGTGTCGAAGTAATCGTTGGTAAAGGGGCGTATGTAAATCGTGGTCACACAAATGTTATCCAGCATGGGCTCGTCATTGATCAGACATTGGAGATATTAAAGAGGCTTTATCCTGAGTATACCGGAGAAAAGCTTCATGCAATTAAACAAGAACTTAAGGCCAGCCTGCTTCCGTTTAATGCAGAAACAGTGCCAGCCCTGATACCGAATATAACCACTGGCCGCATTGCCAACCGATTTGACCTTATGGGGGCTAATTATACCGTTGATGCAGCCTGTGCTTCATCGATGATCGCCGTGGAAATCGGGGTTCAGAACCTTGCGGCCGGAAAATGTGACCTGGCAATCGTAGGTGGGGTGCATGCCGCTGCCACCCCTCTCCACCTCATGCTCTTTAGTCAGATTAATGCCCTCTCACGCAAGGGGAAGATTCGTCCCTTTGATAAGGATGCTGATGGCACCCTACTTGGAGAGGGAGTGGGAATGGTAGTCCTCAAGCGTCTGGAGGATGCCGAGCGGGATGGGGATCGCATCTATGCAGTTGTTAAGGGAATTGGAACGGCCAGCGATGGACGGGCGTTGGGACTCCTTGCACCCCGGTTAGAGGGAGAAGAGTTGGCCCTGCGACGCGCCTATGAGTCAACGGGTATTTCTCCTTGTACTATAGGGCTTATTGAAGCCCACGGTACCGGGACACAGATCGGCGATGTTACGGAGATTCAAGCCTTAAGCAAGGTATTTGGTCCACGCAATGGGGTGTATCCATGGTGTGCCGTGGGGTCGGTGAAGTCTATGATTAGTCATCTCATACCGGCAGCAGGTATCGCAGGACTTATCAAAACAGTCCTGGCTCTCTATCATAAAATACTTCCTCCTACCCTGAACTGCGACGAACCCAATCCCAAACTCAATCTTGACAAAACGCCATTTTACATCAATACAGAAACACGACCATGGATTCATGGAAGGGCGGAACCCCGTCGTGCCGGAGTTAACGCCTTTGGCTTTGGAGGAATCAACACGCATGCCATCTTAGAGGAATACACCGGAACGCATGGGTGCGATTTCCACAGCTTTCTCAGCCATTGGGATACCGAAGTGTTTATTATCCGCGGAGAATCCCGTCAAAACCTGATAAAAGCAGGAGAACAACTCCTTCAGTTTATCTCAAATGATCCAATGCTTAATTTGAAGGATTTGGCCTATACCGTAAACTGCCCCATGGAAGAGTCTGAATACCGGCTTGCGATTGTTGCAACCTCTGTAAAGGACTTGGAGAAGAAGCTTACTTACGGGCTTAAGCGTCTTGCGGATTCAGATTGCACCGTGATTAAAGACAAGGGTGGTATTTTCTTTTTTGAAAAACCTCTTGGCCGGGAAGGGACCGTTGCCTTCCTCTTTCCAGGGGAAGGATCACAATATGTGAACATGTTATCTGATCTCTGTCTGCATTTCCCGGAGGTAAGAGCCTGTTACGACCGGATTGACCGTGCCTTTTTCAACAACAAAAGTGATATCCTGCCCAGCCAGGTATTGTTTCCCTTACCTCTTGTGCAACAAACCGAAGCGGTTAATTCCCCTGACCAGGTACTCTGGCAGATGGATTTTGCCGTGTCATCGGTCTTCAGCGCCAACCGTGCCCTGTTTACCTTGCTCAATCGCTTGGAAATCCGGCCTGATGCAGTGGTTGGACACAGTAGCGGGGAGTTCGCAGCTTTACTGGCTTCCGGTGCGGTAGAGGTTCAGGATGAGGATCAGATTATTCAACATGCCCTCGAATTGATTCGTATAACTGAATCTCTTGAGGACCAAATTCCTGAGGCGAAACTCATGGCAGTGGGTGCTGCCGATCCTTCAATTGTGGCTTCAATGGTCGCTGAAAGCGGTGGGTCGCTTCAGGTTGCCATGGATAATTGTCCTCATCAGGTGGTTCTCTGCGGATCGGAAGCAACTATTATCAGTGGGCTCAGCAGATTTCAGTCTCAGGGAGCCTTCTGTAACCTTTTACCTATGAACCGTGCCTACCACACCTCTCAATTCCAGCGGGTCTGCGATGAATTTTTTCCTTTCTTTCAGAAACTCAAAATCGTCCCTCCGCACACTACAATTTACTCCTGTGCTACCGTACGGCCTTATCCAAAAAATATAGAAGAGATACGACGACTTGCAGTCGGGCAATGGGCAAAACCCGTACGCTTTCGTGAGACAATCAGGGCGATGTATGATGACAGGGTAAGAATATTTGTCGAGGTTGGTCCAAGGGGAAACCTCACCAGCTTCGTCGACGATATCCTGCAAGGTTGTCACTATGTTACCATACCAACCAATGTTTCCCATCGTTCTGGTATAAGTCAAATCAATTACATGGCCGGATTGCTGGCCGCCCATGGTGTTCACATACGCCTGGATTATCTTTATGTGCATCGATCGCCTAAACGTCTGTCTTTCGGGCTAAAAGAAGGAAGTGTTACAAAATCAAGGGAAAATGGAGGGGCTGGTAAGATAGCGCTCGATTTGCCAAGAATGTCTCTCTTACAGGATAGACAAGCGGAGGCGTCAAACGTATCGCCTGCTTCCCGGAGCACTTTTTCACCCCACGGTGAGAAGCAGGAAGATCCTAAAAGTGAAATACCACAACCCCAGACGACGCATGCACAACAAACTTTCAATTTCAATTCAGTTCAGGAGAAACAGGATAAAGTACTTAGCCACCGGGACAGATTCAAAACCCATGTTGTACAGGAGTACTTACAAACCATGGAGCGGTTTCTGAATATGCAACAAGAGATCATGATGTCATTTATGACACGGAAAGATTCTAAATCCTCAACTGCAGGTGATGAAACAGCAGCAGGAATATCTTCATCAGGGGATAGATTGCAACCGCAGGAGTCACCGGCGGCGAAAGGGCCATTTTGTATTACCATATCATCCCTGACCCCCGGGAAAGAGGTTAGCGCCACCTGCCGTCTGGACCTGGATGAACATCTATTTCTTCATGACCATACCTTTGGCAGAAATATCTCTGTCCTTGATAACACGCTCCGCAGTCTTTCTGTTGTCCCCTTAGCGGTAAGTTTAGAAATTATGGCTCAGATAGCCGCTTTTCTTGTTCCTGACAGACGTTTAATTGCAATAAAAAATGCTCGTGGATACCGTTGGATTGAGGTTGAGGAGGGGAAATATTGCACCCTTTTGCTTATTGCTACACGCAACGGTTCTGATCATGGAGAAACGGAAGAGATTAAAGTTAAAATCTGGGAGATGGATAAAGTTAATGTTTCCGAGATAAGTGACAACAGTCTCTTAGTTGAAGGCACCATGGTATTCGGCAATGAATATCCAGAGCCACCGGGTATTGGAGGATTATCGATTCGCTCTGAGGGTCAATTCCGATTTAGTCGCGAACAGTATTATAGTGAACTTATCCCGTTTGGCCCTACTTTCCAGAGCGTGATTTCAATTGATCGATCAGGAGACGATGGTGCCGAAGCTACCATGAGAGTGCCCCCTGGAGTAAACATGTTTCGTTCTCACAGGGATCCAAAACTTTTCACCGACCCGATACTCATTGATGCGGCAGGACAGGTAGTGGGTCTTTGGGCACAGGCGCATCTTAATACCGGATTTATAGCTTTTCCCACGGGCATAGATGCCCTTTATCTATACGGGCCCTCTACCACAAATCCCGTCAAGTGTTATGCACAAATGACCCTGCTTGATGACGGACGCATTCAGTCAAATCTGGATTTGGTGGAGTCTGGCGGCCGGTTCCTTATGCGACTGATGGCGTGGGAAGATATGCGTTTTTTTGATTGGACGCGCCAATACATCCAATTTATGTTTTCTACTCGTGATATAATGCTAAGTACTTCTTACCCGGGAATGATTTCAGATTATCCTGAACATAGGAAACTTCAGTGCTGTCGTATCTTGAAAGTTGCAGATGGCATCTGGCCTAAGGCGTTGGCTTACCTCATTCTGAGTCGTCGTGAACGGGAAATCTTTTTTCATCACCTCACCGGGCCGGAAAAACGCCGCAAAGAATGGTTACTCGGCAGATTGGTTGCAAAGGATGCTGTGCGCCTCCTGCTTAAAGATCGGTATCAGCTGAAGGTGTGTCCTGCAGATATAGAAATAGCTTCAGACGAAAATGGACGGCCCATTGTTGGCGGAGAACTGATTCAGAGGATTGATTGCAAGCTTTCCATCTCTATCTCTCATTCCATGGGAGGGGCAGTGGCGGTTGTTTGCGATGATGGTAATCACCGCAGCGTGGGTATCGACATGGAACACATAAGCCGGGGTTTTGAAGGATTGGAAAGAGCGGCTTTAACTGAGAAAGAACAGTCACTGCTCTCTGCTGTTCCCACTTCTAAAAGGGATGAGTGGTTGTTGAGGCTATGGTGTGCCAAGGAAGCGGCAGCCAAAGCCGTTGGGGAAGGGATGTTAGAGAATATTAAAAATTTGATAATCGAAAAGATACAGCAGGAAACAGGTTGTGTCTCGCTGGCAGTTACTGGCGCATTAGCGCACAGATTGCCACGTATTACTGATACGGTCATTCATGTATACACAAGCCGGGATGCTGAGTATGTCTTTGCATTTTCAGATTTAAAAATAATACGGTAGGGGCGTTTTGCACAATACTTATAATATTACTCATCGTTGTCCGGTTAAAAATTTGCATATACGGTTTTTGTCATACCCGAACGCTTTTATCGGGTATCCAATGAGCCTTGTTTTTCCTGGATTCCCGCTAAAAACATGCGGGAATGACATCATGAACACAATAAAATTAAGAACAGCAAATTTCTAACCGGACAACGTTGAATATTACTCTATAAAAACTTCTTTTTTCTGTAAGGTTTTTTTGAGACCTTCGTGGTTAAACTCTTTTTTATTTCCTATGAAACACAGCCCAACTTTGGTCACTTT
>JABWAQ010000089.1 GCA_013360945.1 Candidatus Brocadia sp.
TAATTGCATTCATATCTTGTGCCAAAAAGTTACGATAGTTTTGTCGTAGCATTCTCCTCTCCTTTACAATAAATGGTAAAATTTTACATTTTCTTTAGCACATCTATACGGGTAAAGTACGCAATTAATGTACCTTTTTACCTATTTTTCCACCATTTTCCATGAATAGTAAGAAAAAGATTCTTTTAAATTATTCTAATTATAGAAACTTTTAAAGACCGATTCGTTGCACTAAGAATATTAGCTTAATCGAAACCCTTCCTTGATATTGTTTAATAACATATTTATCTCTTTGGAATACTCGGAGGATAGTAATATTTTTCCATCACCTATTTCGATTCTGATCTGGAATTTTATGGGTGTGTTTGCCTTTGCCTTAATTTCCAGAAGTTTAGGAATTATATCACCAAGGTCTTGAATTTGGGCGGGATCTAGTTCTGTATCTGCTACAAGGATATTTGGTCGTGGTGTGGGTTTTGGAATTGGAGCTCCAGATGTTTGTTTGAATACCGCAAACTTTGCTGATGGGAAATCACAAGGCCAGGGATCAGATTCTTCAGCTACCTCAAGAAAATGAGCCTGTAATGCCGCACTTATGACATCCTTAACTGTCTTCCATGGTAAGTTTTTTCCAATCTTTTGGGACAGTGCAGTAGCAATAGACAAACCAGAACAAATTTCATTCTTCCATGCATCCGGTAAGTTTTCAGAAAGTATCTCAACAGAGGTAGTTGATGTGGGAGGTACGCATAATTTGGCATTTTCTGTTAATACCCCGGCAGGTATCGGCTCTGCTAGGATGCTCGCTGGCCCGGAAATTAGCCATAAAATACCATTTTCAACTCCTATACTAATTACCTTTTCTATAACTATCCTATCAGCCTTTGGGATTGTTAAGGATTCTTTGTATCCGTCACGTTCAACCTGAACTATTCTTGAGCCATTAAAATAGTCAATAAGATCTTTAACACGTATTTCATCAGATGACCAGAGTTCTGGTAACTTGCGAGGAGCTAGCAGATTAGGGGATATCTCGTTAAGTTCAGCAAATTCGGGAAGTACAAGCTCTAATGCCGGGTCATTTAATGCGTTCTCGTCTGGACGTGACATCCACCAGGTTCTAAATGTACTATCTGGCCGGGTTAGTCGCAGTACAAATGTTCCTTGCTCACATCCCTCAGCAAGTGTATCGAGGATTGCTTTTGTCTTGATCATTTTGGGCAGATGAGGTAACTGGGCAAAAGCACCGGCCAGGTCTTTAACTCGTCGAGAGGTTTCTCCCTGCCTCCAAAGATTATAGGGACCGTGAGGCAAAAGAGCTTCTGCGGTAATGGCAGTATCTTGAACACGCGATCGTGAATCGGCCTTAATAATGTTAAAATGGGGATCTTCAGTTACCGTTATTTTGAATGCATGAACATCATTCTTTTCGGAAACAGTTACTACGATGCAGTATGCTTGTTTAATAGTCTCCGGAATACGCCCCCTCGCCTTATCGATATTAATCTGTAAGGTCTGTGAGCGAGCAGTGTCTACATTACCGTCTTTTTGCTGTTTTTTTATCTCTTCACGCACTATTTCCCATGCGAGATAGTCACGTACCCTGGCCAAGGCTAGTTCTAAACCGTCTTTTGAAGGAGTAAGGAGGAGAACGGAGTTTCTGTACACACGCGGTTTGTCAGACCCTGTAGTTTCATCGAGATATTTTTTTGCCAAGGAGCTGGGTTTCCCTGATTCTGAGGCTGCATCAGGACCAAGGACAGCATAGTGAAAAATCCCATCGTCTTCTATATCTTTCGGTCTGGTTGGCAAGGTATGAACACGAACTCCAGCCGCAGATGCATTAGCAGTTAATGCCTTTACCCTACTGATCTCATCTAACAATCTCACATATACATGATCACTATCGATGTTTTTTGAGGCCACCGCATGCATCTGTGTGAGATTTGGACGATTGCCTAATCGCCACGTATCTGGCAATCTACCATCAGGTATGCTTGTGTATAGATCATCGAGCCAGTAGCTCGTTTGCGCCCATCGAACAAGACCTTTTTCAAGCTCAATTTTGTCTGGTCTTGTAGAGGCAATTAATTTGACAATATCTCGTGCCTTAGCATTCTGCCCTATGGGTTGCGAGTGCAGAAAGGTTGCTACAACAGCCTGCTCAATCTCACGATATCTTAAACCTACAGACTCCTTTTGGATTTCCCGGGCACATGAAAATTCATTATCCAGTATCCCCGTCCACGCCTGTTTTTTGCCTTCCCATTCTTCTGTATCGGCAACTGTTACTAATTCTCTCATTGCCTCTGAAAGAGCTTCCTTATCCGGTGCAGCAAGAAATACTGCTGGACCCACAAGAGGACTGGTATCCCATTTTTCTGCTTCACGCAGGGCAAGAGCAAAGGTCCTCAGTACACCACGGGCACGCTGGAAACCCTCAAGATTCGTCCATTTGCTATAAAAGACTTCTGTAAGATCAGGATGGAACGGGTAGCTCTTAAGATAACGGTCCTCTGCTGCGGCACCTTGTTTTGTGGTCTGATCATCAAGGGCCGCAATACCTTTGAGTGCCGCAACGACATGTTGCTTGTACCCCTCCCGATCTTTTATCGATTCAGGAGCAAAGAACCAGCGCCTCATTACCTCGGCCACATCCTCTTTTACAACTGGTTCTATGGCCTCTTCACGCTGCCGTTGGAAGATATCGTAGAGATCTCCCTGTAACTCCCTGCCAAAGTGGTCGCTCATGCGTGGATCATTGGCTAATAGTGATGCCACGATACAACACCGGTCGACTTTTGTAGCTGCCTGTGTAAGGTACTGGAAGAAGTTTACCAATCTACCACGCCATTCCCTGTTCTGGGCGATTTTCTCACGTGAATACATAAGTACTTCATCAATCAGTACAAGGATACCAAGCCCCTTCTTAACAGGCATCTCAAGGAGTTCTGTGAGCAGATTCTCTGCTGGCGCTGAATCTCTCTCCTCAGCCTTTCCATCGGCATGAAGAAGCTTCAGTCCGTTATCTCCGGCAATTTGATAAGCCAAAATACTCCATGGGTGTTTTAGAATTCTCACCTTGCCGTCAGGGTTACTGACTTCCATACCCTTTTCAACGTCCAATTTATCGAAGCACAATCCTGCTACCCGGCATTTAGGAAGACTTGCTCCTATATCTTGAATAAACTCATCTACCGTGAGGAGCTTGGGTAAATTATCCGGATCGTAGACTAAATGGCGAAGCGTAATAAGTGTGTGGGTTTTACCGCCTCCATAGGTCAGTTCCAACTGGCGGACGGCCTTATCGTTCTTGCCTGCAAGTCGCAATACGACGTCCCGTACTAATCGCCGAAGGTTGTAAGTAGGGTATGTAAGGGCAAAGAAGTTCTCAGGCTTTTCATAAACAGGTCGTTTCCCCTTTTGCATCATTACTTCATACAGATCGGCAGCGAACAGGTGAAGCGGTAATTCACCTGAGCGCAGATCCTTACGTAACTTTACTACTTCATGCCAGGGTTTCCATGGTAATTTAGCCATTATTGGGTCTCCTCGTCTTTTTTTGTTTGTCAATCACTCCTGCATCTCTTTGTGGCAGTAAGAGCCACCTCCAGACCGGAATAACTGTTATTTGTATGTCGTTAACGTGGATTTCATCGTCCTCATTGCTGGTAAGCATGAAACCCTCGCTGACATTAAGATGCATGCATGCCTCTGTCAGTCCCCTGATTTCTCTTTCCCTGTTATCTTCATGCAGATCGTGACATACCTGACAGGGGATATAAATATTTTCCGGGGTTTTTGAAATAAAATCACATTCATTTTGCCCGCTGAAATAGAAATTCTCATTTCCCCGCCTCTTTAGTTCCAGAAAGACAATAGTTTCCAAAATGCGTCCGAAATCGGCTGATGTTATTCGCCTGCACATCCCTATGTCAACAGGATATAGCTTTGCCGGGTTCCTCATTCTCCGGTAGGATGATTCGGCAAACATCCGCACCTCTGAAATAAGCATACTCTGCTGTAAATGCCGGTAATATTCGAAAAGAATGTCTTTGGAAAAAGGTAACTTGTTATGGTATTGACGGTAAAAAGAATTGAGCGACATCTTTGTGGCAAACGAAGCAAATACTTTGTCAAAAAGGACATCCAGAAGAGATATGTTCGTAATACGGTATCTTTCCACCATATCCTTGAAAAACATGGCTTCCAGATATTCTCTAAGAATTTTTCTTTTCTCAAATTCAGAATCTGCAAAACATACTTCCGGGAATCCTCCCCATTTGGCATACTGGGAAAAGAGATTTTTTACCATAACACCTTCCTTGCCGTATAGTATCTCTTCAGAAGACGGATCAAGCCCTTTCAACCGTACATATTCAGCAAAAGAAAAGGGTAAAATCTCCAAATTCCATGACCTGCCCCGGAGTTCTGTTTGAATCTCACCTGGCATTACTTTTGAAGACGACCCACTTACAAATACCTTGAATCCTTCCCTCTCAACAGCCCTTCTGCAAAACTTTTCCCATCCGTCAACATTCTGCACCTCGTCAAGCAGAAAGACAACGTCACCCTTCTGAACAAGCTGAGGCCTCAGTTCAAAAAACGCCTGCTTCAATCGTTCAAAATCCTTAGTCTCAAATTGCGAGAGCCGGTCGTCTTCGAAATCAATGTACAACGCCCTTCCCTCATATCTCCGGAAAAGATCGTAGAGAATAAAGGTCTTGCCGCTCCTCCTCACGCCATAGAAAACAATAACCTTATTTGAAGATTCAGGAAATGCCAGTCCCTCTCTGGGAACAGGTTTGCCAATTTCCTTGTTAATGAAATCTTCATTGGAGACAATTATTTCTTTAAGGGTCTGTATGTTTACCATAAAGATTAAGTTAGATTGGATTTTAATAGACAAGAACCCAACGCTTTTTACCCACCCCTAAATCCCCTCCCAAGAGGGGACTTCTTAAATTCCCCTCTTGAGAGGGGTTAGGGGTGTGTTAAGGGCATAATGAAAAACTTTGAAATTCCTAAACGTTAAAATAGGCCTTCGGCTACTTTTGTTTTTAATCAAAACGTAGGGCAAGGCTTTAGCCTTGCTTCCCCGTATGAACGTGCATACGGGGAGAGCAACCCTAAAGGGTCGCCCTACGTAACTTTTATAACAGTGGCAAGGCGCGCCTTGCCACTATAGAGTTAGTTTGAAATTCCTATGCATTAAGTTAGGCCTTGCGGCAGCTTTATTTGTGACCACGTAGGGGCAGGTTTAAAATCTGCCCCTACAACAAATATTGAAATTCCTTAACATTGAATATTTGTCCTTTAACCAAGGACAATTTATCAATATAATGTCCTTATTTCAAGGATGATGTGGACTTTCAGACAAATATTGGACAATTTGGTTTATTCTTCGCCTGGTAAAGGCAATCTCTTCTGTGCCACAGCACCTTTGGCCTGAATATGATTGCTTATGCTCTCCAGAAGCGAGCGTTCTTCACTTCCATGCGGAGAAAGTTCAATAAGTGACTGAAGAAGCCGTTTAAACAACTCATGGCGCCTCAATCCATTATCATCAAGATACGCATCAACCTTATGCAAATCTCCCTCTTTCCAGAGATGCATAAGGCGGTGGACACGATCAATGAGTGGAATGGGTTTTCCCCCAGATGTTTCATACCCGAGAGAACGACTCTTCCTCTGTGCCCAGGTCTTGAGCTTCACCTTGCTACCGGAATCCTTCTCAATTTCGTCAGCCTCAGCATCCACATCTATCTCCTCTTCATCACTGTCATCCGTGGATTTCCCTTTTGTGAAGGAAATGAGATTCCATGTATCGGCGAGCTCTTTGTCAGAAATACCGCATGAAATTGCATAGAGGATACATGCCCCCGCTGGCGCCTCTTCCAGTCCGAAATCATTACGATGAAGTAAGTAATACGCTGTCGGTTCATCCAAACGGTCAGCGGTGGCCAATTCTGCATCTCCTTCTTTTCCATGAGAAAGGACACGGCCTACAACAAAATCCACAACAATCCGGCGGACGTGATTAAGGAATTCATTTACCGTCAATATTCCAGGTTCATTGGCCTTCTTTACTATGGGGTGTTTGCTGTAGGCCTCAAGTGCCGGGCCAGTTGCAGCCCATACAAAATCCGGTCCACGGATACCAGCATCCCAGTATTCACGGAGGCGTTCCTTTATGTTCTGTCGCATCTCTTCGAGTACCTGATTATCCCATCCAGAACGGGTTGTAATTGGACGCTTTTTGCAAACAAGCCAAACGGAGGAAGAGAGGGCTGCGGATCCATGAGCCCGAGAACGAGCTATACGTTCGGTTTGAATTGGCCAGCTACCATCTACAATAAATCCTGCACGAATAATTGCTGAAGCTAACGTCTCCCAAGCATCTGGTTTTTTGTGGGCAAAAACAACAACCAAACGACCGCCAGTGCTCAATGCATCATTGCAAAAACGAAAAGCACGGAACATTCCTTCTTCATAAGTAGTTTTCGACTTCACTTTATCACCTCCATGGCGACTTGTATCATCAATTAATTCTCCGTCATTATTTTTATGATTCCATTTAGGTGATAATGTTTCACTAAACACAGTACCTATTTCCGAGGAAAAACCATAGAGTGATCGTCGTAACCACACATAGAAGAAATCCATTAGGTCTGAATATGGTATAGCATCATAATATGGAGGGTCAGTTAAAACAAAATCAAAACCACCCTCATTGTTAAAGACAGTAGCAGATTGTGCTTTGATTTTTGGAGGCACAGCATTTTGAACTGCAAAGTTCGCATGATCAATAAAGCGAGCAATCCAATCAATACCTCCATAATAATTTCCCGTGGTATCCGAGAGAACTGCAGTTTCCGTAAAATCCCACAAAATGGGTAATGCAAAACGAACAAAAGTCTGGACAACGAATTCGCTCCCTGATTCCCAACGACAAAGGTGGGTCGACATAGAAGCTAGTCTATCGAGCGCCAAAGCTAAATATCCCTCTATTGCTTCTCTCCATTCATCTGAATAATCCATATCCTTCAACATAGTATTTGATTCCCTTGTGTGTTTAACAAACATTCCTAATGAAAAGAGTTGCCTGAAGGTAAACAACTTTTTCCACTGATTGAAACCGTAAAGTGGAATGCGAAATCCTAATGCCTCTTTGCTCGGAAGAGGTTCTTCTGGCAATCCAAATGGGATTTGTGAGAACAAACGAGGCAATTCTTTCTCAGCCTCTTCGGCTCTTTGAGTTTCATACTCTGTCGGCAGCCGATATTCCTTCCCATTCTGGCCGTCAACCACAACCGCTGTCATTATTGCTCCAAGCCTTCCAGCCTTGCCTTCCAATCGTATATCCTCCATTGTCATAATTGCATCGCAGCATGGGCACTTTGCGCCGGAACGTGACATTGTACCAGCACCAATCCTTTTATCATGCTCACGTCTTTGGGCTGTATTACCACCTTTGATGGGAACATTTGGATTTATTCCGAAAACAACACCGCTTTTGTCTGCATTAGGCTCCATCGTAAGTAGTACGCGTTTTTTGTCCTTCTTACAAAGCCAGCGTGTCTTGAGAAGCGGAATTGTAGCACGGCAATTTTTACAAGTCAACGTTCGCGCCCACAGGTATGCGACGGTAGGCTTGGCTATCCAGCGAGGATTACGTTTACTATCAAGATACTCCTCGCTGAATTCTTTGTTAAGCGCATTAATATCAGGTGTACCATCTTCTTTTATTGGCACAAGTTGGGTCGGCTGTTTCTCATATGGTTTGGCGTTCAACTTATCAATAGGCTCAAATTCAGCATAGGTAGGATAAAACATTGCCAGTTCCCGCCTTGCTTTATCTAAAACCCAATAACCCCATGCCCTTACATGCCATGAAAGGTCTGCCTTGGGAATACGTTCATTATCATCCCGGTGTGTCTTCCATAGTTTTCCTTGTTGATCTTTAAGTTGTTTTTTTGTAGGCTTTGTACGTCCAACAAGATGGGGGTGTGCTTTATAGAAAGCCTCCATGAATTCTTCATTCTCAAGAATGAAATCGGGTAAGGGATGTACCTTGCCTGCAAGTTTCTGAGGATATTCCAGTGTACATTTTAAAATGAACCATGCGACCGGATTGATATCAATCGCCGTTACCTCGCATCCTAACCGCATTGCTTCAAGCGGGATTGCACCTCCTCCGGCAAATGGATCAAGCACTTTTGGTGTACGCCCACCGTAAGTATTTCTGATTTCCTGTCTGAACCATTCGAGGAGTTCTTTTTCTTCAGTCTCCCGACCCCAGTGCAGAATACCACCTTTCGTTACTTCCTTCATACGTTCAATAATCTGCCCGTTTGGCATTTTCTTCTTTTCAATCTTTTTGTCGATCTTTCCACCAATTTTTTCACACAGTTCTTTGCGTTTTTCTGGTGTACCTGGATCAGGAAGCAATGTAGCAATAAGCGCCGCCCTGCATGCGGCAAGTGGACGCCTTGCCGGCCATATATGAAGTGTCGATATGTGGCCATGCCTCACGTTCTTTTCATGAACCGAATCCAAAGATGCCTGTTTCAAAGGAAAAGCACGTTCAATCAATCGTGGTGTATCGTTCATTATCGCCTCACAGTTTGTTGAGGTTTATGTGAAGGCCCTGTGCATTCAGTCTTCAAAGCTCGTTTCAAATCCTCAAGTTTCATCATTATACCTCCGATGTCTCAATAACCTGCTTAGAACTTATAAGAAAACTACCTTTTGCCTTTACCAGCAAACTGCCAAAAGGGTCCTGCACACGGGCAAGTCTCGGGGCCGGTGTGGCGCAATCATAGACTGCATAGAGCCAGTAACTTTGGCGTATATTGCATGCCTTTGCCCATTCGTTCGCAGATATCTCAATATCACCAGTGCCGGCACGCCCTTTTATTTCAATATGACGTTTTTCACCACCGGGACGAATAGACAAAAGATCAAACCCAGGATTGTCAGGTAGACCAGCAACACGGGCTAAGTCAGGGGTATGCACATCAATGACCTTTGCCCCTGCTGCCTCTTCAAATGCCCATACGTGCTTCATTGCAACCATTTCAACATTGGCATTATGTTGCTCTCTATCCATAGAATCAGATGATGGTACTACAATGGCATGTGCAAGAAACGTAATCGAACCGGGCGAAATAAGATCAGGCTCACGTCTTATAACCGCCAAAGCCTTAGCACGGCGTTGGGCAATATGTTTCTGCTGCTGCTTTATTTCATCAAGGGTTTCAAGCACCTTGCGGTTTCCGGAACGTGCCTTTTCAGACTGCCTGGATCTGGCTGCCGCTAGTTCCGCTTCATTGAAGTCGAACCCCCGTACGATAAAATTCTCCCGATCAGTGATACTCTCTAAAAGCTTTTTTTTGTATTCTAAAGCCATTTTTCGTGCTACCCGTTCAATCAAGAAGGCATGGGCATGGTTCTTTTCGGTATTTGCGATTATGGCAAGTCCTTGAGCAGATGCTGGGAGTCCACGGCCTCCTTTCAGGAGTAAGAGATGTTCAATCGGACAGAGCGATATCTCTGCGCCTTCATATTGTTTCACTCCCACCAGGCGGTATTCCAAAACTTCTTCTCTGGCAAATTCTTCAATCTCTGGATCTGCATTCCGAACAATAGAAAGAAGCGCCAGATGGAAAAGATAAGGCTTGTCTGTTGATGGGTCCATAAACACAGCACCACGCCTGCTCTCGAGGCTAAGACGTTCAGTTACAAGCTGACGAAATCGCTCGAAGACCGGTTCGCCTGGATGGAGCCAGATACAAGAGTCACGATCAGGAGGCTGAAGAACCGTCATACGATTCCGGGCATCCTCAGGATACATTTCCAGGGCGGGAAGCAGGGGATCAAGGGCATCAAGTTTCGTAGGAAGCAATGAAAATTCCTTACTCATATCACCATCTATTTCGATATTAACCAGCGTTGCAGCTTTCCCGATATATTGCCTGACATAGCCTGGCAACAATCGAAAATAAATTTCCTTTTCCAGACTGGTACGAAGGCGGGGCAGTTCCTTAGCTACATCACCGCCTGTACCATAGAGGGTCTTTTCACGAGCAGCAAGGGCTTCAATTTGTTCTTTGGTAAGGCGCCCATCTAATTCTCTGGCTACTGTGTCTGCATCCTCAGTAACAGCAAGCTCCATATATTGTTTTATAGAAATTCCCGAAAAGACGCGGCCTATGCAATCAAAGACCTTGTCTGACTGAAGCTCTTTGCGAATCCTTTCCAGCTTATCGAGAAGGGTTTTGAGTACCCTACCTTCACGGGTGGAAGGGTCAACCAGATTAAGGATAATAACAGGGTCATGTTTTTGACCATAACGGTGAATTCGACCCATACGCTGTTCAAGTCGGGCAGGATTCCAGGGGACATCATAATTAATCATTATCCAACAGAACTGAAGATTGATGCCTTCTCCTGCTGCATCGGTACATATGAGAAAACGTGCTCCTTCGATATCGAGTGGTTTCTTAAATCTCTCAACCTCTTCCTCCCGTAAGGTGTAATGCATACCCCCATGAATCTGTGCTACCTGATCGGTGTATCCTAAACCGGTAAGGCGTTTAACGAGAAATTCCAAAGTATCACGATGCTCTGTGAAAATAATAAATTTTTCTCCTTTGAACTTCGGATCAGTGAGAATTTCCCGTAATCTTTCAAATTTGGATTCCATTCCGGTGCCATAAACCTTTTTTGCCAGGATAAGCAACTGATTGACCTGTTCCTTTTCTGCAAGCAGATCAGTTAGAGATGCTGCAATTACGCCCTGCAGAATCTTTTCCTCTGCTAATTCATTCTCTTCATAGCCTTCTTCAGGGTTTTCATCATCGGCAGCTTTCGAGTCAAGGATATCGTCATCATCGGTAATGCGGCGTTGCATTGTTACCAGATGTTCGGCGCTTATTTTACCATCCTGGACATCTTTGATAAGTGTGTCCAGTTTTTCGATTCTTCTTTCAAAAGAACGGAGGAGGGCATAGGTTGAGCTTGTAAGACGTCTCTGAAAGACACTCATAGCCAATCGAGCCGCTTCCCTGTTAAGAAGCTTTGCCTTGTTATAAACGAAACGCAGATAGTCTGTGGTCTCATTATAGAGGGTCTGCTCACTTACTTCTCCCTGGCTCAGTTCATAGGCAAGGGTGTTAGATACGCGTTTCGGGTAAAGGGGACGCCCATCGAGAAAAATCATTTCCTCTTTAGTACGTCTGATAAAATGCATGCGACGCTGCTCAATATTAAATTCATTAAATGCTTCAGGTGTTGATAGTCCATCCGGTTCCAGAAGCCGCCATAATGCATAGTAGGGGTAGTCCTTTCCCATGTGAGGTGTTGCGGTAAGCAAGAGAAGATGTTGAACACTCCAGGTTAAACTCCATCGTTCATCCTTGCTTACATCACCGTTACGGCATGCAGGAAGACCGGGTATTCCTGCAAGCGATTCAGCAAGACGGTAACGATCGGTTTTTCGTACACGCAAATCAGTTCCACGGTCTGCTGACAATTTATGGGCCTCATCAAAGACTGCAAGATCGTAAGGGATAACACCAGATTCTTTTAGTCGAGTAAACATCCTTTGACTTGACAAAGTATCCATGCTTACAATGATTCTGTTACTATCTTCACCAATAAAGGGGTTCTCGTTTCTGGCATCGCTTCCGCTAATAATCCGGAAATGAAGGCTGAAGAGAGTCATTAATTCACGCCTCCAGTTTCCCACAAGACCTGCGGGAGTTATGATGAGTATCCGGCGCAAAAGACGACGAGACAACATTTCACGAATATAAAGACCGGTCATGATCGTTTTGCCGGCTCCCGCATCATCTGCTAAAAGAAATCGTAATCGTGATTGTTTAAGCATGTGATCATAGACTGCAATCCTCTGGTGTGGCAGGGGGTGGATACAGGATATTTCGGTCGCAAAGGTTGGATTTACCAGGTGCCCGAAAGAAAGACGCTTTCCCTCTGCAAGGATTTTGACAGTTTCCGGATTACCAGTAAAGTCCAAAGGAATCTCTTTGCTCCGGGTTACCTGCCTATCATAAGGGTTAGATTCTTGAGAAATGCTTTTTTCGAGTTGACGGAGTTGATTCCATGAGAGTTGTGAAGGTTTTGCCTGGCCGTTTTCCCATCGATTAACTGTTGCGAATGAGACACCGAGGTGCTCAGCCAGGGTTTGCTGTGTAAGCCCAAGATTAGCGCGGAGACGTTTAATGCGTTCAGGATAATCTTCCTTAGGACAAGCCCCAACGGTATATTGTTCCCGCACTCCTTTTCTCCTTTTTTATGTTGTCGTGTGGTGTGAGCGACAGCAATATAACACATGTTATATTGCTATGTCAAAGGAAAAGGATGTGATAATTATACAAAAATATTATCCTTAGGTATTGCCAAGCCGGGACATTCGGGTAGTCACCAGAAAAAAACTTATCCATCAACGAGTAATCCAATAAAATTAAAGATTTCGTGGCCTTTTTATTTCTCACTTTTGGGGTGAACATCCGCTATAGATAACTTTATGAGAATTATGGTATATCCTCGCTTCCTGGTGCCGAAGGAGTACTATTTTCTTACCTGCCCATTCCCAAATACTACAAATTTATATGATGTGAGTTCTTCAAGACCCATGGGGCCCCGGGCATGAAGTTTATCGGTGCTGATGCCAATCTCAGCGCCCATGCCAAATTCATAACCATCGGTGAAACGGGTAGAGGCATTGACATATACGGCTGCAGAATCTACCTCTTTGGTAAATCGCAGGGCGTTATTGACATTATCTGTGATGATTGCGTCGGAGTGGTTTGATCCATGTTTGGCTATGTGGTCGAGTGCAT
>JABWAQ010000192.1 GCA_013360945.1 Candidatus Brocadia sp.
TTGCACGGTATTTTATGGAGTTTTGCCAGGATGAGTCTTGTGGAAAGTGTGTTCCTTGTAGGATTGGAACCAAAAGGATGCTCGATATTCTTACCCGTATCACAAAAGGAGAGGGCAAAAAGGAGGATATTGACTTGCTCAGGGAATTGGCCGAGGTTACCAAAACAGCATCGTTATGTGGTCTGGGTCAAACGGCAGCCAATCCTGTACTGTCTACAATTCGTTACTATATCAATGAGTACGAGGAATTGATTAATAAAAAAAGCTTTCAAACTTCACCTCAGCAGAGTTCGGTCCAACAACCGTAAGTTTAAAGATTCAATACAATACAATTGGACGGGAATTTCTAGCATTAATAAGGAGAAAAAGGCAAAAGGAGTTGTAGGAATCGGCAGAAGATAGTATACTTGTATAGTATGAAGATTATATCTATTACTGGCACAGCAAGTGGTGTAGGAAAGACGACAATTGCACAATTTTTACTCAGGCATTTTTTTGACTTATCTGCCTTAAAAATTACTACAAAACATGAAGGCAACTGCACCAGACACTCCGATTGTGATGTATGTGAGACTATGGCATATCCTTATAAGATTACCGTTGATCCGCTTCAGATTAATCAACCGGGTAAAGACACTGCCCTCTTCAAAAGCGCTGGCGCCCGAAAGGTTGTATGGCTTCAAACCCATTCTGAATATCTTCAAGCAGGCATCGAAGAGGCATTGTCCTATTTTGATAAAGGCAGTTTCGTCCTTGTAGAAGGTAATAGCTTTTTACATACCCATAACGCTAATCTTAGTATTCTTGTTACCACAGCCAGGGAACCGAAAATAAAACGTTCTACAAAACAGATTATTCCCAAGATTGATCTTGCAGTGATTAATAGATATAAAGATGATACCACTGACGATATCATGAAAACGCAAGAGAGGTTGCATCAGATCGGTTGTCATGTACCTGTTTTTATCATAAGTCCACTTCGGGAAAATTACACCCCTAACGAGGTTTTTCTCAATCATATCAAAGAAATAGTGGGACAGCCAATCCAATCTCTATAATAAAGAAGCATAAACAAAAACATCGAGTGTTTAAGTTTAACTATTCGTGAATAATTTTCTCAGATATTTAACTTTTTGTGGAGAAACGAATGAATCCAGTAAAATTAAAAGAAGGAATTTATTGGGTTGGAGAAATTGACTGGGATCTTCGCAATTTTCACGGCTATTTAACCCAACGGGGATCAACGTATAATGCCTATCTGATACTTGATGAGAAAATTACCCTGATTGATACGGTCAGACCTCATCTCTACGAGAAAATGATGAGTCGCTTATCTTCTCTCATAGACCCTTCACAAATTCATTATATTATTGCAAGCCACGTAGAAATGGACCATTCCGGGAGTCTGCCACTCCTTATGGAAACTGCCAGGAACGCAACGATTATAACCTCTCCAAACGGACACAAGGGGTTAATTGCTCATTATAAAAGAAATGACTGGAATTTTAAGGTAATTAAATCAGATGAGTCTGTTAACCTTGGTAAGAGAAATATAAAGTTCTTTCATACTCCAATGGTTCACTGGCCGGACAATATGGTGAGTTATCTGGAAGAAGATAACGTCCTTTTTTCCAATGATGCATTTGGACAGCACATTGCTTCTTCTGAAAGGTTCGATGATGAATATCCCTTTGGAATTGTTGTGGAAGAGGCAAGGAAGTATTATGCTAATATTGTTTTACCTTACTCCATGATGGTGAAAAAGGCAATAGATTTAATAGCCCCGCTTGCTATTGACATGATTGCTCCTGCCCACGGGATCATCTGGCGTTCTTATGTAAAGATGATCTTGGAAGAGTATGGAAAATGGGCTGCCAATCAGGCAGAAATGAAGGCGCTGATTATTTATGATACTATGTGGAAATCTACGGAAAAGATTGCTTCTACAATTCAAAAAGCCTTTGAGTCATATAGGATTCCTGCAAAGATACTTAATCTTCAGTATAACCATATTTCTGACATAATGAACGATATATTAACAGCGAAATTTATCTGTGTTGGTTCTCCTACGTTAAATAGTAATATGCTTCCTACTGTTGCAGGTTTTTTAACCTATCTGAAAGGGCTGTCTCCCAAAAACAGAATTGGGTTAGCCTTCGGTTCTTATGGATGGGGAGGACAAGGGGTTCGCCATGTGGAAGAAGTATTAAAGGGATGCGGCTTTGATATGATAGAATCCATAAATATCCAGTACATTCCGGATGAAACGCAACTACAGGGAATCTTCGATAAACTAAAG
>JABWAQ010000090.1 GCA_013360945.1 Candidatus Brocadia sp.
AATAATAATATATTAGTGACCACATATTTATCGATAAAATAACACTAACATGCCATGCATTCTATACTTATGTATTTTGACTGGGGTGAACATCCGTTAGAACGCAGTGGCATTCTGGGGATATCTAAAGAACCTATTGGCTTTTCAGGGCTAGACGTACAAAAAGTACGCCGCCATCCAAAATGGGATGAGGTTAAATTTTGCGTCAATGAAAACGTTACATCGGTCACAGTATGCCTTGTGAATAAATTCGGATTATAAACCCCTGCTCTTTGAGAGAAGGAAACAATAAAAGTGGGTTAAGGTTTGTAAAAAGGATTGCTTCAAACAGGAGTGAGATGCAGTTGCTTTTTGTTACGTCAGTACATAAAATCGTAATACCTCAACCCTGCAATCCAGGTGGTGCCTGGTTGCAGGGTTGTGATAATACTTTTAGCAGTTAAATTGTTTCTCTTAACTTTCCTTCTTTGTCCTTGTCCTTATCCGTGTCTTTGCCTTTATCTTCTGACATGACCGTACCGGCAAATGCAATCTTTACAGCGCCAGACATCAGCTCTCCTGACTTTCCTTCCTTGTCCTTGTCCTTGCTCTTGTCTTTATCTTCTGACATGACAGCGCCTGAAAATGCAGCCGTTATAGTACCATGCGTTAATTTCCCAGATTTTTCTTCCTTGCCCTTTTCCTTGTCTTTGCCTTCGTCCTCTGACATAACCGTACCGGCAAATGCAGTCGTCATCGTCCCAGACATCAGCTTCCCTGACGTTTCCTCTTTGTCCTTATCCTTGTTTTTGTCTTCAGCAATGACAGGACTAACAAACGCACTGTTTACCACACCAATACTAAACACTAACGCACCCACAACAGTAAGACTACAACCTAACTTCTTTAGCATTTCCTTCTCCTCCATAAGATTTAGGAAATTTAAGCCGTGCCGCCGAGAACGCTCTCAGCATAGTAAGCAGGCTCCTCATCTTTAAAATGACATGCAACGAACTGTTTGACAACAAAATCTTCCTGTTTGTTTGATAATTAAGTACAAAATACCTTTTCAAACTAATACACGATTCATTTTTTCGAAAAGACAGAACAAGGATAGTGTCCTAATTGTTTCAAAAAAATATCTTTTTAGTAACGAAGCCATAGCTCATTTTCGGTCAAATGTGTTTATTCGTCAATGAATATATTGATGAATGATATCCATCGGCTAAAATATGAGGCCAATAACAAACGTATGAAGTCTGATTAAAATTTAAAATGTGCATCTGATGGTAAATTTTATTATAGTAAAAAACATAAAACTTAAAGCATTTCTTTCTTGAAATGAGGGGGAATCCATGCTAAAGAATATAAAGAATCTGTTTGGATATAAAATCCACGCAAGGGGTGATACCATCGGAGAGGTATACGATTTCTTTTTTGACGACGAGCCATGGGCAGTACAATATCTCGTAGGAGATATCGAAACCTGGCTCCTGGAACGAAAGGTACTCATATCTCCTGTAGGCTTTGATCAATCAGAGTGGTAATGGGGATATTTTCCCGTTACGCTCACCCGGCAACAGGTAAAAAACGGCCCCGATATCGATACGCACAAACCAATCGCCCGGCAGCACAAATCGAGTTACATAACTATTATGGATGGCCACTGTACTGGCATGCGACAGGGCCTTATAACATTCCTCCGGTTACCTAATATCCCGGAGGCAGTGCAAAAAAGGCATCAATCCGGGAAGATGAACGTGATTCACACCTGAGAGGCATGAGGGAAGGAAAGTGAGAAAGTATCACATCCATGCAATTGGCGGTGAGATAGGCCATGTGTCCGACTTCCCTGTTGATGATAACACATGGATTGTCAGATATATTGTAGTAGATACGGGAGGTTGGTTGCCTGGCAAGAAGATACTGATTGCACCGCTGTGGATAGACAAGGTATGATGGGAGAAATCAAAGGTGTACGTGGATTTGCTAAAGGAAACGATTAAAAACAGCCAAAATTCGGCCCTTCCTTCCCTGTGAGCAGAGAATACGAAATTGCATTGTACGAGTATTATTGCCTTCCAGAGTATTGGGTTTGATGTGGTGTAAGCTTTAATATTGAGATTCTTCAGACATCCCGAAAAACGAAGGTGAAGTATTGTTATGTCAAAAACATGCACTCCTTGCTATTACTGGTTATACTCACTTTTTGCAACAATTTAGTTTTTCTACACGGTATTTTGATGAAAGATCATGATTCCAATTTCACAGGAGAAAAAAGTATGATTTTTATCTGGTTGCCGTTATTATTTGTTCTATCTTCTTTTCAAGTATTTGCCGGTGACGTAATTGTTACTGTGGATAGATTTAGTCAAAACAATGATGCCCCTGTACGTTTTTCTATTTGTGACAGCGAGAACTGTCATGTGAAGAGAGATAAAGGATATGTGGATATAGATGCAGAATTAATTGAACGGACAGATAATTTCAGGAGATACAGGATTAAAAATGTAGAACCGGGGGAGTATTCGCTCTCTGCATATCATGACCTTAATAGTAGTGAAAATTAGAACGCAGCGGCATTCTGGGGATACCTAAAGAACCTATTGGTTTTTCAAGGCTAGACGTACAAAAAGTACGCCGTCATCCAAAATGGGATGAGGTTAAATTTTACGTTGATGAAAACGTTACATCGGTTACAGTACACCTTGTGAATAAATTTGGATTATAATTCTGGTAACGTTTTTGTGATTCAAAAAATGAAACAGGAGTTTTTTGTCATCCACCAGCACAATTTTATATTATTTAATACGCAACATAGTGTGAAGAACTGGAGAAAAGAGGTGTAAAATGAATAAAACTTTAGCCCAGGGTTCGTGGAAAGTTGTAAAGATCATGGGGATACCAATACGGGTGCATTTCTCGTGGTTTATTGTCTTTGGTCTGATTACGTGGTCTTTATCTACGCAGTATTTTCCGAAGGCGGCGCCTGAACTTCCGATGGTCTCTTACTGGATTAAGGGTACATTGGCATCTTTGCTGCTTTTTGCCTCTGTCGCGTTCCATGAGCTTTCCCATGCATATGTGGCCAGAAAATACCATATTTCAATAACAGACATTACCCTGTTCATTTTTGGAGGAGTTGCACAGATGAAAGATGAACCTCCACATCCTAAGGCAGAATTCAGGATGGCAATTGCAGGTCCTCTTTCGAGTTTTTTTCTGTCAGGTCTTTTTTTCCTGTTGTCTGTAAACACTGCTGGCGGAGCAAAGGCGCTTTTTTATTATCTTGCTCAAATCAATTTTGTCTTGGCCGCCTTTAATCTTATTCCGGGTTTTCCGATGGATGGCGGGAGGGTGCTGAGGGCGGCGTTGTGGAGCAGAACGAAAGATTATTTTTATGCCACCCAGAGGGCATCAATCTTTGGGCAAAGGATCGCGCTGTTCTTTCTCCTTTTTGGTTTATTTTTAATTTTTTCAGGTTCCTCAGGTGGATTGTGGCTGTTGCTTATAGGATGGTTCCTTTATATGGCAGCCCAGTCAAGTCAACAACAGGCAACTCTTCAGGAGGCGCTCTCAAATATTAAGGTTAAAAATGTCATGGCAAGGAATATTGTAACCATCAATTCCTCAACTCCCATTGATGAGGCTGTAGATAAGTATTTTCTGAGATACGGATACGGTGGATTCCCTGTCACGGATGGAGGAAAATTTTTGGGCATTATAACCCTTAAGGAGAGTAAAGACATTCCCAGGGAGGACTGGAGCAAGGTGAGAGTATCCGATGTTTTTATCCCCCATAGCAAAAAGTGGGAGGTCTCTCCTGATGTGGATGCAATGAAGGCCCTTGAACTGATGATAAGAGAGGACAAAGGCAGGATTATTGTCATGGAAAATGACAAGATCGTCGGTTTAATTACAAGAAACGGCATTGCACGATATTTGCGGATTATGGGCAAATAATTTTGTTATGAAGGAAAAACAACTCATCTTCCGGTTCATTCGGATAGAGGGGGAAAAGGGCATGTCTTTTCGTAAAAAAACAAATATAAATAAATTTCAATTTTGGTTTAGTACTAAAATGCTTGCAGTTTCTGCAGATGATATGGCACAGACCGCACTTGAATTAATTCGCAAGCCTTGTATCTCTCCCTCGGGATATAATTTTCTCAATGGTTGAAATCCTGGTATTATGAAACTCAATCGGCAAGGAGAGTAGAGAGTTTATGAAGTACAGAATGCTCAAGAGAAGAAATGCCTTTGCGTTAGTACGATATCTGATTATGTGCTGCTTATGGATAGTTCTCTGCGTTAATTTACACGCCCAAACCATAGATTCACCTGCCCAACCCTCTGAAAAAGAAAAGGTCGTTGAAGTAACGCTTGCAGAAACAGGCATAACAGTAAAGACCGCAGACGTTGAAACAGCCCGAATAAAGGCAGAAGAGATAAAAACCACACTGGGCAAATCCGTTGCAGAAATAGAGCTTTCGATAGTGAATTTAGAAAGTGATGAAGAGACAACGGCCACGTATCTTGAGGGATTAGAACTAGACAAAAAGGCATATCAGACGGGTGAGACAAATCCAAAATATTTGGAATTATTGGATAAGGAAATTAAAGTCGTTAAACAAAAAATCGATGGAGACAACGAACAGGTACGGACGTACAATGACCGGATTACAGCCCTTCAGAATCAGTCAAAAGTTTATACCGAACGGGTTGTGTTATTAGAGTCCATAGTAAGGATAGAGGACATCCTTGCCACAACGCCTTCTGATCAGGCATCCATTGTGAGAAAAGAGGCTGATATTGCAAAGGGTTATCTTGCGGCATTGCAGGCAAATCTCAAGGAGAAGGAGACGCTGGTATCGAATTTAGTTACAGAGATAGAAGATGTTAAAGTAAGAACGTCCACGAGGGAGCAGGACCTCGCTAAGGAGTTGCAATTGATAATGGCTGATATCAGGGACGAAAAACTGATAGAAAAGGCGCGGGAAAAGGTAAACAGCGTTATGTTGTGGCGAAAAGCGATGAGTGCTCAGTGGGTTTCAATTTTTAAATCGAGACTGGAAACTGCCAGGGTTTGGCATGATGAAGCGGTACAGGCGCTGAAAAACGCAGAAATCAATGCGGCCTTTTTAACCGAAAAGGCGAGACGGTTAGAAGAAAAACAAAAAACGGAAGAATTGAAAAAGAAACAGGCCGAGTTGGAAACTGCCAAAAAAGCGGAGGAGGTAACGCAAAAGGTTGCAGAAATGAGAAGGGCTGAGGCAGAAAAGGTTTTCCAGGAAGCAGCCAGGAAAGGAGAGGAAGTTGCGCAAAAACAGATGGTAACGACCTCTCCGGAAAGAAAGAGGGTGCTGGAGTTAGAGGCTGAAGTTCATAAGCAAATTGGATTGGTAGCAAAAAAGAAGGATGAACTGATTACCATCGGCGCACAACGATATAAAGACGTCACTGAGTATAAAAAACTGGAGACAAAAGTCGAATATTTGATAAACGAAGGAGCGGCGTTAAAGGGTGTTGATGAATCGCTAAAAAAAGTTGAATCGGAAATAAAACGCTTCTCGGAGGCGGTTACAGCATTGGAAAGCCTTATCCCTTCTGTAAAACAAGAGGAAAAGCTGAATTCAGATAATTTGGCTAATTCCTACGAAAAAACATCAAAGATTGAAAAGGAAGTATCTTTTTTCGAGAACAAGGAATTGGCGAACCAGGCGATAGAATATGCACATCAAATAACAAAATCCCTGGAAGAACAGGGTGGACTTATATCGGCAAGATTAGACAGGCTGTATGAACAATTGGAAATCAAGGAAAAAGCATTAGTCCTGTTGAACAAAACGAAAGAAGAGTTGATAACAATGAAGGCCGCCAATGTTTGGACAAGGATAGAGAGTAATATTTCTGCCCAAACATTACGATCGGTGTATCAGGATTTAACGGGTTGTTATAGACAATTGGACTATTTTTACGGTATTGCTCAAGATTATGGAATAAATTTTGTGTCATATGTTTCAAAAAGACATACCATTCATTTTTGGATAAGATTATGCGGTTTGCTGACACTTATAGCCGGCTTTTACTTTTATAAGAGATTTGCACGTCTGTGGTGTACAAACAAAATACAGAAATTATATGATTCCGGAGACATATCATACTATTATACAAGATTACTTCCCAGCCTCTTGATTGTGCTTCAGAAGAGTACGAATGTTTTATGGTTAGTCATCCTCTCTGTGTCAATACCTTACATCTTTGATGTCCAAAACCCTCTGATAACGGCAACGATATTTGTATTAACCTTTCTTACAATACATAGAGTACTCACAGGCCTGCTCGTTGAATCTTTTGGTCCGGAAAAGGGCGATAAAAAATTAGTTACCTCACTGGCTTACATCTCTCCCAAGCACCTTTATACATCATTGAACATTATTTTATTATTTTCATTGATTACTTTGTCGGTAATTGCTGTGCTGACCGTATTTGGGTACCGGCACGATGTTATTGAATTATTATGGTTTATCTACCGGTTGGGGATGTTAGTGCTTTTGTTATGGCTTGCAACGCAAAAACCGCTCATATTTAAATTGTTGCCGGGCGCCGAAAGCCAATTTGGGAGGCTTATCCATCGCTTAATAACGATAATTTATCCTGTCTTTATTGTCTTTGTTGTCTCCCTGTTTGCAATCAGAAGTCTCGGCTATCCCGTGCTAACGTATGTGTTGTTGAAGACCTGCATAAAGAGTTTTGTCATTGCGTTTATCTCATTTTGGATATGGAAGTTCTTGCATCACCGTTTGATGTATGTAAGAGAGAGACAACTCAAGAGGGATAATATCAAGGAGGGCGCTCCTGAGGAAAAAAGATTTCATGCCGTCACGATTGTATATCACATTTCGATGAATTATTTCATCTCGATTGTTGCAGCAATTATTATTATTCGCGTATGGGTTGGGACATTTCGAGACGCAATAGGCTCCCCTGCTGCTCCCTATCTGGTACAAAAAATATTCGAACAAATAGGAATGGTTTTCGGAACTATTGGTAGCGGACTCAGGTATCGTTTCTTCTTTGAAGAAGGCAGGTACACCACACCGATAAAGATTATAGTAGCGTTAGGCGTGCTGATTATATCAATTTTCGTCGCACGGTATATAAAAAAGTTGCTGGAGGAAAAGGTATTTTATAAACTTCGTTTGCAGCATGGATTGAGACAAACACTGTCTACGCTGATACGATATACCATTATCGGTATTGCGTCGCTGATTGGCCTTAATCTGGCAGGGGTTCCGTTACGAAGCCTGGCCTTCTTTGCCGGGGCATTTGGTATCGGTATTGGATTTGGATTGCAGAACATTATCAGTAATTTTATAAGCGGAATCATTCTGCTCTTTGAGCGTCCCATGCAAGTTGGAGATGTTATTACCCTGGAGGATGGCACATTGGGAACAATCAAAAAGATCAGCGCAAGAAGCACGACGCTTACTACTCCGGATGAAATTACCATAACGGTACCCAATTTAAAGTTTATTGAAAGCAGGGTAACCAACTGGACTTACCCCTCGTCGCTCATGAGGGGTTTTGTAAAAGTGAGAGTTGCATATGGTTCCGATACGGCATTGGTAAAAAAGTGTTTGCTGGAGATTGCCAGAAAAAATCCTAACATTAAGACCTATCCGGAACCTTTTGTGCGGTTTGCGGAATTTGGCGACTCCGCGCTGATGTTTGAATTATATTATTGGGCAGAGGGTCCCGGGAAACGATGGTTTGCCATGAGTGAACTTAATTTCGCTATCGATGAGATATTTAAAAAGAATAATATCGTAATTGCCTTTCCACAGAGGGATATTCATATACGTTCAGTAGCTCCTTTTCCTTTTCAGGACATGCAGGGACATAGTAAACAGAATGAAAACCAGAGCGTATAGTATGAGAAATGGGCGGTATGAATTTACCGTCTGGGCTCCTTTTCCTGACTCTGTAGCATTAAAAATAGTTTCTCCTTACGAAAAGATAATTCCTATGGAAAGGGATTCCCGGGGATATTGGAAAACAGTCATTGAGGATGCACTCCAACATATCACGTATTACTATCGGCTTGATGACGAAAAAGACAGGCCAGACCCTGCATCCCACTATCAGCCCAAAGGTGTACATGGTCCTTCTCAGGTAATTGATCATACCTTCATCTGGGAAGATGAGCATTGGAAAGGCATTGATATGGCCGCGATGATCATTTATGAGATTCATGTAGGAACGTTTACACCGGATGGAACTTTTGCGGCGATCATTCCCCGTCTTGACGACTTAAAAGCGGTGGGGATAAATGCCCTGGAAATAATGCCGGTTGCCCAGTTTCCTGGTGATAGGAACTGGGGTTATGATGGGGTTCATCCCTATGCAGTTCAGAATTCCTATGGAGGCCCCGAAGGATTTAAACGCCTTGTAAATGAGTGCCATAAAAAAGGGATTTCAGTTGTCCTTGATGTGGTATACAACCATGTAGGTCCGGAAGGCAATTATCTGGGGGACTTTGGACCGTACTTCACGGATAAATACAAAACACCCTGGGGTAATGCTATAAATTTTGACGATAAATATTCTCATGAGGTTAGAAACTTCTTCATAGAAAATGCCATTCATTGGTTCATGTATTATCATGTGGATGCCCTTCGCCTTGATGCTATACATGCCATATTTGATATGGGATCAAAGCACTTCCTCTGCGAACTTTCAGAAAGAGTTGAAGAATTTTCTCAAAAGAAGGGGAGAAAATTCTACCTTATAGCAGAAAGTGACTTGAACGATTCCCGCGTTGTAATACCGCGGCAATACGGAGGGCATGGTATTGATGGCGTATGGTGTGATGACTTCCATCACTCACTCCATACCCTTCTTACCGGGGAAAATCGCGGGTATTATCTTGACTTTGGAAGGATTGCGCACATGGTAAAGTCCCTGAAAGAGGGTTTTGTCTATTCGGGGGAATATTCGCAGTTTAGGGAAAAATACTATGGTAATTCCTCAAAGGACATACCGGCGAAACAAATGATAGTCTTCTCACAGAATCATGACCAGACGGGTAACAGGATGCTGGGGGAAAGACTCAGCGCCCTTGTATCATTTGAGGCCATGAAACTCGCGGCTGGGGCTGTTCTTCTTTCTCCGTATATCCCCCTTCTTTTTATGGGCGAAGAGTACGGTGAGGACGCTCCATTCCTTTATTTTGTAAGCCATTGCGATCCTGCCCTTATTGAAGCAGTGAGGCAAGGGAGGAAAAGAGAGTTCAGTGAATTTAAATGGCAGGGTGAACCGCCTGACCCGCAAAACAGAGAAACATTTCTTAAATCAAAAATAGATTGGCAAAAAAGAAATGAGGGCAACCACAAAATTTTGTTAACTTTTTATAAGCATCTGATAACATTAAGAAAAATAACTCCGGCTCTTTCAACCCTTGATAAAGAGAGCCTTCATGCGGATAGCCTTGAGAAGGAAAAGGCTGTGCTTGTGAGGAGATGGAAGGCCTCAAATCATGTATTTCTTATCTTTAATTTTAACCGCGCGGATGTCAAAATTACCCCTCCTATTTCAGAAGAGAGATGGCGTAAGGAACTGGATTCCTCTGAAAAGACGTGGAATGGGCCCGGTTCCCTTCTTAAATATGAACTGACCCCCGGCGATGAAACAATCATGAGGGGGCAGAGTTTTGTCCTATACATCAGGAAATGCATTTGAGAGTGGATTAAGCAAAAGGAAGCCATTTGCCCTTGAAGGCACGGCGCATTTCTGCTAGTGCAGCACGGAATCGAAACTTGCCCTGAACTGATTTTCATCATCGTTGTTATAGAATGGTACACCAATCAAACGGTATTTCTCATCATGAAACTTCAGCGGTTTACCGCCAAACTCGTTAGTAATTTCTTTCAGAAAAGCCTCATTCCAGCGGTCATGCTCTTTGAGGTATCTCCCTTTTGGTTCGATGAAAAGTTGATACATGAGCAATTTGCCACCTTTCTTGCGCAGGAACAATACAAAATCCGGCTGGAAGGCTTGCCCATCAGCAAAGTTGTAGATGGCGAAATGCCCTTCGTTGCGCAGCAGGTAGATTTGCTCGTATTGCGCTTGTAGTTTTTGCATTTGCCTGTCCATCATACGCACAAAGGCTTTTTCTTCGCCTGTGCCATAAATGGTGTTGAAAGCAAACCAATCTTTGGCAGAGACAAAATGCTCAAACGATACGTCGTCAGCCGTGCGAGGATTTTTGGCGTCGGATTTTAACACCTTATCTTTGAAGACTTCATGCACCCAATCGCGCCTGAAGTCACGCGTGCCTTGGTAATCAGTGACGTTGACGCGGATTTCGGCTTCGATTTGACTCAGCAAGCCTGACATGGCCGCGAGTTTCTCAGAGCGATTGTCGTCCAACTCGTACACGTTGCCCTGAAAGGTGATTTCCAGTCCGCCGAGATAGTCATCCGACGCGATAAAGTCGCGTATTGAGGCAAGATGGGGGAAATAATGTTTGATCGTTGCAAAGGTAAAAAACGGGTTACGCGAGAGAGCAGACTGCACAACGTTGCGCTCGATGTCCCGCACCTTCACATCCTGACGGGTTCCGTCTTTCACCACCGTGCCTTTTTTCCCGTTGTCCAGCGCAACCGTCGCGACGCTATCGGGGATTTCTTTTTTGATGCTGCCCCATTGTGAAAGTTCGTTGTGCTTCATCAGTTCACAGTAAATGAAATCGCCGTTGCCATTTTGTTCAATGATTTTTCTAACTCGAACGCCGCGAGGATTGTGAACAATGGTAATGCAGTGAATTTCATGTTCAGCAAATATTTCGTGGAGCATCACCGCCAAATAGAAAACTTCGTTGTCATCAATAGCAACAATCAAGACACCATCTTTTGTCAATAATTCTTTATCGCGGTCAATCTTCCAGGCACGGTCTTGTACCGCTGCAAGGACGAGTTCACCTTCGTCGTCCACGAAACGCGGATCGGTTTTGAGGAGGTTGATTAGTCTCGCGTTGAATGACATCTCTTACTCCTGTGTTTTGTGAACCCCCTGGCTAGATTAAGCCGTACTTATTTTTATTATTTTAGAATATTAAATTTATTTCTCAATAGTATTTTTGTGATTATCCTTTATCAGAAGCAATAATAACATAAGTAATTGGTTTTGAAATCATCTTAATTAATCAAATAATAAACATGGACTTGAAGAAATTTCTTGAGTATTTTAATAAGGTTAGTTAGTATTTGTGCTAATTTGCGCGAGAAAGGATTGAACCTGTTAGAGTAGATATAATGCTAACAATCCCCTAATTTTCTAGGTATAACAGGGAACCAGGTACCAACTTGAACCCGCTGGAGCATATGAAAACTTTTGGAGACTTATTAACTAATGTCTGATAGGAAGGTTTATCTTGCAGACGATCCACTCTGGTATAAAGACGTCATCATCTATGAGCTTCATGTAAGGGCCTTTTACGATAGTAATGCAGACGGGATCGGGGATTTTCGGGGACTTATAGAAAAATTAGACTATCTGGAGCATCTTGGTATTACTGCCCTATGGCTTCTTCCCTTTTACCCATCCCCGCTCAAAGATGATGGATATGATATTGCAAATTATTTTGGGATCCATGCTGACTATGGTTCATTAAGTGATTTTAAGGAATTCATAAAAGAAGCCCATAAAAGAGGTATGAGGGTTATCACCGAGCTCGTTTTGAATCATACCTCTGAACGCCATCCATGGTTTCAAATGGCAAGGAAGTCAAAGCCTGGTTCAACACTGCGCAATTTTTATGTCTGGAGCAGTACTCCGGAGAGGTATAAAGACGCAAGGATAATTTTCAGAGACTTTGAATTATCAAACTGGGCGTGGGATCCTGAGGCAAAAGCCTACTACTGGCATCGTTTTTATTCACACCAACCTGATTTAAATTACGACAATCCACTTGTACGGAAGAAAATCCTGAGGGTTATTGATTATTGGTTAGATATGGGTGTTGATGGATTCCGGCTAGATGCCGTCCCGTACTTATTTGAAAGAGAGGGTACGAGTTGTGAAAGCTTACCGGAGACCCACGCATTCTTAAAAGAACTCAGGGCATATATAGATGGAAAGTACAAAAATATAATGCTTCTTGCCGAAGCAAACCAGTGGCCTGAGGATGCAGTTAATTACTTTGGGAATGGTGACGAGAGCCACATGGCATTCCACTTTCCCCTGATGCCCAGATTATTTATGGCCATGTGGATGGAGGATAGATTTCCCATCGTTGATATTCTTGAACAAACCCCGTCAATATCCGATGCGTGTCAGTGGGCATTTTTCTTAAGAAACCATGATGAACTTACCCTTGAAATGGTCACTGATGAAGAAAAAGATTACATGTACCGGGTCTATGCAAAGGACCCTGTCGCCCGGATAAACCTCGGCATTCGCCGGCGTCTTGCCCCGCTTCTTGGAAATAACAGAAGAAAAGTGGAGATCATGAATATCCTTCTCTTTTCCCTCCCAGGCACCCCAATTATTTATTATGGGGATGAAATTGGTATGGGAGATAACTATCATCTTGGTGACAGAAATGGCGTACGAACGCCCATGCAATGGAACATGGACAGAAACGGAGGTTTTTCCCGTGCAAATCCGCAAAAACTGTATCTCCCCCTCATAATAGACCCCGAATTTCATTACGAGGCCGTTAATGTTGAGAATCAGGAAAGAAATCAGGCGTCTCTTCTCTGGTGGATGCGAAGGGTCATTGCAATGAGGAAACGTTTTAAGGCATTCGGCAGGGGAAGCATCCAATTCCTGTTTCCTGATAACCCAAAAGTTCTTGCATTTATACGCCAGTATAAAGAAGAAACTATTCTTACGGTAATTAATCTCTCGCGCTTTTCACAAGCTGTCGAACTCGATCTTTCAAAATTTTCTGGATATCGGCCGGTAGATATTTTTAGTGGAAATGCGTTTCCCATCATAAAAGAGGCTCCTTATGTCCTGACTCTTGGTCACTATGATTATTTCTGGTTCATGCTAAAAAAAGAAGAGGAATCTATACGATTTAGAAAAATCAGGACTGTTCCCGAGATAAGCGGAGACCGGAAAACAATTTTTACGGGGAAAACAAAGGAAATATTTGAGCAGGATATTTTGCCTCTTTATCTCAGGACATGTAAATACTTTGGCGGTAAATTTCAGGATATACGAGAGATAAAAATTATTGAAAATATTAAAATTAAGGAACAGGTATGTGATGTGCAAATTCTCTTGCTGGAGATCAAGTACATTACAGGGTTATCCGATATATATCTTCTTCCCCTTTCTTTTTCATCCGGTGACAAAGCCGAAAGTGTTGTTATAGAAAATCCTCATGCAGTCGTTGCACACTTAAAGCATGACAATACCGAAGGGATTATATACGAGAGCATCTATGATGAGGAATTCCAGAAACATCTCCTCTCAATGTTTACAAGAAGACATGCCGTCCGTGGATTTCATGGGGAACTTATCACCCATGTGGGAAAGAATTTTAAAAAGTACAAGAGTAACGAACTCTCCTCTTTGAAATCCCATCCAATTAAGGCAGAACAGAATAATTCATCCATTCTCTACGGCAAAGAACTCATAGGAAAACTTTATCGACGTCTCGATGAAGGGATAAATCCCGAATTGGAAATTTGCAGATACCTTACCGAAACAATTTCTTTCCACCATATTCCGCTCTTTTTGGGGGCGCTTGAATATAAAAGGCATGGATATGAACCAATAACTCTGGGCATGCTTCAAACCTTCATATCAAATGAGGGAGATGCATGGGCATACACCCTGGATTGGATAGGACGATACTTTGGCAGAATCCTTGCCAGAAAAAATGAGCTTCAGGAAATACCTGCCGTTCCATCATCTCTATTCGATTGCGCGTTTCGGGAGATACCTGTTCTTTTTCAGGAATTAATAGGCGGAATGTACCTTGAAATGATAAGCATTCTGGGAAAAAGGACGGCCGAACTTCACCTGGCATTATCGTCTGAAACAGAAGATACAAGCTTTGTGCCTGAACCTTTCACGGCATCTTATCAAAGGTCTCTGTATCAATCCATGCAGTCTCTTACGAAAAGGGTTTTTGCATCATTAAGAAAAAACTTAAAAAATCTACCGGACAATCTTAAAGGACCATCCAGCGAGATATTGAATCGTGAAAAAGAAATAATAGATCGTTTCAAGGGTATCCTTAACAGAAAAATCCTGGCAATGAAGATACGAATACACGGGGATTATCATCTGGGTCAGGTCCTCTACACGGGGAATGATTTTTTTATCATTGATTTTGAAGGGGAACTCGCAAGGACCCTCAGTGACAGGAGATTGAAGAGGTCTCCACTCAGAGATGTTGCAGGAATGATACGATCCTTCCACTATGCAGTCCATAGTGCCCTTTCAAAATACGCCCCTTTGAGACCGGACGATATTCCTGTATTAGAACCATATATGAAGTTATGGTGTCGATATGTTGGGGGGGCATTTTTGAGGTCGTACCTTGAAAGAGCAGGAAATGCATCTTTTATCCCGGTGGACAAGGAAATGCTTGACATTATGCTGCGAGCTTATATCCTGGAGAGGGCAATTTATGAGCTTGGGTGCGAATTAAACAATCGTCCTGAATGGGTGATTATCCCATTGAATGGGATAAAATACCTGCTGGATACCTGATAGTAAATATATGGACAGATATATTTGTATACACGGACACTTCTATCAGCCACCGCGGGAAAATCCGTGGCTTGAGGCAATAGAAATACAGGACTCCGCATTTCCTTACCATGATTGGAATGAGAAGATCAACGCCGAATGTTACGCCCCGAATTCTGCATCAAGAATTCTGGATGGAGAAAGGCGTATCATGGATATTGTCAGCAATTACGTCAGAATAAGTTTTAATTTTGGCCCTACCCTCCTTTCATGGATGCAGACGTTTGCCTCCGATGTCTATCAGGCAATACTTGATGCAGACAGACAAAGTATGGAGCGTTACTCAGGGCACGGAAATGCAATTGCACAGGTTTATAATCACCTAAATCCTGCAAACAAGGCGAAGCCTTGTTGCAGGATTAGGCCAGAAATGGTAGAATCTCCAAGTGATTTCAAGGTATTTTGAGAATAAAAACACC
>JABWAQ010000091.1 GCA_013360945.1 Candidatus Brocadia sp.
CATTCATCATGGCTTTGTCCTCCTATAAGTTAGCAGGATGATTGATATAAAAATACCATGATGAATAAAATTTGTCAATAAAACAAGTTAGCGCTTATGCCCCCTGCCCCCCCGCCAGCGGGGGACATGACTGATTCAGCACGAATAAGGGATTAATTGTTATTTCTTAACTTAACAGGTATGCCGTAAGGGGTGGCATGGTTTCCCAAAACCTGCCAAACTCATTTATAGGGATTTGGTTGCGACCCCGCTGCGCTATGCATATAAGTTGACTTACTATAAGACTTCTGTTAAAATTTTCAGCTTGTAGAATTATGTCAAATTAACCGTGTTGATAGAATTAACTGGTAAGTCCTGTGGCTTTTATTGAATACAGGCAGTGTTCTCCTCCGGAGCAAGGATGAATAAAATTGGGTAACTATGTTGTTGGTATTGACCTGGGTGGCACGAATTTAAAGGCAGGTGTCGTTGATACAGACGGGAAAATCATCCACCGGCTTTCCATAAAAACCAATTCGAATGCAGATCCGCAGACCATATCCAATCAAATACTTGAACTCGTTGCGGAAATCATACAGGGCGCTCATATAGAAGCATCTGATATTGTGGGCATTGGGTTGGGTTCGCCCGGTCTCGTTGACAAAAAAGGTGAGACGATCCTTTTTTCTCCCAACCTGCCGCGCTGGCGGAATATCCCTATCAGGCGCATAATGTCAGAACGGTTTTCCAAGCCCTGTGTGCTGGAAAACGATGCCAATGCAGCCGCATGGGGCGAGAAGTGGGTGGGGGCGGGCAGGGAAGTCAATTCCCTGGTGATGCTGACCCTGGGTACAGGGGTTGGAGGGGGTATTGTTTTAGAAAACAGGCTCTGGCGGGGCGCCAATAATGTGGCAGCTGAAATTGGTCACATGGTGATCCGGATGGATGGACCGCTGTGCAATTGCGGCAATCGTGGATGTGTTGAGGTATATGCCTCAGCAACCGGCATGGTACGGCGCTTTAAAGAGTTATTAAGGAGCGGTGCATTATCCTCACTCAGAGACCGTGATGAGATCACGGCAAAGATGATCAACGAAGCGGCCATCAGGGGCGATAAGGCGTCGCTGGATGTTATTGAGGAGACCGGCCGTTATCTGGGCATTGCCCTGATTAACGTTATGCATGTATTAAACCCGGAGATGATTGTATTAGCAGGTGGGATGATCGGTTCTGGGGAGTTATTGATGAACCCCATCAGACAGGTTACTCAACAAAGAGCCTTCGAGGCATCATATAAAGATACGAAAATCGTGTTTTCGCAGCTTGGAAATGATGCAGGGATTATAGGAGCGGCAGGATGTCTACTGAAAGAATTAGAAATTTCTGTATAATTGCACACATTGATCATGGGAAGTCTACCCTGGCAGACCGCTTGCTGGAAAAGACGAACACTATTACATCCAGAGAATTCCGCAACCAGATGCTGGATGATATGGACCTGGAGCGGGAACGCGGCATTACCATTAAGGCCAGCGCTGTTGCATTAAGGCTGCTACGGGATGGCCAGGAGTATCATTTAAACCTGATAGACACACCTGGCCATGTTGACTTCAGCTATGAGGTATCCAGAAGTCTTGGCGCCTGCGAAGGAGCGCTGTTGCTGGTGGACGCCTCTCAGGGTGTCGAGGCACAGACCGTCGCCAATGCCTATCTTGCCATGGAACACAATTTGGCAATCATTCCCGTTATCAGTAAGATTGACCTGCCACAATCCCGGCCTTATGACGTACTGAATGAAATGGAAAAGACGCTGGGTATTGACCCCGGTGATGCGCTCATGGTCAGCGCAAAGACGGGGGAAGGCGTTCATGACATCTTTGGAGCTATTATCAAACGCATCCCAAAACCGGAAGGTAGTCCGGATGCGCCCTTAAAAGCCCTGATCTTTGATTCGGTGTATGATGAATATCGTGGCGTCATTATCTATTTGCGTGTCTTTGACGGCTCGCTTAAAGTGGGTGACGAGATCTATATGATGAAGACAAATAGCTCTTTCAAGGTGGAAGAGGTCGGCGTCTTTAAACCCAAGATGGTAGCCAAAGATTCCCTTTCGGCTGGCGAGGTGGGTTACTGCATTGCCAATATCAAATCCATTCACGATGTCAAGGTGGGGGATACGGTTACCCATAACAGAGAAAGAACGGCTGAGGCGTTGCCCGGGTATCGGGCGCCCATGCCCATGGTGTACTGCGGCGTTTATCCTGCAGATAATGCCGATTTTCATGTGTTGCGCGAGGCATTGGAACGGCTGAGCCTGAACGATTCGTCATTTACCTTTGAACCGGAGACATCACAGGCACTTGGTTTTGGGTTTCGGTGCGGATTCCTTGGCCTTTTACATATGGAGATTGTCCAGGAACGTCTGGAACGTGAGAGCAACATCAATATCGTACAGACCGCACCCAACGTAACCTATGAGATAGTAAAAACCAACAAAGAGGTAGTTAAGGTTGATAACCCGGAAAAGGTTCCCCCGGTAAATGAAATTGAGGAATTTCGGGAACCGATGGTACGTGCAAGTTTCGTCTTGCCGTCAGAATATTTAGGGACTGTTATGCAGTTCGCCGAGGGGCGAAGGGGGAGATATAAGAGTACCGACTACCTCAGCGAAAAGCGCGCGATACTCACGTATGAGCTGCCATTGGCTGAGATTATCTTTGACTTTTTCGACAAGATGAAATCAGCCACCAGGGGCTATGGCACACTGGACTATGACTTTATCGGGTACGAGTCTGCAGACCTCGTAAAATTGGATATCCTTGTGTCGGGCAAACGAGTCGATGCCCTTTCAACAATCGTCCACAGGAAAGATGCCGAGGTCAAGGGCCGAAAACTGGTAAAAAAACTCAAGAATGAAATTTCGCGGCACCTCTTTGAGGTAGTGCTCCAGGCAGCAATCGGAAGCAGGGTCATTGCAAGAGAATCGATCCGTCCCATAGCGAAAAACGTGACCGCCAAGTGTTACGGCGGTGATATTACACGAAAACGGAAACTTTTGGAAAAACAGAAAGAAGGTAAAAAGAGGATGAAATCTATAGGAAACGTGGAAATCCCACAAAAGGCATTCTTGTCTGTATTATCCGTTGGTGAATGAGGTGCAGCGTGGCCGAAGAAAAACAGACAATCCCTAAGGTGAGTTACAAGGTAAAAAAACGGAAAGGCAGGCTGCGTGAAAATATCGAATCTATAGCCATTGCCGTTGCAATCGCCTTTGCTATCCGCTATTTTGTAGTTGAAGCATTTAAAATCCCCACCGGTTCAATGGCGCCGACCTTACTGGGTGAACATAAGAATGTGAAATGTCCCAATTGTGGCTGGTTTTTTTATTCCGATCGTCAAAGTGAAAGCGCCACCTGTCCCAATTGTCAGTCAGAGATAAGTATCTCTGCGTATTGCGAAGTTTGCAATAACAGGATCCGGTATAATTGGCCGGCATGGTTGTGGAGGAAAGGACACTGCCCAAGATGTCAAATTACCTTCGCCTGGTCTGACCTCTCGAACCGGATTATTCATGGCGGGAACAGGATTGTGGTCAATAAATTCTGGTATAAATTTAAAAATCCGCAACGATGGGATGTTGTGGTGTTTGTTTACCCGCTGTACGATCTTACGTGTAAAAATTGTTCAGCCAAATTCTCCGATACGGAATGGCATGAGGGGTTCCGCTGCCCGCGATGCGGCACAACAAGGTTCTCAAAGAAAAAAAAGAATTACATTAAACGACTCGTTGGTTTGCCTGGCGAAAAGCTCCAGATCGTGAATGGCGATATTTATATCAATGACAAGATACAAAGAAAGCCTGATTCTGTGCAGGAGGCACTGTGGCTGCCCGTCTATAACAGCCATTATCTGGCAAAAGAAACCGACGATCCAATATGGATAACCGACAGCAGTGCATGGAAAATCAATGAGAAGTCGGTTACCCTGGATAATATGTCGCCGGGCAGTTCAGGCACATCCCTTCTGACATTTGGACGGGGCATTACTGACCAAAACGGATACAACAACAGGTCTGGCGGCAATGAAATGGGTGATATAAAAGTGAACTTTGATATAACCCTTGTAAAAGGATCTCAATATCTTGAACTTGTCCTGGAAAAAAATAACGATGTATTTACCGCCGTTATCCCGGCAAATGATGCAAATGGAAAAGGCCAGCTTATAAAAAACGGGAATGTTGTCCTGGAAGCGGACAGCCACTTACCAGCCGGACAAGCACACAAGATTGAATTTTCGAATGTGGATCATATCGTGTCCCTTTCGATAGACAATGCGAAGATTTTTATGTTTGACCATGACGAAGGGAAGCTACCGGAACTACGGTCATTTGACACAAGCCGGATTCGTTTCGGTGGCAATCATGTGAATGCGACCTTTGAAAACATCGAGATTTTCCACGACATTTATTATACCAGCCTTTCCCCCGGCACATGGGGCACGCTTCAGCCGATCCAGTTGGGTGAGAAGGATTATTTTATGCTAGGGGATAATAGCAGAAACAGTAATGACAGCCGCGTATGGAAATTCGTCCCGGAAAAGAATATCGTAGGGAAGGCGTTCTTCGTATTCTGGCCTCTGAATACTATCAAATTTATAAAATAATCATGAATTTACTAAGGGCAGAGGGGTTAACAAAAGCATACGGCAAACGCACCGTCGTGAATCACATCAGTTTTGAGGTCAATGACGGAGAGATTGTGGGACTTCTCGGTCAAAACGGGGCAGGGAAAAGCACCTCTTTTAATATGATTATTGGGGTTGTTCGTCCGGACAGCGGACGTGTAATTTTCCAGAACGAAGATATTACCGACATCCCCATTTACCGGCGTGCACGGAAAGGGATGGGTTATTTATGCCAGGAAACATCTGTCTTCCAGCGCCTTACGGTTGAGGAAAACATTCTTGCCATCCTGGAGACACACCGATTCAATTCCGACGAGAAATACAAACGCCTGATTGGATTGCTTACCGAATTTAACTTAAAACATCTGGCAAAAAACAAGGCATTTACCTTGTCTGGCGGAGAAAGAAGGCGGCTCGAAATTGCCCGGGCGCTCGCCAGTTCTCCGACCATGATCCTCCTTGATGAACCATTTACAGGTGTTGACCCTATCGCCGTTAATGAGGTTCAGGATATTATCTTAAGACTGAAGAACAAGGGGATTGGCCTGCTCATTACCGATCACAATGTCCGTGAAGCACTCAGCATTACAACCCGTTCGTATATTATCAGCGAAGGTACGGTTGTTGCCAGCGGTACCACCCAGGAAATCTTAAACAACCCCGTTGCACGCCAATCCTATTTAGGTGATAACTTCCCTACCAGCGAACACAGATTAACGGATTTTAAAGACGTTACCAGCAAAAAGTCAATAGATGCCGATCGGAAACCCATCGTTCGCAAAGATACCATAATCAAGTAAATATCCGCCTTTCTGATAATCTTTAAGAAATAAAAAATATCTGAAAAATCAAGGTAAACATGGACAAACAAGTTTGTCCATGCCACCCTAAAATACGCTTAAATAAAATAAAAATTCCTGTACAATTAGATTAGAAAAGCATTATGGAATGCAGTGAATTGATAAAGAGTTATGAATCACGCAATCTACTATGGATAAAGAAGCTTTTTTTAGTGAAGACATTTTAGCCGATAAATTATACGACAGGGCGGTTATCAAAAAGCTGCTGTCATATGTATTGCACTATAAAGCATCAGGCTTGTTGTCCATCTTCATGGTGCTCATTACCACGGTCTTGTTTTTGCTCGGCCCGTATCTCTTTGGATATGCAATTGATCATGGGATTAACAAGGGGGACAAGGCGGTAATATACAAGGCGGCACTTGCCATACTGGTTACCGAAACTTTACGGCTAATATTGATGGTGGTACAAAGTTATAATATCCAGTCCATAGGACAAAAGGTTATGCTGGATATACGCATGGAGCTTTTTCATCACGTCCAAACACTTCCCATTTCTTTTTTTGATAAAAACCCCGTTGGAAGAATCGTTACACGGCTAACCAACGATATTGCGGCTATCGGAGAACTCTTTTCAGCCGGGGTCATAGTTGTTGTTGGGGACATCTTTATTATCATCGGGATATTTGTAGCAATGTTTATGCTAAACCCGAAGCTTGCCCTCATTACGCTTTTGGTATTTCCTATTATTGTGGTAATTGCGCTCTGGTTCGGAAGCCGCATGAAAAATTCATTCCGGGAGATACGGCGTAAGCTTGCCCGTATCAATGCCTATCTCAATGAAAATATCACCGGGATGAAAGTCGTCCAGCTCTTTAACCGGGAGAAAAAGAATTATACCAAATTTGATGGGATCAATGATGACTACTTACAAGAGCAGGTCAAATATATCCGTTATTTTGCGGTGTTCCAGCCGGCAATTAATATGGTAAGCGCATTGGCGGTTGGTCTGGTGCTCTGGTATGGCGCTGCCAGGTACATGCACGGGTTTCTCACCCTTGGGATCCTGGTGGCATTTCTTGCATACATTCACGACTTGTTTGATCCCATCCGGGATATTGTGGAAAAGTACAATATTTTCCAGGGCGCTATGGCGTCGTCGGAACGGGTATTTGGTCTCATGAAAGAACCCGCTGAAGTAGATTATACCATCCCCAATCCCGGCAAAGAACTTTCTAAGAGGGATTTTAAAGGAGAGATAGAATTCCAAAATATCTGGTTTGCTTACAATGGCAGCGGCTATGTGTTGAAGGATATTTCTTTTCATATAGAGCCTGGACAGTCCGTTGCACTGGTAGGGGTGACTGGCAGCGGGAAGACATCGATTACAAGCGTATTGACGCGGCTCTATGAAATCCAAAAGGGTACGATTCTGCTGGATCAGATTGATATACGGAAAATAGAGAAGGTTGGACTGCGATACGTTATTGGGTTGGTTAGCCAGGATGTCTTTTTGTTTGCCGGCACATTGCGGGAAAACATCACCTTGTTCAATCCCCTGTCTGATGCGAAGATGCTGGGGACCATCGAGGCATTGGGATTGATGCCCTTTATCGATCGCATGGCAAAAGGGCTCGATACAGAAATCGCCGAACGGGGCGCAAATCTTTCGGTTGGTGAGCGTCAGTTTATCGCTCTATCCAGGATCATTATGTATGACCCCAGGGTGATAATCCTTGACGAGGCAACCTCCAGCATGGATCCGATATCTGAGGTCCTGATCCAGAATGCCATTCAAAAGGTCACACAAGACAGGACGTCCATCCTCATTGCCCATCGCTTATCCACCATCTTACACTGTGATAAGATTATCGTATTAAACAAGGGGGAGAAGGTTGAAGATGGCAGTCACGAAGAACTCCTCCGCTCAGGCGGTCTTTACAGCCAGTTGTACAAGGTGTATATGAAGGAGGAGCTGGTAGGGCATGGGTAAATATGTAAAATTATGTAACTATTCAGCGTATTTTTACCCACTGCCGCCGCGAGCCGGCAAAATCAGACAATTCACCGCGTAACATTATCTGTAATGCCCGGCTCAAAGTTATCCCTTGTTTCCGGCAGGCCGAGAGATGACTGCGAATACGGCAGAAAATCTTCGCCCTGCTTCTCCCTTACGATTCGGATCGCTTGCAGGCAGCTTACTGCTGTTGTGACTATTCCGGTTCAGACGTCCCAAAAACCCTGGAAATATTATTAAAGAATTTTCCCTCCGGTTTTATTATAATTACACAAGGTGAAACTCTGCGCTGTGTCTTTTAAATTGTTAGATTAATTTCCTGGAGAATCTCATGGAGGCGTTTTTCCTTGCCTTACTTACGGCCTTTATCTGGGGGTTTGTGCCATTTTTAGAAAAGGTAGGACTCTCGTCGGTTGAACCCACTGCGGCATACCTCGTAAGATGCACGGGTATCTTTCTGAGCGCCGGAATTCTTATCGCTTTTACCCCTCAGTTTCCATCCTTTGGGAAGATGGGGATTAAATCGATTTTTTTCCTTGTCCTTGCCGGTATTTTGGCTGGGGTTGTCGCACAATTGGTATTTTACAAGGCCCTCAAAACGGGTGATATCTCACGGATTATCCCTGTGACAAGCTGCTATCCGTTATTTACGTTTCTCTTCGGCTGGATCTTCCTGGGCGAACAGATTACTTTGTCTAAAGTAGCAGGTATGTTGCTTATTCTGGGTGGGATATTACTCCTGAAATAGGCTTTATTATAGTACCTTATAAAACCTTCTTTTTGCATGTTTTTCACGACCCCCCTTCGTCACTCGCTGCTCAGGGGAATTTGGTTGTGACTGTGCAACGAATATGCATTATTATAACAATATCTTCAAGAGCATTAAGATACAACTCATCTGTTACATCTGCTTGTTAACCACCCTTCCGCTCTTATTCGTTTGTATCATGGAATATTATAGCAGTAAAAGGGCTATTGAACAACGAGTGGTAGAACAACTTACCTCTATTGCCGATTTAAAAAAGAGCGAACTCAACAATTGGCTGGAAGAACGATTAACCGATACGTCGGTGATCGCCCGTAACAAAGTGCTTGCCGCAGCGGCTACCATCCTTTTGCACCAAAGAAGAAGGTTTGAAAGTGTGGATCAGTTGATGAGTTCGGAAGCCGGACGGATAAATTACAAGAGGCTTCTCGATAATCTCCACATCCTTAAGCAGATATACAAACACTATAATATTATTTCTATTATTGACGGCGCAAATGGCGAGGTAGTCATATCCACGTACCCTTATATTATTGGTAAAACCCTGACTTCTTTTGGTGATTACATTGATATCCTTGAGGAAAAAGATGTGGCAGTAAAAGACATTCATACATCCGAACTAACAGGTCAAAATTACATGACGTATTTTTGCCCTGTTTGCATGACCGATTCCATGACCCTGGAAAGCAATGGTGTTATTATCGGCGTTATCTTATTAGATATCAACGTCAAAAACAGCATTGAGCCCGTGATTCGTAACTGGCCTGGCATGGGGACTACCGGGGAAACATTCCTGGTGAGGCGAGAAGGGGAAAGCATCGTGTATCTCAACGACCTTCGTCATAAAGAAGGGTCTGCCTTAAAATTTACCAGCCCTGTCCATTCCACCTTCGATATTCCTTCCGTATTAAGCTTAGGTGGAGAAGAGGGGATTAAAGAGTCCAGGGACTATAGAAATATCCCGGTGCTTTCCGCCTATCGCCACATCCCCATTCTCGATTGGGGGCTTGTCGCAAAGCAGGATTTAACGGAGGCATTTGCCCCGGTTGAAAAACTCAAGGACCGTGTCGTTGTGCTGATCTTTGTCTGCATCCTCGTGGTCATTGTCATTGGCGTTTCATTCACCAACCGGATTACGCGGCCGATATTACAATTGGTCAGGGGGGCGAAGGCTATTGGTTCCGGAAATCTCGATCACCGGATAGCCATTATTTCAGAAAATGAGGTGGGCCTTCTTGCCAGGGAATTTAATCACATGGCCATGAAACTGAAGGAATCATACACAAATCTGGAACAAAAGGTGGAGGAACGGACGGCTCAATTGTTGCGCGCAGAGCGCCTCGCCGCCGTAGGAGAGCTTGCGGCAGAGGTAGCCCATGAAATCAATAATCCGTTAGGCGGCTTGCAAAATTTTGCCAGTATGATTGAAAGTGAGCCGGAAAATGTCCCACAAACGAAAAAATACGCCGCTCTTATGCTGGAAGGCCTCAAGCGGGTTGAGATGATCGTAAAACGTCTTTTAACATTTTCCAGACCCTATACGCTTCATATATCTGAAAACAATATAAACACAATCATAAAGAGTTCTCTTGAATTTATAGAGCACAAGACTGAGCCCGGCCATGTGAGTATTCTTAAAGACCTCAACGAATCTCTTCCGTCTGTTTTGATAGACGTGGACCATATTTCCATGGTATTCATTAATATTATGGTCAATGCACTTGAGAGTATGCCAGGTGGAGGGACCTTGGAGATAAAGACAGATACTTGCAAGAGTCACGCAGGATGTGTTACCGTTTTTATTCGTGACACTGGGTGTGGTGTACCCCTTGAAATTGTGGATAAGATATTTGAACCCTTCTTTACCACGAAGAACAAAGAAGGCGAAAAAGGGCTCGGAATGGGACTGGCCATTTCAAAGAGGATTATCGAGGATCATCACGGGGAAATCCGGATAGAAAGCAAGGTCGGGGAAGGGACTACCTTTATGATATGCCTTCCCTGTTGCAAAGGAGAGTAATAATTTTTATCGCTGAGGACGCAAAGACACAACCCCCTTAATCCCCCTTTTCTAAGGGGGAATTAAAAAATCCCCCTTAGGAAAGGGGGAGTAGGGGGTTGTAACACTTCTTTCAGCGTAAAAAAGATATTTTTCAAATGAAGAGCAAGATACTCGTTGTTGATGATGAAAAACTTATGCGTGTGTCCCTCGAGGATAAATTGATAAAAGAGGGATATGCCGTCACTTCCCTATCAAATGCCATGGAAGGCCTCAGGGAATTGCAATCCACGAACTTCGATGTGGTAATAACGGATTTGCGCCTGCCCAGGATTGATGGGATAGAGTTTTTGAGGCAGATAAAAAAGTTATCACCCGATACCGTGGTTATCATCATGACTGCCTACGGCTCTATTGAAAATGCTGTTGTGGCGATGAAGGAAGGGGCATATGATTACGCGACGAAGCCCTTTCCCCTGGAAGAATTAACAATTAAACTCAAGAAGGCGCTCAAGCACAAGGCTGTGATCGCAGAAAACATCTTGCTGAAACGACAGGTCATAAGCCAGTACGGATATGATAATATGATAGGAAAGAGTGATGCAATGAAACGGGTGTTTGAGATTATTAACACCGTGTCCGACCGGGATACTACGGTGCTTATTCAGGGAGAGAGCGGTACCGGAAAGGAGCTCACGGCTGGGGCTATTCATTATAACAGTAACCGGAGGAATGGGCCTTTTGTAAAACTCAGTTGCGCCGCCTTAAATAAAGAAATTCTGGAGAGCGAGCTCTTCGGGCATGAGAAAGGTTCCTTTACCGGTGCAATAAAAATGCGGCGCGGGCGTTTTGAACTTGCCGATGGGGGCACAATATTTCTTGACGACGTAGATGACATTTCCTTAGAAATGCAGGTCAAACTCCTCAGGGTCCTTCAGGAGCGGGAATTTGAACGCGTCGGCGGTGAGGAGACGATTCCCATTAATGTCCGTGTCATCTGTGCTACCAAAAAAGACCTGAAAAAACTTGTCCAGGAGGGGCGTTTTCGTGAAGACCTGTATTATCGGCTCCATGTAGTCACGATCCATCTTCCACCTTTAAGGGAAAGGAAAGAAGATATACCGCTCCTGGCAAACTACTTCATCAAAAAGTACGCCTTGTTGCAACGTGTCACGATTAATTCAATATCTCAAGAGGCGCTTCATGTGCTGTTGCTGTATAACTGGCCTGGAAACATCCGGGAATTAGAAAACGCTATTGAACATGCCATAGCATTTTGCACCTCAGACATGATTATGCCGAAAGACCTTCCGGAAAATTTACGGGAGAAAGAGACTCCTTCGGGTTTATTTTCCATAGAACTTTCCACCATTGACTCGCTGGACTTACAAGATACCCTGAGTGATGCGGAAAGGAAGCTCCTGTTGTGGGCGTATCAGAAGACACAAGGCAACCAGGTGCGGATGTCAGAGATCCTGAAGATACCCCGTACGACCCTTCAAAACAAGCTCGTTAAGTATAACATAACAAAAACCAATATTTCCGTCACCGGACAGACGTAGCGCAGCATTTGCTGTCCAGAATATAAGATTGCATTCAATTATTACCATGTCTCTGCCTGTGGGTGGGCGAGACGATGCCCATATTTAGGCGCTGTTCTAAGTTGTATATTTTCATAGGGTAACATAAAATTAATTCTTTTCAGAAAACATTCCAGACTTATTCCAGTCAAATCTAGAATGCCACTCCTTCTGCAAAAAAACACAAATAACTCCTTCCTGTTCTATTTAAGATGTTTATTTGTATATGGTTATAGAGTTACGTAAGAAAAAGAATATAGCTTGGCATTCTCGTTGCTCAACTACTTGCCAGACGTTTGTAAATGCCTGATATCATTAAAACAACTGAAAAGATATTATAATGATGGAATGAAAGGAGGTGGTTTTGAAGGGGGTGTTTAGAGGGGGAAAATAGCGAGGATCGGGTAAAAATGATGTGTTTTTCTATTATCGCGCTTATCTGGAATTGTAATTTTTTTATGTAGCCAAGGAGGTTTTACATGTTTACAAAAACTTTTAAATTGGGTTTGGTTGCGGCCCTTGGTATAGCGGGGGTGGTGACGACCGGGGAGTTGATGGCGGGTACGCCGCAGGTGATAGCAACGATCCAGACGGGGCCGGAGTGGGAGCCG
>JABWAQ010000193.1 GCA_013360945.1 Candidatus Brocadia sp.
TTCAACGATCCTTTCCGGAGCAACATCTCTGCCTGCGATTTGCTCATAATTTCCAGGCAGTTGTGATATCTCATAATTTTGGCAGTTCAGGCACTTGAAGTTGCATCCTACCGTTGCAACAGAAAAAGAGGTTGTGCCTGGATAAAAATGATACAGTGGTTTTTTTTCAATAGGGTCGATATTTTCCGAGACGAGCTTTCTGTAAACAAGGGAATAGAGTATGCCTCTGCGGTTCTCTCTGACCCGGCAAATGCCCTTTTTCCCATCTGCAATAATACAGTGATGGCGGCAAAGATAACACCTTACCTTCGTATCTCCAAGTTTCTCAAAAAACATCGCTTCTTTCATAAGTCATTTTCCTTAAACTTGAACATTGCATTTGGACACAGAAGAACACAGATAAACACAGACCTTTCAGCTGAAGAGAGTGATGTTATAGTATTTCAAGGATGAAACCGAACATATCCTCAACAGAGGAGAGACTATCCCACTGGTCATTGCGAGGGTCTTGTCCGAAGCAATCCTTTGCATGTTTCAGAAGAGATTGCTTCGGACAAGACCCTCGCAATGACATTTTAGGATTCCATAACGTTCCATGTACCAGCATACAACCAAAGACTCAACTTGCACCATATTTTGTTCGGTTTCATCTCTTAGATGCTATAATCATTTGTTAGATGAGTTACCTGCGATATCTGCATCATGAGTTTATTGGTATATATCTGTGTTAATCTGTGTCCCATTGAGAATTTGGGCATAAAAATAATCTTACCGTTTTTTCTGTATGCTGGCAAGTAATTTGATCCAAATTTCAATATCGTGTAAAAATATTAGTTGACTCGAATATTTCCCGTGATATAGTGCGCCAAAATCGATATTGTTGTAAAGATATTATTTTAATGAATATATTTATGAGATAAAAGAACGTACATGACCAAATAAGTAAGTATTATAAAACACCACATAACGATAAAGGCAAACCCTGAGTGATCAGGGGACGCAAAGTAAAGGATCTTTAATCATACTGATAGAGACGCATAATGATGCGTCTCTCCTATGAATATAAAGATAGCCCTACTACCGAACATGATAAATAAATTTAAAATAAATTTAGACAACCTTACTACGGGAATATTCCGTCAATTATTCCCGGGGTAAGGTTTTTTTGTTTTAAAGGCATTTACAAGAACATGGATTTTCAATCTGCTGTTAAAGATATATGTCCTTTTGCAAGAAGGAGGTGAGAAAAAAAGCATCTTTGTAACATCGTGAGAGGATACGTCTTAACAATCTTAAAAGGAGAGGAGTTGGCTATGAAGATGAAGAAAAGGAGAAGTGCGGGTTTTACGTTAATCGAGTTACTTGTTGTAATCGCAATTATTGGTATCCTTGCAGGTATCCTGTTGCCTGCATTAGGCAGGGCGCGTGAATCAGCACGCAGGACGCAGTGCGCCTCTAACTTGAAACAGATCGGGATGGCTATGCATATGTATGCGAATGAGAATGGCGAAACTTTTCCTACGGGTGGTACAGGAGCTACGGAAAGAGAATCGCTCGGTAAACTTTTTGATACATATATTACCGACAGGAAGGTTTTCAGATGTCCAAGTGATGCTGGTGTTACAGAAGCAAATGTTTTAACTTTGACAACTACAAATACCTCATTTACAGCAAACACATGCAGTTATGGTTATGATGATAATCATACACCTGCAGATGATCCTGGCGTGGCTATTGTGGCTGATAGAAAGGGTACAGATACTTCGACAACAGGTCTTTCTGATAACCACAAAAATAAAGGACAAAATGTACTCTATATTGATGGCCATGTAGAATGGAAGGGAACTGCTACCTGTGGATGGTATGGAACAAGCTCATCAGGCGTTTTTGGTTATGATAACATATATAGCGATACAGGTACGGAGACTACAGATACATGGATACAGCAGTAATAAATTTTAATTATTAACTGATTATAAAGGGTAATATTCTTTTTGGATATTACCCTTTTTTATTAAGCACCTCATTCATACTTCCGCTGCGATAGCCCTCCATATCAAGGGTAACGTATTTATAACCGATCTCCTTGAATTTTTTAACGATCTCTTTCCTTGTGTCATCCTGCAAGAGTGCGGGGATATCTTCGGGCAATACCTCAATCCGCGCAATGGTATCGTGGTGTCTGACACGGAATTGCCTCAGACCAATACTTCTTA
>JABWAQ010000092.1 GCA_013360945.1 Candidatus Brocadia sp.
CAGTATTTGCCCAATCGGGAAAGGTATAAACCGTATGGCTATTGGTATTGGAATGGCCATGAAGTTAGAGGGCACCTTAATTCTCTCTGGAATCGCCAGGGATCTGGGCATATTGAATGATGTGATATTTTCCTCGATTATCATGGTCATTGTGTTTACATCCGTTCTGTGCCCTTCTTTATTAAAGACATCCCTGGTTCGTCATAAAAGGCGTCTTAGTAAAAGTTTTCACGTTACCGTCGATAAAAACACCAAAGAGATTTTTTTACGATTTAAAAGCGAGGCTCAGAGATGATATGCTCGTTTAAGAAATTTCGTAACAATTTAGTTTTTTAAAAAATTTCAATAACGACAACGGTATACATTGTTATGTAGGGGCAGGTTTGAAACCTGCCCCTACCATAATATTTGGTGATACATGGATATTGTTTTTCAAAAAAAACTAAATTGTTACGATATTTCTTTGTCCCATGGATTATTCAAAATGCTCACTTAATGCATTCAGGCACACAATAAGAATGACATAAAAGGATTCTGCCGCGCTTTCTCTTTTTTAGCGGGAACGATGAAGGGGGGAGTGACGTATTTTCATGGCTTTTTGCGGGCATTATGCCATGCTTATTTACTATGTAAAAATTCTTTTTCTCAGACTTTTACCTCCTCTTTATCCCTTCCTTACGAAGAAGGAGATAAAGGGGAGTTTGTCTTTGGTTACGGCTATACCGTAAGTTTTTGGTTACATAGAATATTTATTTTTAACGTAAGCTAGATTGCGGCTTCGCCCGATTCATGCGTGCGGACACGGTAAGCATTTTCCACCTGGGAAACGAATATCTTCCCATCGTCTATGCTTCCCGTCTGAGATTCGCTGATGATAGTATTAACGATATTATCCACATCAACATCTCTTACGGTTATTTCGAGTTTGACCTTTGATAGCAGCTCAATCCGAAATCTCCTTCCGCGCCATACCTGGCTTATACCCCTTTGATTGTCGTATCCGTTAACCTGTGTAACAGTCATTCCCGGATAGCCTAACACCAACAAGGCGTCCTTCACCACGTCAAATTTTTCCGGCCTGATTATCGCTTCTATTTTTTTCATAATATAATCCTCCGTTAAAATTCGGAATAATTTCAAATACAAATGCCGCATATCTCATTTCCGATTTATGTAAACATTTGTATACTACCATTGACATATATTATCTCATAGTTTATAATATGTCAAGTATATATTTGTTTACTTGTTTACAAATACGCCTGCGATGCTTTTGAGGAGAAACGATATTGAGGCACGTCTTATTGAATTTAATAAATACTTATACTTTGCTGGGGATGTAATTCCACCTTAGAAAGGGTAAAATTTATGATAAGGATATTAAAAAAACGAATTGTTGTAGTCATTATTACGTTTGTCTTTTTTGGGCTGCTTCCCCTTACACTATTCAGAATACTTGCATTTCCAAAGGCAAGTGCAGAGATAAAACAGGGAATAAAAAGGAATCTGGATAGTATGCTCAACAAACAACAAGATATGCTGACGCTATTGCAATATGAAAGGGAATCGCATGCCAGGGCCATTTCAGATGCCATTCTCAGCACATTATTGATTTATGGCGATGAAAAATTTGTAAATATCCTCAATGGGAAAAGCGAACACGAATATCTCAGGCTAAAAACACAGTTGGCGTGTACAAAAGCCGATTACGGATATAGAGGAATTTTCATTTGCGACGAGGCCGGCATTATTCGCATGACAACAGAAACTGAAAAATCCATGGTTGGCTCAAATATTATGAAAGAAAAGGCATTCCGTAATATCCAGGAAACATTATCTGATGGGAAAACATATTTTTCTGATGTAATCCATTTTTCTCCTGATGGCAATATCCAGAGTGGAAAAGACGCCGATGTACCTTCTCTGTTTTTGTCGTACCCCATTAAAGGCGAAAACCGTAATGTAATAGGTGTCGTGGTGCTGTGGGTGGATGTTTCGATGCTGAACCAGGCCATGAAAAATGTTGTATTTGGAAAGACCGGCGAAGCCTATCTGGTAAATAAAGAAGGGATCATGATCACTCAATCAAGATTTTCTGAACATATCAAAAATACCGGTGATACCTGTAGATCGTGCCATGTTGTTGAAGATCCTGACGTTCAAATGATTACAAAAGGGGTAAAAAAATGTATCACGGAAAAGGCAACTGGCTATAACCTGGAGGGATACAGGGATTACGGCGGAATACAAGTCGTGGGTGCATGGAGCTGGTTAAAAGATTTCAACATGGGGCTTATTGTCGAAATTGATGCAGACGAAGCTTTCAGCGCATTAAATAATATTAACTCGATGACAAAGTCGCTTATGATAGCGGTGCTCATTCCGGCATTTGCAATGGCAATATTGACTTACAGAAAATTAAGCGTAGGTTATATGCTCAAATATTTGTCCACGCCTCAAAAGGCATTATTGGGAGCAACAATCATCCTCACCATTGGATTTATTGTGGCAGTCATGGACGGTTATGAATTAAGGAAAGAGCGAGGGTATCTTCGTGAGCAAAAATACAAAGTACACAACCCTCTCAACGTACTGGGCTCTCTCGTAGCACAGAGAGAAGAAGATTTCATCAAGAGTAGGATTTCCAGGTTTAAAAATGAACTTCCGGCACTCAATACTGAAAATACTATCACTCAGGAAAATAAGGAGAAAAAGGCTGTCGAAAACGACACAAGCCAATCATCAGAAAATTCAATAATGGCATGGGAATTAAAGCAGTAAAAGATTTTGTGCGCGAGGAGGTTTTCTATGAATAACAAACAGATGTCAGCGAAAAGTGCGTCTAAAACGTTTCTTGATGTTAAGGACGTGAAGGGTTGGTATGAATATGAGCCCTCTTACGATGGCGTTATTACCCATATCGATGCCAATGGTGCAAGAATTTTTGGTTTTAATTCGGCCGATGACGTAATCGGGATGCGAGTCAAAGAATTATATGCACATCCCTTTGACCATGAAAAGACGCTGTCCATGCTCTTCCGGGATGGTCAAACCTGTAGTTATTTTACTTTGATGAAGACAAGGAATGATGCATTGTTTTACATGAAGCAGACAAGTTCTTTAGCCACAGAAGGATTATATAAGAGTCCGTTAAAGGTAAAGACCGAATTTAAACTTTTTCAGTACGTATGCCCAACAGTTGTTTGAACTGTAATATTTTTAATCAGGAGATTTTTTATGAATATGTCAGCGAATGAATCAATACAAACACCAAATGGCAATACAAGGGTAATGATACTCGCAACCACAGCTTTTGCGTTATGCTTTGCCGGTTGGACACTGTTTGCACCCTTGGCAATATATTTTCAGGACGAATTTAATCTGTCTTCCACATCGGTGGGATTATTACTTGCAACCCCGGTATTACTCGGTTCCCTTGCAAAAATTCCGATGGGTATTGTTACGGACAAGTATGGCGGGAGACTCGTTTTTACGATTATGCTTCTGTTCGGGTTCGCATCTCTATTTTTTACTGGCTTTGCGCATAGTTACGGTTTTTTGTTAGTGGGTGGTTTCTTTTTCGGTTTAATAGGTTCTTCATTCGCTGTCGGAATCCCGCATGTTTCAGAATGGTATCCCAAGAAAAAGCAGGGCTTTGCATTGGGAGTTTATGGCGTGGGAAATGCCGGCACAGCCCTTTCCGCTTTTGGAGCGCCATTTATCGCAGAATCTTTGGGATGGAATAAGGCATTTATGATTTATGCATTTCCATTGCTCTTCATGGCATTTGTCTACTGGTTTTTTACTTCCAATGCCCCAAAACAGGCGAACGCAAAGGTTTCAACCCTAAGCGATAAACTAAAACTCTTTAAATCTTCCAGGCTTGCATGGATCTTTTGCCTGTTTTATTTTATGTTCTTTGGGTTCTTCGTGTGCTTTTCGATATGGCTACCATCGTATCTTTGTGATTTTTATAGTATTACACCGATACAGGCCGGGGGATTCACATCGATATTTGTTTTTCTTTCATCATTTACCCGAATTCTGGGTGGGTATCTCGGGGATAAATTCAATGGAAGAAAAATAATGGTACTTCTTACGGTAATTGTACTTGTCGTAGCGGTACTCCTCAATTTAAACGTATCACTGGCAACCTCACTCACGGTGTTCTATATTATGGGAACCTGTCTGGGTATTGGTAATGGTGTCGTATACAAACTCGTGGCAGAATATTTTCCGAAGGACACGGGGGCCGTGGGCGGCCTGGTAGGTGCAGCAGGTGGCCTCGGCGGCTTCTTTCTTCCTATAGTTTTAGGCACGATAAAAGATTATACTGACAATTATTCTCTAGGGTATATCTTCGTATCTCTTGTTTGTCTCATGTGTCTTTCATTTATGGAAGAAAAAACCCTGACGGATGTACACGGAAAAGTAGCAAATGCAGTGCAATGAAAACGCAAAGCGCAAAATGACAGTAGCGCAAGCGGAGAAGGAATGCACTTAAGCATATGTCCGGGTGAAGATAGGCGGTAGACGACATTCGAGCCGTTTGATGTATGACGGCTCGATTCCTCGTATGTCTTAGTTCGTAACAGTTCACCCACCTCTTGTTCCTCACTAAACGCGAACTGCATATCGTCTGGATAGCCTTGTCAGGGTTTTAAACCCTGGCAGGGTATTGGCGTATGGGAAGGCGAGTGAACTGTTACCTTAGTTCGTGTGGGTTACCATATGCGAAAGTTTGCACCAGAAAGGAAGACTTTTCAATAGGAACATTAAAAAAATTTTTTTGTCCGGTAATTTATAAATAATAAATTATTTATTTGCAACAAAACCAAATTGTCTCCTTCCGGACGAAAATGAAATCAGGATAAGAGGCAGGACTCTTTAAATAAGGGAAACATGAACTAGCACAAAACCATTCATAATCGTTTAAACAGGAGAGGGATGCCCTATGTTTAGCACAACACATTGTATGAATCAAAGTAAATTGGCAAAAAATGCGCTAAGGGATTTAAGAGTAGGTGCATTATTAACATTCGTCGGTGTTAATCTAAGGTTTGCCATAGGAAACATAATTCACGGTCTTATCTATTTTGAGTTTCTCCGGTCCGGAAATCATGAACATAGGTATGAAGTACATGTACCGAATCTGCCTGACATGTGCGGTGATATCGTAATGTCTGTAGTTTTTGCCTTCTCATATTATTTCATTGCATCTGATTCTATAAAAAAAGTAGTACATGGAATATCAGACGATTTGTCTGAAACGGATAATCAGGATTTGCAGCCCATGCGAGAACTCATCTATTGGGTGAAAACACTCTTTTTTATAAGTATCATCGGTTTTGGATTATATTTTATTTCAAAATATTTTTTGTCTATCGGTATAGAGACCTTTTTTGATGAAGAAGAAGAGACTGGGATTTCTTTTGTTTTGCATTTATTGAACTACTTAGTAAGATTATGTTCAGTTTTGGCCTTTGTTACTGTTTATTGCAGATATCTGTCTTTGAAAAGAACTTTTGCCTTAGCGCTTTATATGTTCTTTATCATACGGTTCCTTTTTGCAACCAATTTGCTCGAATTTATTACTGAATATGATTTGTATACTGTAGCCTCTACATTAGATTTTTTTACACCCATTTTGATTATTTATTCTATGATTAGCGTATTTGCCTGCTTATAAAAGGGAGACGATCTCGATATTCACAACGATATTGCAGATGCCATTGTGTAATACCTGATATTCTGATAAGTCTTCGAACCTTTGATAACTTGCTTGTGTTCCGGATTCTCTGTTCCCGGAGTTTTGAAGGCGTGTTTTTTCATCTTCAGATGAGACAAACTCCCTTTGCCACTCCTTTGGCTAATCCATAATAGCATAAAAGTCGTCCAGCTTCTCTATGAACGGCGTATGCTCAATTCTATTTGATTTGTTTTCAAGTTTTATTTCCAATTGATAATTTTTTTATTTATAATGCTTTTCTTGTTTTTTGCATATACTACTTGGAAGCAATAGATTATTTAATTCGATTACTTTTACAAAAAGGAGGCACCGTGCAGACCAGAAAATCTACGGAGATCAGGAGACAGCAGATTGTAGATATTATTCGATACATCATTTCTTCTAAAGGAATTGAACACGTTACCATAAGCGAAATAGCAGGAGAAATGGGGACTACCAGAGGCGCTATTTATCGGCATTTTAAAAGCAAAAGAGACATATTGCGTCTGTTAATTGATAATGTCGAGGAAACACTTATGGACGCCCTGGATAAGGCAATGGTAGAGAAAGACCCCATACAAAATCTTAAAAATATCCTGCTTGCCCAACTTATTTTAGCAAAAAACAGGCGCAAAACGTCCTTTGTTGTCATCATGGGGGCTATGCAGTTTAGCGACCCTTTCATACGGAAAAAGATCTTAAAACTGATACTGAAATATCTCAGGCGGATAGAAAAGTTAATTTTGAGCGCAATAGGGCTGGGACTGATAAAAAAGAGCATTAATCCCAAGATGTCTGCAATCGTCTTTATGGGACTCATTCAGTCTACGATAACGGTGTGGTCATATAAAAATTTTAACTTTGCGCCTCAAAAAATCCATCAACAAATATGGAAAATCTATCGACAAGGGTTGGAAGCTAATTGAGAAACTTGTAAATATTGTACCATAAAACATACATTCCTATCCTGTCAAATGTCATACTGTCAAACGCAGCACAATCACGCACGAAGGAAATTCGTTTCAAGAGGGTCAGCGCTGGATACTCATATTTCACCACCGTGATGTTTAATCCCTCTTTCAATACTTTCGTTGAATACCTGTTATTCATCTGTCATACGTACTTTTTCCACCTGCTCGATACTATGAAATATCGTATAGAGCACCGGAAGCACCAGTAATGTAAGGATCGTGGATGAAATAATCCCGCCGATCACAACGGTAGCAATGGGGCGCTGCACTTCAGCGCCAGTACCGGTAGCCAGGGCCATCGGGACAAACCCTAAAGACGCAACAAGGGCGGTCATCAATACCGGACGCAGGCGTGTAATTGCACCTTGATGGACAGCCTCATCCAGTAATTTGCCTTCTGCACGCAGTTTCTTGATAAACGAAATCATGACGAGTCCGTTGAGCACCGCTACACCGGAAAGCGCAATGAACCCAACACCGGCTGAAATTGACAGAGGAATATCTCTTATCCAAAGTGAGACTATTCCTCCGGTAAGAGCAAAAGGAACACCGGTAAAGACCAAAAGGGAGTCTTTTACCGTCCCAAACGTAGTAAAAAGCAGGAAGAAGATCAGTGCGAGTGCAATAGGAGTGACAATTTGCAATCGCTTCCTTGCTGACATCATCTGCTCGAACTGTCCTCCCCAGGTAATCCAGTACCCTGCCGGAATCGCCACATTTTCCTTTATCATCCCCTCAGCTTCTTTTATGAACGACCCGATATCACGACCCCTCACATTCGCCGTTACAACGATGCGACGTTTCCCATTTTCTCTGCTGATCTGGTTCGGACCGGGTGCAATGGTAAAAGTTGAAATAGATCCAAGGGTTATATAGCTTGGCCTTATATTCTCCTCTGCAAATGCGGCGGAAACCAAACCGGCAATCAAAGGACTTTTATTTTCCGGCAATGGGATTGGCAATCTCTTAAGTGCATCCACGTTCGTTCTTATTTCCTCAGGCAAGCGCACCACAAGTTCAAACTGCTTGTCTCCTTCAAAGATCTTGCCAGCACCCCTTCCAGCAATAGCAACTTCGATTACCTCTTGCACATCGGATACATTGAGACCGTATCGTGCCATCTCCTGGCGATTCATCTGGATGGTCAGCACCGGCAGGCCGGTTACCTGCTCCACCTTAACATCTGATGCGCCCTGGATTTTCTCAAGAACTTTGGATATGTTTTCACCGGTCTCAAGCATGGTTTCCATAGTATCACCAAATATCTTTACCGCCACATCGCTCCGCACACCTGCGATAAGTTCATTAAAACGCATCTGGATGGGCTGGGTAAATTCATAATTATTTCCAGGGATTTTTTTAAGACAATCCTCCATCTCGCGCACCAACTCTTCTTTTGGCTTATGAGTATCCGGCCAATCTGACCGCGGCTTGAACATTACAAAGGTATCGGCCACATTGGGCGGCATCGGGTCAGTTGCTATTTCTGCCGTTCCTATCTTGGAAAAGACGTGAGCTACTTCCGGAAATTTTCTTATCTCTTTTTCAAGAGTACATTGCATCTCTACAGCTTGCGACAGACTTGTCCCTGGGATGCGGAGGGCATGGATCGCTATATCACCTTCATCCAGACTTGGTATGAATTCACTTCCCATACGTGTTGTTAAAAGTCCACTCAGAATAACAAGCACAATTGCTATTGTAATAACAAATATTCGGTTTTGCATGGCAAGATTAAGAATGGGAACGTATCCCCTTTTTGCCCAATGGATGAAAAAGTTTTCTTTTTCAGAAAGCTTTCCAGTGAAAAATAATGCCACAGCGGCAGGAATAAACGTCACAGAGAGAATCATTGCACCAAGAAGGGCGGCAATCACCGTGAATGCCATAGGATAAAACATCTTCCCCTCAACGCCTGTCAGGCTCAGGATGGGTAAGTAAACAATCATAATGATCAGTTCACCAAACATGGTTGCTCTCCGCACTTCCTTTGATGCCTCCGAAACTATCTCACACCGTTCATCGCGGGTCAATAAGCGTCCGAGTCGATGTTGTTCCTCTGATAACCTGCGAATGCAATTTTCAACGATAATCACAGCGCCATCAACAATGATCCCAAAGTCTAATGCCCCAAGGCTCATAAGGTTTGCACTCACCTTGTTGTTCACCATTCCTGTGATGGTAAATAACATGGACAAGGGAATGACCAAGGCCGTAATAAAGGCTGCACGGATATTTCCTAAAAAGAGGAATAGAATCGCTATGACGAGAAGGGCGCCTTCCGCCAAATTCTTTTTTACGGTACGTATTGTCTTATCCACAAGAGTGGTTCGATCGTAAACTGTCTTAGCAACAACCCCTTTGGGTAAGGTACGATTTACCTCAACCATCTTTTCAGCTACTTTTCTGGAAACTGTCTTGCTATTTTCACCCATAAGCATGAATACCGTGCCTAAAACAACCTCTTCTCCATCTTCCGTAGCAGCGCCCGTACGGAGTTCTTTCCCGATCAGGACATCGGCTACGTCTTTGATATGAAGGGGAACTCCTCTGTTGCTGCCAACAACAATTTGCCGAACGTCTTCTATGCCGTCAACCTGGCCAGGGGCCCTGATCAGATATTGCTCTCCACTACGTTCAATATATCCTGCACCTACATTGGCATTATTCATGACAAGGGCATGGAGTATATCGCGGAATGACAGGCCATAGGCTATGAGTTTTTCCGGATAGGGAGTAACATGATACTGTTTTTCATAGCCGCCGATGGTATTTACTTCGGTAACTCCCTGGATATTCCGTAGCTGAGGTCTGATAATCCAATCTTGAACAGTTCTTAAATCGGTAGCGGTGTAAGGTGTTCCATCCTGCTTCAACGCCCCAGCTTTAGACTCCACAGTCCACATGAAAATTTCACCAAGCCCTGTTGCAATCGGTCCCATAACCGGTTCAACGCCTGGCGGAAGATTCCCTTTGACTTCCTGGATGCGTTGGTTGAGCAGTTGACGGGCAAAGTAGATATCCGTTCCGTCTTTAAAAATAACCGTCACTTGCGAGAGCCCATACCGCGAAAGTGAGCGTGTTTCCGTTAAATGCGGAATGCCGGCCATCGCTGTTTCTATAGGAAAAGTAATACGCTGTTCAACCTCCAGGGGAGAGTATCCAGACGCTACGGTATTGATCTGAACCTGGATATTGGTAATATCAGGCACTGCATCAATGGGAAGTTTTTGATAATTGTAGATACCCAGAATTGCAACAGCGAGTGTTGCAAAAAGGATTATCCATCGATGGTGGATTGAGAATTTTAGAATTTTTTCAAGCATATTTCACTTTCTTTTCATAATAGTTCAGTTCGGCGTGCATCGTAATAAACCCGAAATTCGAATTTCGGATTTCGAGCTTCGGATTTACCATGGTTAATGGTCATGTGTTGCCCCTGCCTTGCCAAGTTCTGCTTTAAGAATAAAGCTATTGAGTGCAACATACTTTTCTCCTGGTGAAAGTCCATGCAGTACCTCTACCCACCGTCCGTCGCTTCTTCCTAATTCTAATGGACGGGCCTCAAACTCATCCCCATATTGCACAAACACTACCGGCCAATCATACAAAGTTTGAAGCGCATCGACAGATACTGCCACCGAAACTGATATCTCTTCCTGAACAACCTCGACAGTCACAAAAAGTCCGGGACGCCACCGTCCTTCCGGATTTTGCACAACAACCCTCCCCTGTGCAGTACGTGTTTGCTCACCGACAAGTGGGCCAAGATACGTCAGCGTGCCATTTGCTTCCTGGTCTAATATCTTTGACCTTACCGCAACATTTTGTCCCACCTTGACCACACTCAAATCTTTAGCATATACCGTGACAGCCACCCAAACCGTACGTAAATCAGCAATGGCATAGATGTCGGCATCTTCCTTGATAGCTTCACCCACGGCAATCTCCTTTTTTATAACGGTGCCGTCAAACTGTGCTTTTAACTCATATCGGGTAAGCCCCCTCCCCGCCATTTCCGGAATACGATCCAGGTCAGTTTGGGAAAGCCCCAATGCAAGCAGTTTTTGTGCTGCCGTTTGCAGATTTATCTCCTCTTCTGCCAATGCCTGCCGGCTGGCAAGATAGTCCTTTTCTGAAGAAATTTTCTCTTTCCAAAGACGCTCTTTCCGTCCAAATGTTAATCGAGCCAGTTCTACTCTCTTCAGAGAGGCCATATATGCGCTCTTCAATTCTGCCACTTCCCGGCTATCAAGAACGGCAATAATCTCACCATGCCTGACCGTATCGCCAAGATTTTTGCACACCTCCGTTACAACCCCTGAGACCCTTGGCACGACATGCACTACCTTATCCGCATTGAGTTCGATCTCGCCCGGAAACTCAAGAACGGTTTTTATCTGAGCAGGACCGGCAGTCTCGATACCAATCCCGGCGTTTTGTATTGCCTCTGAAGTAAGCTCAACCCTCCCTTCAATCTGCGAATATTCCCATCGACAGGCCATACCTTTCCATTCTGCCGACACCTTAACGTCAAAAGAGTGCGGCTCTTCAATAACCTTGTCACCACAAAGATATTCACCCTCTCTCCGGAAGTTAATCACATCCACCCGGCCGCCAAGCCTATGCAATTCTACGGACAGTTTCACCTCATCAGGGTTAACTGCTTTTCCTCTATCAAATACATAGACCCTGAATTGGGGCGGAACACCCTGTTCATACATGGTGATCTCAACCTGAAAATCACCCTCTGATAATAATCTGCCTCCATGAGATCCCTTTGCATGATCTTCCTCCTCATGATTGTGCTCTAAGGAAGCGTGCTCATGGGATTCTTCAACTGTTGTTTTCTCCGTACGGAGAATAATTACTGCCAGTACAATTCCTACCAGGACGACAATACCAACTGCTGATACTTTTTTAAAACGAATTATTAAGTTTTTCATAATCGTAAAGAAGATTTATCCTTTCATCAATGTTAAAGAGAGTAGGATGTGTCAAGCAAAGCAAATCCATCGTTACCCTTTTTTGCTGGGTGCGCTCTGCTTCACCCAGCCTACTGAACTATCGGGGAATGGCACAACCTTTTTAGGAGTGTAGGGGCGTATTGCAATACGCCCCTACGACTATTATCCTTCGACATTCATTATTCCTTGTTCGGTATTCGATATTGAAATCCTCATAGATCGTAGGGACACGGAGCACCGTGTCCCTACGGTCCTTCCATCCCCAAAGAATGGAGAGAACGATAAATACGCCACCATAGGCAGCGTAGATCCGGCCAACATTTGCGGGCTGAAAGGTTGGTATAGCTCCACAGATAACCAGCACAATTGCTCCCGACAATCCAGACACTCTTTCCTTCACGCAACCAGAGCCATACCAGGTATCCTCCTCCTATCTCATAGAATCCGGCAAGAATAAAAAAAATTGACCTGACAAGCTCAATCTTTTCCATATTCATCTCCTTTTCAATAACACAAACCCTATGAACCAAAGATATATAATCAGCGGCAATATAGTATTACAGTGTGAAATCTTTCTTTTTTTGCAAGTTTTTTACAACCCCCTTCACCCCCTTTACTAAGGGGGAACTCCAAAATCCCCCTTAGTAAAGGGGGACTTAGGGGGTTGTTTCTTTAACTATGTGTATCCCCCTTAGTAAAGGGGGACTTAGGGGGTTGTTTCTTTAACTATGTGTTTTGGTTGCGGGTATCAGTTCACCCCCCTCCCCTATCCCCTCCCACCAGGGGTGGGGAAAAACACTTCCTCCCCCTCGATGGGGGAGGTCAGGTGGGGGTGCTGAACTGTTACGGTTGCGGCAACGCCGCGCTAGGAAATATTGCTATATAGTGTTGTTGTAACGCTTACATCTTTCATAATCAACAAAAATTGTAATTAATGCCCCCTGATTACGGTTAATTTACGAAAATTAGTTGACATAGTAAATTATATAAATCATGGGTTTTAAAGATTTTTTAGTGTTTCAACCTGCATATTCTTTATGTTAATAGTAAGATCAATCATACTTCACTTACTATTAAAAACCATTGTATTTTGTCTGTAAATGCAACAATGGGGGAGTTTTTGGAACATGAACATGAAGTTCATTTTGAACCTCTTGGAATAAGCTATCGTACTGTAGCTGCAAAGCTCAAAGTTGCTCCTTCTACATTCAATCGGCTTATTCAAGGGCAAAGCAATATCAGTTCTGAAATGGCACTACGTCTTTCTAAGACACTGGGACGTACGCCTGAAAAGCTGGTTAATAATGCAAAATAATTATAATCTTTGGCAGGCGAGGCAAACAATCAATCTTGATGAAGTAGAAGAGCTGGTAATCTCCTAAACAACAGTTTTCCAATGTAAAGTAAAACACTGGCGTAGTGGCTACAGGCCGAGGTTTGTGTTTCTCCTTTCTATCCACATCCCGTCACCGTCCTTATACCCTATTAACCAGTATGGTAAAAGAATTCTGTCTTCACCTATAGTAAACGAAAAAAGAACGTTGTCATTGCGAGGAGGAACGACGAAGCAATCCCTGTCACGAGATTGCTTCGCTGTCGCTCGCAATGACCAGGACATGTCAACTTACTTAATACGTTTACTATAATATTAACAGGCTCGACCAATGGAGTTGCACTTTTACGAGGCTACTTCTCCGTTCACGTGAGTTACAATCCGGATATTTGCTCGCCTGCCTTATTGCAGACTTTGTCGATGGGCTTCAGAAGGCAACGTTTCCACCACCCCCTGTCATCCACGCTACATGGCTCTGGCTTTTACCATGGTCGGGTAGAAATACGGCGCGCGCATCATTAGGGTTCGGTGGCGTATCTATGGATTTCTCCATAGGCCTCAGTCCGACTCCCATAGCTCACGTTTCCACAAGCCCCCCTCTCATCCCGGACGGTCGGATTTACCGAGTCCGGTTGGCAGCAACGGTTTTCCCTGAAAACCCTTCCTATAACGTCCCGAGGCTTAAGTCCTTGCCAACATACACCCCCCGATCGTTATATTTGATCTTCAGCTCGACATTTTACTTTAGGATCATCCCATCTTATGACGGTTGTCGTAATTTCAATGACCACCATTTACCGAGAGCTCCTTTGCCCCTTCGAAGTATTACCTCTACAGGAGTCACGTTAATCATGACTTCAATCGGCATTACCCAATCTTTATAGCTTATACGAGCTCATGCGCCATACCAAATTCCTTCCTGAATATTCAATGTATTATCAGGATCGTTGCAGGTTGCTGCAAGCCCCTGCTGGAAGATGATACTTCCCGACGTTATCTCCTTAATCTGTGTATGGGCGCTTGGCCCCCTACCCCGTGGCGTATCCTCAGTGCATTTGCCCGTTTCTTCCTGAGGAACTTCGGCCTCACACTATCCCGTAAATGTTCGGCTCGCCAACTATTCGTCGTAATGCAACTTCAACGACGCGGTGAATTTCGAGGCTGCAGACATTCCTTTACGTTCAGGCTCCCATACTTGCTAGACCCCCAAGTTGCACCTACCGTTGTTGTTTCACAAGGCAGTCGGACCGTTTACACCACGCAATGAACATGCGGTTGCCCAACATGTACTGTGGTATCGCTACATACCTGAATCGAGCAATTGGTATGGCTGGGACTTTTACCCGTGACCCCTCTTTCCCCCCTTTTTTCATCCCTTTCACATCCGCACAAATTGCCTTGACGCTCCCTGATTTAAACAGTATTATTGCAGAAAAACATGCTCAGGAGGATAAAATTATGGAAAGAAAATATACGGCAATAGTTCGTAAAAGCAAGCTTGAATATGTAGCGGTATGCCTGGAACTCAATGTAACAGCACGTGGTGATGATTTGGCTGATGTTGAAAAAAACCTGAGGACGGCAATAGAATTATATCAGGAGGATCTAAAGAAACACCCAGAAACCGTCTCGTCTCCCATTTCTACGATGGAATTTATAGAATTTCTGAAAGATACAGAACCGGAATGGTACAAAGACGCTGAAACAGGGTTTATCTTGCGGCCATTGGAAGTACACGAGGTACCGGCGTATGCCTAAAGTACCTTCTATGTCGAGCAAAGATTTAACGCGATTACTGGAAAAAGGAGGGGCGGTCTTTGTCAGGCAGGGGTCTACTGACCATGCAATTTATTCAAGGGTTATTGAGGGCAGAAGATACTCTGCCCCTGTTCAAATGGGAAAGAAAAGTCTCGATCCTGCATACTGCAAACGGGTTCTAAGGCAATTGAAATATACCGACGAAGAAATCGAAAAACTCCTGTCTATGTAAACCTAAAAGGATTCTAATAATTGAAAAACGAAGGTTTGACCCTGTGCCACTTTTGACCCTGTGCCACTTTCCCTGTGCCACTTTGTTGACCCTGTGCCACTTTGACCCTGTGCCACTTGTGTAAGTAAAAATTAGCGTATCACTTTTAATTTTCAGGAAGGAGATGTATATGTTGCCAATTATGAGGACTATCACTCATGAATATGTATAACCCACCTCCTCCTGCCATCCAAGCTACGTGGCTCTGGTTTTTACCATGACGTGACTTCCGACCGTAAAAAGACGATACCCGGCACTGGACACGCAACAAATCAAGGTTACACCAAGCCCCATGTGCCCAAGTTTCCGGAGGAATGGGAGGCAAAAGCCTTTCCTACTCCTATCCCAGCTTCTTGTCATGTCAAATTATGGTTGACATCTGATATGTCATACGATAGGATATTGGCAATTTCAGCAGAGCGAGAATGAAGTGGTCGCCTAACAAGGCGACGCAGATCCATATCAATCGCAATCATGATGTTCGAAATTATCGGAAAGATTCACGACATTGAGACCTTTGCTATTGGAACCTCAATTCGTGAGATTAAACGGTTGCAGAAACGTTTTGGCGCTGGTCGTTGGAGAAAGCGTAAAGGCTTTACAACAGTGCGCCTTTCTGATGGCACAACACATGAAGCTGAATTACATTGGTACGAGGCACATGGAATAGGTAAAAAAGAAATAAAAATAAAACATCTCCTGGATTAAAAATTATGAAACGTCGCAAGGTCGAGCCAAAATTTGCTGTTTGCATTAACAACAAAGACTATGAAGTGTCGTTAGAATTGAGAAAGATTTACAAAGTTCTCCCTGATGCTAAAGCGGAGGAGCATCACTATATAAGAGTTATAGATGAATCAGGAGAGGACTACTTATACTCAGAAGATTATTTTATTCCGATTGAGTTACCCAAAGCTCTAAAAAAAGCGCTGCTGCCGGTATCTTGATCGTATCTGAGATATCAGACAGCAAGGAGGCTTTAGAAGGGGCAAATATTTATCGTTGACGAGCGATGTCAATTTGAAAGAGTTGGGCCTATTAACTTTATTAAACATAAAGTTTAAAAATATATTATCTAATGTCCAGATGTGTCGCCCTCCTCTTTTGTGAAACTCACTGAACGGAAATTGTGTAGAGTAAAACACTGGCGTAGTGGCTACAGGCTGAGGTTTGTGTTCCCCGTTTCTCTCCGTTTCCTCTGAGAGTGTCACACTATCACAACCATACCC
>JABWAQ010000013.1 GCA_013360945.1 Candidatus Brocadia sp.
GCGGAAATGGCGAAAATTAATCTCGTTCCGGATAAATTTCATGGCGAATGGAATTATCGAATTCAACCAAGCAAAAACATCTCATGGTAAATTTAATTTACCGACGACTACTTATTGGTTAGTGGCCTCATTAGTGCTCTAATTAACCGATAGAATTTAAAAACTTGCAATTCTCTTAATTTCTGTCTTAATATAAGTTTAAAAGGAGATATCGTGCATATTCCAGACGGATTTCTGGACACAAAGACGTGGGCAGTGATGGGCGGTATTTCCAGCGCATTTATTGCCATTGCCGTCCGGAAGACGAACAAGAAAATTTCTGAGAAACACATCCCCTTGTTGGGGGTCATGGCTGCATTTGTCTTTGCTGCGCAGATGTTCAATTTTCCCGTAGGCGGCGGGACGAGCGGTCACTTCATGGGTGCAACCCTGATCGCCATTTTGCTCGGTCCGTGGGCATCGGTACTCATCATGACCACGGTGCTTACCGTCCAGTGTCTCGTATTCCAGGACGGCGGGCTTACCGCTTTGGGGGCAAATATCTTCAACATGGGCATTATCGGGGGATTTTTCGGATATTATGGAAGCGCCGTCATCCAAATATTTATTCGGGGGAAAAGAGGTATTTTTATTGGCGGCTTCACGGCTGCATGGTGCTCTATTGTCCTGTCGTCTGTCTTTTGTGCCATCGAATTAGGTATTTCCGGCACAATGCCTTTAAAGATCGTTGTTCCAGCCATGGCAGGTATTCACGCTGTGATTGGCATTGGGGAAGGACTTATTACCGTTGCAACACTAAGCCTGCTTTTAAGGGTAAGGCCTGATTTATTACTATTACAAAAAATATAAAGGAAAAGTATCAGTTTTATGAATCTATCCAAAAAAAATGTCGTATTGTTCCTCCTCTTTGGTTTATCTTTCATCATAGGACTTATATTCCTTATTATACCATTTACCTCCGAGATGCCGGACGGGCTTGAAAAGGTGTCGGAGAAGACCATGGGTTTTCTCAAAAAGGACGATTTTATACCCACAGGAAAAGCCCCCATGCCGGATTATACGATACCCGCCCTTAAAAAGAGATTCGACACCAGACAATACACCGGTATCATTGGGGTTTTTCTTGTATTTGGTATTACCGTCTTTGTGGCATATTTGCTGAGAAAGAGACGCAGAAATTTACCGGATTAGTTAATAGCAAGTCAACATGATGAACTTTAAATAGGGTTCCCTGACATGGATTCCGTCGATGGGAAAATCTAATCCCTGCGATGAGACATCAACAAGCTTGTATGACTTTGATGTGAATTCTTTTACTCCCGGTAATAATTGGAAAAATTTCGAGAAGCTCATTTTGGCTATGTTCGTGGAAAAGACGAGGATTCCATCCTCACGGAGGAGGTTGAGCCCCTGTCCGATTAACCGGGGGAAGTCCTTTTCTACGGTAAATACCGTTGTTTTGCTGGTGGAAAAGCTCGGAGGATCAAGGATAATCATATCAAATGTCCGCCCCTTTTTTTGAAATCGTTTGGTCCAATCCCATACATCTCCCACGATGAATTCGTGATTATTCATGTCAAGTTCGTTCAGTGAGAAATTTTTTTTGCTCCATTCTATTGCCTTCTTGGACAGGTCAATATTGGTCGTCCTGACGGCGCCTCCAAGTGTCGCGTAGATTGAAAAAGAGGAGGTATAACAAAAACAATTTAATACCTCTTTGTCTTTGGCTAAAGTCTGAACCTTTCTTCTATTCTCCCGCTGATCAAGAAAAAGCCCGGTTCCGCCTCCCTCACGAAATGACACTTCGAATTTTATACCGTTTTCCACTACGATAAAATCTTTTGGAATATCTGTTCCTGCAATTAAGTGAGTTTTAATGTCTTCGCCTTTTAATCGGATCTTTTCTGTAATATTTTCCGGAAGTAATGTTTCTTTCAGTGCACGATAAATAGTGCCTTTTACCTGATCTTCATACGGCTTGAAATATTGCACGAGGATATTTCTGTTGTAGACGTCTATGGTTGCCTCTGGCAGGGCATCTCCATGAGAATTTGCCAACCGATAGACGTTTGTTGTGGCGTGGTCTATATATTTTTTTCTGAAAGACCATGCCTTATAAATAATCCGGTTATAGGGTAACATTTTTATTTGGAACAAAATAATTTGTTGTCGTGTTTATCAGCTTATAAATTTTTGATTGATTGTTGTTACTATTTAAGGAGGTTGAATACATGATAACGAAAACATTTTTTGTGTGTACCGAGTGCGGCAACAATAAGGAATTTAAAATATTTACCAGTAACTTTCAAGTTATCAAGCAATCCCCTGAGATGGGCATCAGGACCGAAGAAAGCGGTGCTTTACCCAGTTTAAGACAGGATGACAACTATATTGAATGCCAGTCATGTTTTAAAAAGTTTGAGTATGACAATGCTGTGGCTGTTGGTAAAAAATATATTCAAATGGCACAACGGTTACATAATATGGTCACATCAAACACAGCGTCTCTTCCATAGAGGCGAGGCACTGTCATTTTTCAATCTAGAAGTATCCAACCTTGAAACTTGTGCACCATTCAGATCGGATCAATATGGACAAATGCTTTATGGATACTTTCAATGGCTTCTACCGCTCGTTGGACGTTTTTCCCGATGTCATGCGCTTGTGTCATCGTCAGGTGCTGGTCTAAGGAAACGTGAATTTCAACGTGAATATAGTTGCCTACGTAATGTGCGCGGACGTCGTGAATTCCAATGACACCTGAAACAGAGGCAGCCTTCCTTTTAATCTCCGCCATGATGCCGGGTTCCGGCTGTCTGCCCATAAGATAATCGATGTTTTGAACGCCGATCTTATATCCCGAATAAATAATCCAAAAACTGATAAGGATGGCTGCAATATCGTCCATGTATGCATATCCGTAAAGTCCGCAGATAACCCCTATGAGTGCGGTAGTGGATATATACACGTCGTTTCTGCTATCGATTGAGCTTGCCATTAAGGCCGGGCTATTAATTTTGCGACTCACCTTTTTGAAGTATCCGGACATAATCAGCTTCATGCCTATGGATATCAGGAGTGTTACAATTGCAGGGGTGCCGATCTTGTGTACATGCGTCTCCATCAGCTTAAATACGGAAGTGTGCAGGATTTCAAACCCTAAAATGCCGGCAAAAATAGCCACAATTAAACCCGCTATCGGCTCTGCCCGATGGTGACCGAAGGGATGTCCCTCGTCTGCCTGTTTTGATGAGGCCTTTACGGCAAAGAAGATGATTACCGAGGAAATAATATCGGTAAGCGAATTAATTGCATCCGAAATAATGGCCAGGCTATTCGACATAATGCCGGCGGTGATCTTGATAGCGAACAGGAAGGTATTACAAATGATCTGAATAATAGTTGCTTTACGACCTTTGTTTTCCATTAACATTACCACTTTTAACTTAAAATGTTATTCTTACAAGGGGATTTGGTAATATTTACAAGATTCCAGGATTAAATACAACGAAATTCTAATTTCTAAGGATTCCAGCGCGTTGTCAGGGATGGAAATCTATTATTTAATGGAAAAATTGGACTTTTTTGGTATATATAGTTCACAGATTATTTGTATTTATTTTATCTGCCTAATATAAAATTACCGTGCAAAAACTTCTTTTTTGTAGAAGTATTTTTCAACCCCCCAGATCCCCATTTGTTAAAGGGGATTTGGTTGCAGCTTTGCTGCGCTATGCATCAGGTAAAATGAAAGGGAAATGTTTACATGCGTATTCCGCTGGCTAAATATGGGACGAAAGAACTGCTTCTCTTCGGCATTCCCTGCATCGTTGGAGCCGGGTTCGCCATAGCATTCTTTCCCTGGATTGTTCCTATTCCACTCTTTCTATTATCCTTCCTGCTTAATTTTTTTCGGGATCCAAACCGCGATACCCCACAAAGTGCTGAGCTCATCATTGCCCCTGCTGATGGGACGGTATCACATATTGTACCGGTCTTTGAGGAGAATTACTTGAAATGTGACACGACCAAGATCAGCATCTTTATGTCCGTGTTGAATGTACATGTGAACCGTGTACCGGTGCATGGACGCGTTGAGTTTATAAAACACACAAAAGGCAAATTTCTGGATGCAAGGGACGAGGAGTGTTTTAGTAGCAATGAAAACAATCTGATGGGTTTGTCCTTAATGGGGAGACATACAAAGATTGCAATCAAACAGATTGCCGGCAGGATCGCCAAACGCATCGTATGTGCCTGCAAGGTCGGAGATATTTTTGAACAGGGGCAGCGATTTGGCATGATCAAGTTTGGCTCGCGGGTGGAGGTCTTTGTTCCCAAATCAGTCAAGTTTGAAGTGATGGTAAGGGTAGGGGAAAAGGTTACAGCGGGAAAGACGGTACTGGGCAAGATATGTAACGAGGATTTATAAACAGTTTATTTAACTATAGTAGGCATAATAAATAAGTTGACATGTTAAATCGTAAATCGTAAATCTAAAATTTTTTCTTTTATGTTCACCGGCATTATTGAACACGTAGCGCCAGTAAAAAACTTATCTTTAAAAGCAGGGGGGGGCGAACTGTTTTTAGATTTTTCAGACTTTTACAACGACCTTATATTGGGAGAAAGTATCGCCATTAATGGGGTATGTCTCACGGTAAAAGAGATTGCAGGCAAGATTGTCAGCTTTGACGTCTCCAGTGAAACACTGAAAAGAACCACGTTGGCGAAATTACGTCACGCAGAAAATGCCAATATTGAACGGGCGTTAAGGGTGGGTGACAGGATAGGGGGTCACTTTGTTACCGGCCATGTGGACGGTACAGGCTTCATAAAAGGAAAGCAACAATCTGCGGATCAATGTAAGATGTCCTTTTCAGTGGGAAAAAAATTTACCGATATGATGATTGAAAAGGGCTCAGTTGCCATAGACGGCATCAGTCTCACGATCTTCGAACTTGTGGATGGCGCTTTTTCCGTGGCATTGATCCCTTATACATTAGTTTCGACTACCCTGGGGTGCAAGAAAGCAGGAGATCTGGTGAATATCGAAATTGATATGATGGGTAAGTGGGTTAAAAAGCTTTTGACGCATGCCCAAGGGGAAGGGGGGGGTATTACCCAGGAACAATTGATGGAACAGGGGTTTCTATAAGTACATTGTATAGGGATTTTCATTTTATTTATGCGTGTATCAGGGTGGCACGGACAAACTCTGTTTGTCCGTTTGGAACATGTAGCGCGACATTTATGTCGCTGTCATGCGAACTGAAGTTCGCGCTACATAATCAGTGGAAAAATTTGTGAAGAGACCATGTGTTGCAATTATTTGGTTTGGTATTTGGGGGCTTTTTCAAGCTTTTGCTGTTTCCATGGCTGTAACTGGAAATTGAAAACCTCGAATTGATAGTATATTCCTGTTTGTCAATATAGTTTCGGTATTGCAAATTGTTAATAGATTTCGTATATGGGAAAAAACAAAATATCAAAATTGCTGATTGGGATAACGATGGGCGATCCGTGTGGGGTCGGGCCAGAGATTATCGTAAAGTCATTAAAATCTCCAGCCATCAGAAAGATCGCCAAGTATGTTATTATTGGCAATAAAAATGTGTTCGAGCAAGCGGCCGGGGCATTAAAAACACCCTTAAAATATCGAATAATTTCTCATATATCAGAAATTGAGAACTCTAGTCAACCGGTTTCATTGTTATCTATAAATGATTTTAATTCGAATCTTATTAAGCAGAAGAAACCCTCTGCTGAAGGCGGAGAATTATCAGTTCAATGTGTGATCAGGGGAATTAATCTCGCTACGAGCGGACACATCGACGCCCTCGTTACTGCGCCGATTTGCAAGGAGGCCATACATCTTGGTGGATACGGCTATCCGGGGCATACTGAAATGCTCAAGATTTTTTCTGGCGCTGAGCGCGTTGTTATGCTCATGGTGGGAGGAAGGCTCAGGGTGGCCTTTGTTACCACCCACATTGCATTAAAAGACGTGCCGCAATTGATTAAAGTGGAAGACGTTTTGGAAACAATAACAATGACTGACAACAGCCTCAATCAATATTTTGGTATAAAAAAACCAAGGATTGCCGTCTGCGGTTTAAACCCGCATGCAGGGGAGGAAGGTATATTTGGAGACGAAGAAAGGAAGGTTATCATTCCCGCAGTTGAAAAAGCAAAGAAAAATGGAATTCTCTGTGATGGCCCTGTCTCGGCCGATACCATTTTTTACAAGGCATTGAAGGGCGTTTATGACGTGGTTGTAGCCATCTATCATGACCAGGGTGCAATTCCTCTGAAATTGCATGCCTTTGAAACCGGTGTAAACATCACCCTGGGCATCCCGTTTGTCCGCACGTCACCCGACCATGGAACTGCTTATGACATTGCGGGCAAGGGAATTGCCAACCCGCATTCCATGATGGAGGCGATAAAAATGGCCGTTACGATGACGAAACGGATGAGTTCATAATATCTTTTAAAATGGAATCCGTATTGGGGCATGAAAGGCCGTCAGGATATAGCAGGGGGTAAAGTCCCATAAGCGATATCTTGATTGTATAGGAATTTTCATTTTATTTATGCGTGTATCAGGGTGGCACGGACAAACTTTGTTTGTCCGTGTTCGTCCCTAACTTGTATTTGTTTTTTTCAGGTAGGGATTGTAGGGACACGGTGCTCCGTGTCCCTACGATTTATGAAGATTCCCATATTCAATGATGAAAAGAATTCATGCTGATAAAAGACTTGCAAAACTGTAAATCATTTGTCGCGGGAGACAATGCCGTCCTCCGTGAACTTTTGCATCCTGATAAGGAGGATGTAAAACTCCATTATAGTTTGGCGCATGCAGTTGTTAAACAGGGCGAAACTTCATACCGCCATAAATTAAAACACGCGGAGGTATATTACATCCTGGAAGGCAAAGGAATTATGTATATTGATCATGAGTCTGCAGAGGTTCGTCCTGGTCACGCAATTTATATCCAGCCCAATGCAATACAATGCATTAGAAACATCGGGCAGAACGATTTAAAATTCCTGTGTATTGTAGAACCAGCCTGGCGGAAAGAGGATGAAGAGATTTTGTAAATTGGTTGCGAGTTGCAAAAAACAAAAATTGTAATGAATTCCGTATCTGAAACATGGACAAACACGTTTGTCCGTGCCACCTCATGTTCATTGAGTGATGATGCAACAAGAAAAAATAGACTTTATTCCTCATACCCCTGCGATACTGAAGCAGATTTTCAGCCGGAGAGGGATTACACCAAATAAACGATTTGGTCAAAATTTTCTCATAGATCAGAATATCCTGTTGTCTATTCCTGATATTGCAGACCTGAAGGAGGATGACGTTGTGCTGGAGATTGGCACAGGGACAGGCGGGTTGACAAGATTGTTGGCCTCCAGGGCGCAGCATGTATTTACGGTGGAAGTAGATAAAAAATTGTTTGAACTGTCATCCGACATACTGAAATTATATAAAAATGTAACCCTTATTAATGCAGATATTTTAAAAACAAAACACGAACTGAATCCGGATATCATATCCTTAATGTTCAATTGGCTCAGGGAGCACAACCAAACCCGCCTAAAAGTAGTTTCAAATCTTCCATACAATATCAGCACACCCGTGATTATCAACCTCATGGAAAGTAATTTGCCTATCGATTTGATGGTATTAATGCTTCAGAAGGAAATTACAGAGCGGATGACGGCACTCCCCGGCACGAGAGAATACGGTATATTATCGGTAATTACCCAGTTATTTTCAGAGGTAGAAGTTGTAAAAACCTTACCCCCGGAGGTATTCTGGCCAAAACCGGAGGTTCATTCGGCTCTTGTAAAAATAGTTGTCCACAAGGGAAAATACGCAGGCAGAATAACAGACTATCCATTTTTCAGAAAGATCATTTACGCCATATTTACGTTCAGACGCAAGATATTGCTCAATAGCCTCGAATATTTAAAATTATCTGGAATTCCAAGAGAACGCATAAAGGGGATCATTAGAGACATGCGACTGGATGAACGGGTACGGGGAGAAATTTTGGACCTGGATCAATTGATTTATCTTTCCGAGGCTATTTACAATCTCTCAAAATTTGAATTTCCTGGTAGAAGTATAGAAGAATAACTTAGAAAATACTATTGCGCCGAACCATTTACCTTGACATCAAACGTACACCCAAGGAGTCTGGCAGCGCGACGGCAGGCTACCATGCGGGTGGTAAAGATCTCAAAGTACTCCACGAGATCAGAAATTTCCTTGTCAATATCAAGTTTGAGAGTTATTACCTTGTCGTGGGCATTCATATGAAGCTCCGATCTTGTTACGGCATAATTGACCCGGTCATGGATATCAAATGTAATCTCCTTTGCGCTTCTCACCCTCGACCGGTGGACATCGGATTTGTCGGCAATAATGAGTGCGGCGGATACCGGACTTACAATGTCGCAGGTACCTTCATCATGGCTTCCCACTGCACTCATCACGACAACACGATCCTCAACAGGCATGCCTAATTCTTTTAAAAACTGGCTGGCTAAATAGGCGCTGTTTTCCGGATGTGAATACCGGTTGATCACGTTTCCAATATCGTGAATATATCCGGAAATCGCTGCCAGTTCACAGGTTTTTGTGTCGTATCCCAGTTCCTGAAGAATTTTTCGTGCATGCTTTGCTACATAATTCCCATGACGTTCCCCGTGTTCTGTATAACCGATTACCCCTAAAAAATCATTTGCTTTTATTATATATACTTTAACGTCCGGGTGGTTTTTGACCTGTTCTAAGGTAAGCATGGGTTTCCTTATTTCATTTTTTTCCATGTGGTACCGTCCGGTTTATCATCAAGGGCGATGCCAATTTCTGAAAGTTTGCTGCGGATGAAGTCAGATAACTGCCATTGTCTCACCTTGCGGAGTTCATTGCGAACGTCAATGAGTACCTGCATGACATTCTTCAAAACTTCCGTTTCGTCTTTTTGTTTGAATTCCAGGGTTTTCGGTATAATACCCAGAATATCACCGCCAAGTTGCTGGAAAAGGGTATTCATGTCCTCCAGGCATTTTTTGTCTGTCTCCAGACCTGAATTTAGTAAGGTATTTACCTCTTTTGATAAGTCAAAGAGAGCTGCAATAGCGCCAGGGGTATTGATGTCTTCATCCATTGCCTCGATAAATGTCTTTTTACACTGTTCTAATTTTTCATAGATATTGTCAGGCATTGAGCCGTCCTTTGCATGTTCTAACCGCTCTCGTAGATTTTTGACGGTGTTGTGCAGGCGTTCGAGGCCCTTACTTGCTGCATCCAGCGCTTCATCACTAAAGTCAAGTGGATTACGATAATGGGTAGTGAGGATAAAGAACCTTATGGTTAATGGATGGTGTTTCTTAAAGGCATCTTTGAGGGTAACAAAATTGCCAAGAGATTTTCCCATCTTTTGACCATTTACGGTGACCATGTTATTATGAATCCAGTATCGCACAAAAGGCAATTTGTTTGCTGCTTCGCTCTGTGCAATTTCACACTCATGATGCGGAAAGATGTTTTCCAGTCCGCCCCCGTGAATATCTAATGTCTGTCCCAGGTATTTCATTGACATGGCAGAACATTCAAGGTGCCAGCCAGGAAACCCCTCTCCCCATGGACTTTTCCACCGCATGATGTGACCGGGCGCGGCCTTCTTCCAGAGGGCAAAATCGGAAGGATTTCTTTTTTCACGATTGATTTCTACCCGGGCTCCAGCCTCAAGCTCCTCCTGTTTTCTACCGGAGAGTTTTCCGTAATTCTTGAATTTGCTGACATCAAAGTAGACAGAGCCATTTGACGCATAGGCATATCCTTTTTTAATTAATCTTTCCACGAGCTCAATTTGCTCAGGGATATGCGCAGTTGCCCGTGGTGAAATATCAGGCCTTACATTGTTTAATGCGTCCATATCTTCAAAATAACTCCGCGTATATATTTCAACAAGTTCTGCCGGTTCTACATGTTCTCTCTGAGCGCGCTTCAGTATCTTATCTTCACCCATATCGGCATCGTCAGTTAAATGGCCAACGTCAGTAATATTCTGGATGTAACGCACTTTAAAGCCCAAATATCTAAGGTAACGGACAATTACATCGAAACTCACATAACTTTTTGCATGTCCAATATGCGGGTGGTCATATACGGTAGGGCCACAAACATACATGGCAACAAAGCCTTCATGCAAAGGGGTAAAGACTTCCTTTTTTTTCGTTAAAGAATTATAAAATTTTAGTGTCATGGTATTATTTCTTAAGATTCCAAACATTTTTTTTAGTATGCGTTGCATTAAAATATGTCCATTAATCCTATTTTTAATCCCTTTAGCATGGGGGATTCGATGATACTACCTTTGCCGTATGCCTTGTAAAGTTGATAGGCATTATCCTTCAGGGTGTAAATCTCTATCTCCTCACCTTCCGGAATTACTATCCAGTATTCCTTTACGCCAAACTTCGAATACAGTTTTTTCTTTTGCACCATATCTCTGTATGCGCTATTTTCAGAAATTATTTCTATTACGAGGTCGGGTGCACCCTGTACATTCTTTTCACCGATAATATGGAGTCTGTCATTTGAGATGAACAGTATGTCGGGTTGGACTACATTTTCATTATCAAAATACACATCATACGGCGCATCAAAGAGGTCTCCGAGTTTATTTTCCATTAAAAATCTTCTTAATATAAATTCAAGTTTTCCAGAAATCCTTTGATGTCTCGTAATGGGAGATGGTGTCATAAGCAATTCTCCATCGATAAGTTCATACCTCTTGTCATCAGAGGTCTTGCAATAATCCTCATAGGTGTATTTCTTTGGTTTTTTTTCTATAACAATTTGTGCCATAAAAAAACTCCTAACCAAATGTTTTATCCGGATAGACTGTTATGCTGGTCGAAAAATTACTTCTTTACCAAAAGAAACCGTTCCGTCCTCTTCTTGCACGTATTAATACCTAAAATATTAATAATATCATAGAGTGTTGGACCGTGTTCTCTGCCGGTCAAGGCTATGCGGATGGGCATATAGAGACCCTTGCCATTTATGCCCGTTTCTTTTTGAACAGCCGTTAATACCCCTTTCAAAATTTCAGGAGAGAGGGGGTTCATTTTATGGAGTTCCCTGGAAAAGGACAAAAGAACAGCTTGTGATATCTCAGACGATAAAAACTCAACGTGTATTTCACTGACGATCGTATCCTTGAAAAAGATATCTGCCTCCTGAACAAATTGAGACATACAGGATATGTTGTTTCTCACCGCATCTACTGTCAATCTCAATTTTGTTCTATCGATTTTATTTTCATCCGTAGAGATGAAACCCGCGTTTTGCAGGTAAGGTATTGCCAGATTTGTCAGTCTTTCTAAATCTGCCTCCCGTATGTATTGTCCACCCAACCAGTCCAATTTTTGCTGGTCGAACACGGAAGATGCCTTACTCATATCACTTATTTCAAACGTGCCGACGATATCGTCAACCATAAACTTTTCTTTTTTATCCCTGGGCGCCCAGCCAAGGAGCACCATATAGTTGAGGAGCACCTCTGGCAAATAACCCAATTTCCGGTATTCTGAAATTGAAAATGCCCCGTGTCGTTTACTCAGCAAGGCGCGGTCTGCACCCATAGTGAGTGACAGGTGGGCAAATTGCGGCGGTTTTTGATGCAAGGCGTGAAAGAGTAATATATGGCACGGTGTATTTGATAAATGATCTTCTCCACGTATGACGTGGGTAATCTGCATCATGGTGTCATCTACTGCAACGGCAAAATGAAACGATGGTGTTCCATCTGACCGCATAATCACAAAATCGCCTATCAGGCTCATATCAAATTGACATGACCCTCTAACCAGATCATCAAAAACAAGCAATTCCTCTGGTACTTTAAAGCGAATGGTAAATTTCAGACCTGTGGATTCAAATTCCTTTTTTTGTTTGTCTGTCAGATCACGGCAACGATTGTCGTATCGGGGTGGTTTCCCGGTAAGTCTGGCAATCTGCCTGCGTTCTTCCAATTTTTCAGAGGTACAATAACAACGGTACGCGAGGCCTTCTTTTAAAAATCTCTGGCAGATGTCGTGGTAGATATGCAATCGTTCTGACTGTAAATAGGGGCCGTACTGACCACCCACATCGGGTCCTTCCTGCCAGGTCAATCCCAGCCAGTGCAGGTCATTGATGAGTTGGTCAATAAATTTTTTCTCAGAACGGACAGCATCGGTATCTTCGATCCTCAAGATAAAAGTGCCTTTGTAGCGTTTTGCAAATAACCAGTTGAAAACAGCCATGCGTGCATTCCCGATATGTAAGAGACCTGTAGGCGAAGGTGCAAAACGAACTCGTACCATAATGTTCAGTAAGACGAAATCATTTTAAGTGCTATACAACCGACTAAAAAGTTATTCCTAATCCTTCTAAATACAATTGCGTTCAATCTTTATTCCTTCTTTTATAAACTATTCGTTTCTGGAATGGCCAGTCCAAAGGTACATAGGTTTGACCTCATCATGGTCGTGAAATTGAGAGATGTCCAGCTTGATGGTATTACTTTGGAAAAATTTTCCGGACATCAAGCCAAACAGATCGATCAACCCATGAGGTCTTTCATATCTTACAACGGTTGCTTCGGTAAGTCCCGACATGTCTTTGGTTAAATCAATAGCATCTTCCAGGTACCCTAATTGGTCAATCAGTCCCTTTTCGAGGGCTTGTTTACCGGTGTAAATCCTTCCGTCCGCAATCTTCTTTACCGTTTCGGCGTCTAGTTTCCTGCCCGTGGAAACTACTTTTACAAATTGCATATACATTTCATCGATGATATCTTTTAAAATCGCCGCTTCTTCCGGGGTCATCTGTTTCAGTGGAGAACCGATCTCTTTTTTATCACCCGAAGCAATGGAGGTGTCTTTTATGCCATAACGGTTAATAAGTTCTGTCACGTTTATTAACGGCATAATTACCCCGATGCTCCCGGTAATCGTTGTAGGGTGTGCGACAATGGCGTCGGCCGCAGAGGAAATATAGTATCCACCGGAGGCAGCAATGTCCTGCATATATACAACAACTTTTTTCTCCGTATCGGCCTTGAATTTCATGATCTGATTATAGATAATGTCGCTAGCCGTGATACCACCACCCGGGCTGTCCACCTCTAAGAGAACGGCTTTTACATAAGCGTCTCCGGCGGCCTGTTCGAGTTGTTGTTTCACCATATCGACAATGCTAGGTTTCTCTATCAATAGACCCTCTGCCGATTCATTGCTCAAAATACCCTTGATGGAAATTATGACAATCTTATTTTCCCCATTTCCCTCTACTATGATTTCAGAAACAGGTTTCACGGTCTTTACTGTGGTAGTCGTGATGAGTGCCTTACTGAGCACAAGGACGCCTATAAAGAGGGTAAACAAAAATAGGCTACACAAGAAAAAGAACGAGGCAAGTCCCACAGCAACCCAAAAACCGGCGCCCCTTTGTTTTTTGATGTAAATAGGTTGTCCGCCCATCCCAAATGGCATATTGTTCTGTGGTGTATCTGTCATAAAGCCTTCTCCGTCTCAAAACATGCAAGATCAAGTTTACCTATTTTTCTTCGCAAGTACATGGGATTCTTTTACAAACCGGGCATCCTGATGTGTATTTGCGAATGGTTTCTTCCATCTTAATATCCGATAGACTTGCCAGAGTAAAAAGCCATGCAAGCACGTCGGCGAACTCCTTTTTCATTTCTTCTTTATCGTTTTCCCTCAACGCGCGGGAAAGTTCACCTACCTCTTCAGTAAACCACATAAAGGTTTTGGACAAACCGCGTTTAGCATCTTTTTTTAAATACATATCTTCGATAAGTTTTTGGAATTCGTCAATTTCCATGGCTCATAAAACTGCAGACGGATAACTGCCTACATAAATGAGGTCATGCATCCGCTGCATTAATAAATTCCTCACCGTGCCATTCGGGGATCAGGGTGTGCTGCATATCCAGCATATCCAATATCTTTGCCACAACAAAATTCACCTGATCTGCTATGGTCTTTGGATTATGGTAGAATCCTGGCATGGCGGGTAAGATGCATGCCCCTGCAGAAGATAATCTTAGCATAGCCTCCAGATGGATAGAAGATAATGGCGTTTCCCGTGGCACCACAATAAGTTTTCGGCCCTCTTTCATGGTTACACTTGCCGCTCGTTGAATAAGATTATTTGATATACCATGGGCAACGGAACATAAGGTGTTCATGCTGCAGGGGACAATGATCATTGCCCTGATTGGATACCGGCTACTGGCGATAGTTGCGCCGATATCCGAGTTGTTATAATAGGTAATATTGTCTGTAGCGTAACCCAAAAATTGCGCGAGGTTTTGCTGGCTGTAATCTAAATCGATCCCTAATTCCTGTCTAATAACCAGAGTCGCCGCATCTGATATAGACAAATGGATGTTGTATTCCCTTCTGCAGATAATTTGTAACAGACGCTGAGCGTAGACTGTTCCACTGGCCCCCGTAATACCAACGACAATATTTTCCATGCCAACCTCCTTAAACATGAAATGGTTTTAACACCGCAAGCACATCATAAATAGCATGCGTATAAACAGCAATACCCAATCCCCGGAACATAAAGACGGCGGATAGAAATATTCCAGCTAACAATCGGAATGTGAAATTGTCAGAAGTAAAACTATCGCCTAAAGTTCCCACATAGTGCATGCCGGTGAATATTAAAGCGCCTGTAATAATGCTTGTCATTACGCCGATAGGTTTATGTATTTGTAATAAGGTCGTAAATGTAAAACATAATGACTTAAGGAGAAGAAAACGAAAAACAATTTCCTCGTAAACCCCGGCGCCAACAGAAAGAATAATCCCCATCCACATACTCATGGAAAAAGGGCTTGCCAGAACGTAAGGAAATAATATCTTATAGACAATGAATCCAAGTGCATAGCCCATAAAAATGGCGTAGACCACACTTTCCAGAAACATTGGGATAAAAATCAGAGGACTAAACCGATATTTCCTTTCTATATAAAATACGGATGCAAACAAACAAGCAATGACCAGTGAATTAAATATCAAAGAACCGTTTTTACCAAATAAAACCAGAGGGGTCTTAACAATAACATCAGCAGTATTTTTAACATTCGAACCCTCTATTGCAATCCCCACTTCATACAAAACCAACAGGGGCAGGATAAATAAAAAACTATTGGCCAGGTTCTTTGAACGATGGGAATACGACTTCATTCACACGATTGTTTTGCTATAAACATATTGTTGAAAGGAGCCTGAATCCCCGGCAATAAGAAGAAATCACCGATAATCGTGATAATTGAGCCCTTTGAATAATTCAAACATTAACGATGTTTTACCGCGCAGTTTAAAAACGAAGCATTTGCTGTCATCGGCATGCATGCGTTCGTACCCAAACCAGCAAATACTTCGTTCCTGCTGATAAAGGCGTAAGGCTAGTATAGCAGTCAATCTGAGGGGTGTCAATAAAGTTTCAAAAGCGTAAAATCCCAAAAACCCGGAAAACAGTTTTAAATCAAAAAACATTTGACAATGGGTGTTGATGTGCTACAATTTCGGTTAGTTTGTCCATGCGCACAACAACATACCATTTGTCGCACTTACAGGGTTGTCGCTTGAATGAAGGAGATGGTGTATGGTTCCTATGGAACTCTCAAAGATCATAATTACGGAGACAAGCGATCATCAGATTATTGTCCTGAAGGAAAGGGAAGGACAGCGAAGTTTTCCGATTGTTATTGGTCTCCACGAGGCATGGGCAATTGATCGGGCAGTAAAAGGGATTACTACCCCGCGTCCTTTAACGCATGACCTGATTTGCAACGTTATCGAAGGTTTGAATGCAGGAATTGTAAGAATTGTTATCAGTGATCTGAGGAATAATACTTTTTACGCAAAGATCATATTACAGCAGAACAGTTCAAATGTGGAAATTGATTCCAGACCTAGTGATGCTATAGCGCTGGCTATGCAACGGAACACGCCAATATTCGTGGCTAAAAAGGTCTTGGAAGAAGTTTGCAAAACAGAAGATGCATTTTGAAGCGTTTCCTGACAGGTTCAGGAATGCGGGGAGGGATGGCCGAGTGGACTATGGCGGCAGTCTTGAAAACTGCTGGAGGCGAAAGTCTCCCGTGGGTTCGAATCCTACTCCCTCCGCCAGATATATTGTAATATTACTGCGTGAAATCTTTTTTTTGCATGTTTTTTATAACCCCCCTGATCCTCCTTAGTTAAGAGGGCCTGGTTGTGGTTTTGCTGCGTTATGTGGTTTATGACACTCCTATTTTGTTGCGTAGGGCATGGTTAAAAAAAATATATAAAACCACGAATATCCTTATCCTTTGGGTTGTTCGTGGTTGTTTTATTTTGAAAACATTTTCACACAAAAGCCAAAATAACGGAGAGGTGGCTGAGCGGCTGAAAGCGACGGTTTGCTAAACCGTTGTAGGGGCAAAATCCCTACCCCGGGTTCGAATCCCGGCCTCTCCGCCATGTATCTTGCAGATGTACAGCACTGCTAAAATTAAATTATTCCAAATGGAGAATATCTAAACAACCGCATCGGTGCTGTTTCAATGAAGATCGGAATCCTCGCTGATACCCACGACAATATTACGGCGATTCAAAAGGCCGTTTGTTTTTTTAATACACAAGATTTAAAGTACGTTATCCACGCAGGGGACTATATTGCCCCTTTCTCCCTAAAAGAATTAATGAACCTGAAGGCAAAGTTTGTAGGGGTGTTTGGGAATAATGACGGCGAAAGGAAAGGATTGCACCTTGTCTGCAAAAATATCCATGATCCGCCCTATGATCTCCTTTTAGGCGGTAAACATATTATTGTTACCCATATGCTGGAGAGTCTTTCAAAAAGGTCAAAGATAAATACTGATGTCATTATCAGCGCCCATACCCATATCCCGGCGGTAAAAGAGGGGAGTCCTCTGTATATCAATCCTGGTGAGTGTGGTGCGTGGTTACATGGCAGGAGTACTGTCGCAGTGCTAGACCTTGAAACATGCCGCGCAGAGATCATTGACCTTTCGGCAGTTTCTCTGAATATTCGATAAGGGTAAAAATGCACCGGCAATTTTTAAAACCGATCGTTACAACAGTCGCGTTGTGTTTGTTTTATTGTGCTTCGCTTTGCGGATGCGTACTACGATCTCTTACTATTGATTCAGAACCTCCTGGCGCCTTGGTCTATTTGGACGGCGAACCGATTGGTGAAACGCCTGTAACGACTACGTTTACCTACTATGGAACGCGAAAGATTACGTTAGAAAAATTGGATGCAGAGGGCAGACTCCTCTATGAAAGAAAGATTGTCTACGAAAAGATCAAACCACCTTTCTATCAAATTTTACCTCTGGATTTTTTTTCTGAATTAGTGATACCCATAAAGCTGAAGGATGAACATTATCTCACGTATCATTTGGATCCTTTAGAGCAGTTACCGAAAAAAGAACTTCATGAAAAGGTCATTAAAAATGCCGAAGAGTTACGGGAGCGATTAAGGACACCCGTTACGCGTTAGATGGTTTGAACAATTTCTTCTGCGGGTTTGCGATACGTAGGTTCCGGAATATTCAACGGATATCCGACCGGTGTTAATGCTACAGGCTCAATTCCTGGCGGCAGGTTTAAAATAGATTTTATGAGGGGTGCTTTAAAAGCGGCAATCCAACAGGTAGCCAATCCTTCAGCCGTGGCTGCAAGGATGAGATGATCCATGGCGATTGTGGCGTCAATATCCGCATAGTTTTTCCCGTCGCTTCGTTTCCATGCCTTTTCTGGGATACTACAGGCACAGATGATTATCGGGGCTGTATAAAACCATTCTCCGTTATAAGCATTTTTTAATTGGCGCTTTATTTTTTCATCCTTGATAACTACAAAATAAATGGGTTGTCTGTTGGCAGCGCTGGGGGCAGACAGCGCTGCACCCATTATACGATTCAACTTTTCTTCTTCAATTGGTTCTGATTTATACGAACGGACACTCCGCCTTTTCTTTATGATTTCATAAATATCCATATCTTCCCCTTAAAATTCCACGATTTTCCACCGATTCATCTTTGCATATAATCGAAGCAAAGGGCTTGCATTTACAGCGATGGGGTGGCCCACCATGCGCATAAATTTTACATCTACATATTGATTGGCATAGGCATAAGAAGACGAAAGGTCAATGTTGTATTCCGTAACAAGGCGATTTACAACCTTTGCTTTTCCGCCACTGTAGGAATGTATACCGTTTATCTCGCCGGTAATTATGCCTTCGTCGTCAATGGCAAGGTTGGTCCCTATACCTATGTCGGCATCACAATATTTCTTGAAACACTCCACGAAAGGACTCAACGTTCCGGATAACAGTATAATCATATGCCCTTTGTCTTTTAGCATATGTATTTCTTCCAAAGCAGTTACTGAGATATGGGGAGAAATTCTCTTTTTAAAACATTCGTTTACATCCGAAACGATTTTTTCGTATGCCTTATTTTTCAGATAATATTTATTTCTTCGAACATATAACCCTTTAAAACGCATAAAGTTATTCAAAAATACCGTTGCAAATCGCAGTAAATCTTCTGATGTAACAATCCCTTTTTCAATAAGATAGCGGAAGAAAACCCTTTCTGAGGAGATATTCCTGAGTATTGTTCCGTCAATGTCAAAAATGGCTGCTCTTTTCACAACATTGGATTCTACTACGTACATGCATGTCTTTCAATAAGAATTTGTTAAATTCATAATATTTCATACATACAACAGATTGATTTATTATGGACAGTCACAGAAATCGTAAATGTCCATAAACAAAATAGTTAAATATCAACATGTTGTACCTATTGTAAAAATATATACAAAATATTGTATTTTCTCTTGACAAAATATTATCTTTGTGATAAATATACGACTGGTTTGATATACAACATATAGTAATAGTAGTATGTCGGTCTTTAAGAGAAAAGGAGGTGATCAAAAAAATATAATTTTAACGATGGCAAGATTTAGATTATTTGTAGGATTATAGCGCTAAGCTGGTGAACATCTATCAAAGAGGTCAGTATAGTTAAGATCAGAAAGATTAGTAAATACATAACATAAACATAAGGAGATATTGAAGCATGACAACAGCAATGCTGGAAAGTCCTTTAGTAAGGGGCAGGATTAGGAGCGAAGAAGAAGTACGGTTGTTTATTGAAGAAAGATTGAATGTCTTTGATGCGGCAATTGAAGGGCATGAATTTTTAGAGATAGATGGTAATCTTCCTGGGGATACAGCGCAAGAGGATTGTTTAAAGATTATTAATCATAAATTAGAATGTGCATTTACCATAGATGTTGACTCTGTGATTCGGCAGGATTTAGAATCCGTTATCCATGCCCTTGAGACGGGAATCACCACACATCTCTATGGAGTCACCAGAATTGTAGGGTACTACAGCCGGGTATCCAACTGGAATAAGTCGAAAATCGGCGAATTACATGACAGGCACATGGGTAAATATTCAGTGCGATAAATATAAACAAAGGTTGATTTCTCCCAAGAACCCCCTTTGTAAAGAGCCGTTGCGGTGTACTCGTTACACCGTAACGGCTTATTTTATGTAAACTAACAACCAAGAATAAATTTATTTTGCACTAAGAAGAGGATGGAGGCGTTCTAACCGTAAGTACCGGACAGGTGGCTTTACGAACAACCTTTTCCGCCACACTGCCCATTACGACGTGTGAAAGTCCAGTCCTACCGTGTGTGCCAAGCACTATAATATCCGCGCCAATTTCCGTTGCCGCATTAATAATCTCATGAAAGGGCACTCCCTTTACGACGATTGTTTCAACCTCCAAAACATCTGTCGTACCTTCTGGCAGGCTTTCCATCAAATTGGTACGGATTTTGGATACATCAATCTCGTCAAGCTTATATGGGCTGAATTTGTATATTTCCGTATCATATAAGCGAGTATCTATCACATGCATGAGGTATAATTTAGCCTCATCCTTTAATGCCAGAGAGATAGCATACTTTAAGGCAAGATATGAACATTCAGAATGATCCACAGGGCAGAGTATCTTCTTTAATACAATCATACAATCTCCTATTTATTTTTGTGTCTAAACACCAATACCATCAATGGTTGCGTTGCACGATGGGCATCTCGAATTGACGACGTTATTTTCAATAATTTGATATCCATATCTTTTGATAAGGATTTTATTGCATTTATAGCAGTAGGTGTTTTCGCCGCCTTCCCCAGGCACGTTGCCTTCATAAACATAGCGCAAACCCGCTTCCTTGCCTATTTCACGGGCCATTCTCAGTGTGTTCAAAGGAGTTGGCGGTTTTTCAATGAGCCGGTAATTCGGATAAAAGCGACTTACATGCCAGGGGATTTCAGGGCCGACATCCTTGATAAATTCTGCAATCTGCCTCAACTCAGATTCTGAATCGTTAATTTCTGGGATAATTAAGGTGGTAATTTCTATCCAGATACCCATCTCTTTGTAAGAACGGATGCAATCGAGTACTTCATCCAGACGAGCACCGCATAGTTTTTTGTAAGTTTCGTTCGAAAAGCTTTTTAAATCCACATTTGCAGCGTGAAGATAGGGTTTTATTGTCATCAGGGCATCGCGTGTTATGTATCCATTCGTTACAAATATGTTCTTGATAGACTTTTGACAGGCTAATTTTGCAATCTCATATGCATATTCAAAAAAAATGGTCGGTTCCGTATAAGTATAAGCAATACTTTTGCATCGATAATTCAATGCTTCCTCAACGATCTTCTCCGGTGCTACATCTCTGCCTGCAATCTGGTCAGGATCATTTGACAGTTGTGATATCTCGTAGTTTTGACAACTCAGGCATTTGAAGTTACATCCCATCGTTGCAACAGAAAATGATGTCGTACCAGGATAAAAGTGATACAGAGGTTTCTTTTCAATAGGGTCGATATTTTCGGAAACGAGTTTTCTATAAACGAGGGAGTAAAGTGTGCCGCCATGATTTTCCCTGACGCGGCAAATACCTTTTTTACCGTCATCAATGACACAGCGATGGCGGCAAAGGTAACATTTCACCCTTGTGTCTTCAAGCCTTTTAAAAAACATCGCTTCTTTCATAATGGTTTATCTTACAGCTTTTTGTTTGTTCTGGCAAGTGTTTATCTTAACCAAATCTATTCTCGTCCCCGGCAGCAAGGGAAAACGTAAGGGCTTTGTAAACCAAAATCATTAAAATTTTTTATATTTAGTCTGATTACAATTATTTCATCTACTTCAATATGTTTATGTCTTCGTGGTGAATAATCATAGTTAGTTTTCTTCTAAACTATTTTTAAATTGTTCCGATATGTAACATAATGAATATTTTGACTTTAAGATTTCAGCAAGAGTTTTATCTTGAGCCAAATCTAGCCAAATCTCAGTATTGTGTACAGACTCCGATTCTGTTAACCTTATCCAAAATTGATCCATCTTTGAAAATTCACTTAGAGCGGTTTATTACCATAATTTCATTTTTTGTGTTTTACAAAAGAACCGTAAACCAATAAAATTGTAAACAGTATTGCCCAAAAGGAGGTAATCGGGAAAAAATATCAAATTAAAGTAGCTTATAAAATTGTGAGAGAGAAATGTCAACAATTTTAAGGAGGATTTAGTTATGAAGGGAAAAAAGAGAAGTACGGGTTTTACATTAATAGAATTACTGGTTGTAGTCGCTATTATTGGTATCCTCGCCGGTATCCTGTTACCCGTTTTGGGAAAAGCGCGTGAATCGGCTCGCCGGACACAATGTGCCTCTAACCTGAAACAGATCGGTTTGGCTCTTAATATGTATGCCAATGATAACAATGAAGCATTTCCCACAACAGCGAGCACCACCACTCCACAGGGTGAATTAGAATCGCTCGGAAAGCTTTTTGATGCGTATATTACTGATAGAAAAGTTTTCAGATGCCCGAGTGATAGTGATGTTTCTGAATTAAACGTTTTAACTTTAACAACAACTAATTCCTCTTTCACGGAAAACACATGCAGTTATGGTTATGATGATAATCATACAGCAAATGATGACCCTGGCGTGGTTATTGTCGCAGACAGATTAGGAACTGACACTGCAGGCACATGGCTTTCAGCCAACCACAAACATAAAGGACAAAATGTCCTCTTCATTGACGGACATGTTGAATGGAAAGGCACTGCGACATGTGGTTATTACGGGACCAGCTATGATAATATATGGAAAAATCCTGCGGGTACTCGTACAGCTAGTGCAGTGGGAACAGACACCGTGATATTGCAATAATATAGTTTTACTTTTAGTACTACGAAAAGGGTAATGTTCTTTTTTGAATATTACCCTTTTCTATTTTTGTTGTAAAAGCACTTCATTCATGCTCCCACTTCGGTATCCTTCCATGTCGATTGTTACGTATTTATAACCGATCTCCTTAAATCTCCTGACAATCTCTTTGCGTTTGCCGTTCTGCAAGAGTGCCGGTATTTCTTCCGGCAATATCTCAATACGTGCAATGGTGTCGTGGTGCCTGACACGGAATTGTTTCAGTCCGATACCCCTCAGATAATTTTCCGCTGCGGCAACGATAGCCAATTTCTCTTCGGTAATAGAGTCACCGTATGGAAACCGGGAAGACATGCATGCATAGGGGGGTTTATCCCAGTTGGAGAGTTTGAGGTATTTTGCAATCTCACGTATGTCGGGCTTTCTTAATCCGCTTTCTTTTAACGGGCTGCGCACATCGAGTTCTTTTGCTGCATCGAGTCCTGGCCTGTACTCCCCGGCATCATCCAGATTTGCACCATCCGCAACGTTTTTGTAACCTCTTTCTTTTGCAATTTCCCTGAGCTTCCCAAATAATTCCGACTTGCAGAAATAACACCGGTTGGGGGGGTTTTGAGCAAACCCCTTGATACTAAGTTCGCTGGTATCGATGGTCATATGGGAAATGCCTATTTCTTCAGCGATCTTTCTGGCATCTTCATATTCATACGTGGGGTAAGTCTCTGACCGTGCTGTAACGGCCATTGCTTTATCCCCTAATACATCGTAACATACCTTTGCCACGAGGGAGCTATCTACTCCCCCAGAAAAGGCCACCACAACACTTTCTAATGTTTTTATGGTGTCTCTTAATTTTTTCAGTTTTTCTTCAGTTTCCATAGACATTTCTTTGTGACCTTTGCGTCTTGTGGTGAATCATTACGACAAATCAAGCATTTTTTGGATAGCTACCCGTGCCTTTACTGCAATGTCATCGGGTACTTTTATTTGGTAAACGAGATCTTCCAAAGACCACAACACCTTTTCCAGACTAATAAGTTTCATATTAGAACAATCGGCAAGGTGTGTAATAGCATAAAAAGTTTTTTGCGGATTCTCTTTTTTTAAACGGTGTAAAATGCCTGTCTCAGTGCCAATGATAAATTCTTTCGTATTCGTATCATTACAATATTTAGCAATGCCTGTAGTACTGGCAACATGATCAGCCAATGCAATCACGTCTGGTGTACATTCGGGGTGGACAACTACCTTTGCATCAGGATATTCTCGCTTCAGTTTAATAATATGTTCTGCCAATATCCTATGATGGGTAGGGCAGAATCCTTCCCATAGTATCATAGGCCGATTCAGTTTAGAGGATATATAGCCTCCGAGACTCTTGTCTGGTATAAAGAGGATTTCCTGATCTTTGGGAATTGAGGACACAATTTTCGCTGCATTAGAGGAAGTGCAACATATGTCGCTCTCTGCCTTTATCGCTGCTGTGCTGTTTACATAACAAACCACTTTTGCGTGAGGATGTTCTTTTTTCTTTATCTTAAGTTCTCTCAGGGTTATCATGTTCGCCATTGGACAACCCGCATGCTCGTCAGGTAGTAGTACCAGTTTATCAGGACAGAGTATGGAAGCCGTCTCTGCCATAAAGTGTACACCGCAGAATACAATTATATCAGCTTTCGTCTTTGCCGCCTGCTGAGAAAGACCTAATGAATCTCCCGCAAAATCTGCAACATCCTGCACATCTCCCCTTTGATAATTATGCGCAAGGATTACGGCATTCCTCTTTTTCTTTAACTCATTAATTTTATCTATTAGTATAGACACGGAGAGTAATTTTGTTCGTCTTAATAAATTAGTCCTTCATCGATTTTGAATTTAGCATGCAAATTTTAGCATGCTAATGATAGTAAACCAATGATAACAAAGTATAAATTATTTTTAAATGTATTTTTAAAAAATTTTGATCAAATTTTAAAACCGTTTTTGCTTGACAAAAAAAAACTTATTTGATACCATAATTCCACCTAAGTATGATATTCTTAAAGATTTCGGAGGAAGGTTGCGAATCACCTTAGCGATAAAAATACTTAGGGCGATTAGCTCAGTTGGCTAGAGCGCTTGCTCGACAAGCAAGAGGTCACTGGTTCGAGCCCAGTATCGCCCACCATAGATTAATTAAGCACTTCTTTAGAAATTCCAATATTAATTATTAGTTGCCTCGGTACCTCGGGATATTAAAAGGAAGCAAAGAATCTTATTTTGTAACAATTTTGTTTTTTTGAAATATTTCAACAAAAACAACGTATTACCTGCTGTGTAGGGGCAGGTTTGAAACCTGCCCCTACCTTATTGAGTTAAGACGAGGAGCAGCAAACAAGTTTTATTATCATGATTAAGATTACATTACCTGATGGAACGAAAAAGGAGTACAAAGACAATACAACTATTGGAGAAGTAGCGAGCAACATAGGTAGCCGTTTGGGTGAAAGGGCATTAGCAGGAAAGGCTGGCGGTATACTCGTAGACCTTAGTTATCCTATCAAAGAGGACATTTCTTTAACTGTAATTACCGAGGATACAGAGGAAGGTTTAGAAATTCTTCGACACAGTACAGCCCACATTATGGCACAGGCAGTCTGTCGACTCTTCCCCGGTGTAAAACTCGGTATAGGTCCTACCATTGAAAATGGGTTTTATTATGATTTCGATCTCCATCACAGCTTATCTGAAGACGATCTCAGGAAGATTGAAGAAGAAATGGAGAAGATTATTCGTGAGGACATTATCTTTAAAAGAATGGAATTTCCTCGCGATGTAGCCATACAGAAGATGGAAGCCATTACTCAACCTTTTAAGATAGAACTTATTAAGGATATTGAAGATGATACGGTATCCTTTTACACGCAAGGAGATTTTGTGGACTTATGCCGTGGCCCTCATATTCAAAGGACAAGCAAAGTCAGGGCATTCAAACTCCTTAGTGTGGCTGGTGCCTACTGGCGCGGGAAAGAAACTAATCCCATGCTGCAGCGTATTTATGGGACGGCCTTCTTTACACAAACTGACCTTAACAAATATTTAAAGTTTTTAGAAGAGGCGGAAAAGCGTGATCATCGGAAAATCGGGAAAGATTTGGACCTTTTCAGCTTCCACGAAGAAGGAGGGCCTGGTTTAACCTTTTGGCATCCAAAAGGGGCGAGGATGCGTAATATTATTGAGAATTTTTGGAGGGAAGAGCATTTTAGAAGAGGATACGAGATTCTTTATAGTCCTCATATTGCAAAAATCAATTTATGGAAGACAAGCGGCCATTGGAATTTTTACCGTGAAAGCATGTATTCGCCGATCGACGTAGACGGGCAAGAATATATCTTAAAGCCAATGAATTGCCCTTTTGCTGTGCTTATGTATAAAACTAAGCTGCACAGTTACCGCGATCTGCCTCTGCGTTGGGGAGAACTGGGAACGGTGTATCGATACGAGCGTTCGGGTGTCTTACATGGATTATTGCGTGTACGCGGATTTACGCAGGACGATGCGCATATATTCTGTACACCGGATCAATTAGAAGATGAAATCCTGGGAGTGCTTGAACTGGCGCAGTTTATGCTGTCAAGTTTTGGATTCAACGAATACGAGATAGAATTAAGCGTGCGGGGTAAAGGCGAAAAAGAAAAATACATAGGCCGGGACGATGTGTGGGAGCATGCTGAAAATTCCTTAAAAATAGCCCTCGATAAAAAAGGACTAAAATATACACGAATGGAAGGGGAGGCAAAGTTTTATGGTCCGGCAATTGATATTAAGGTCAAGGATGCTATAGGGCGCGGATGGCAAGGACCTACTATCCAGGTAGACTTTAATCTCCCGGAGAGATTCGATGTCAACTATGTTGGTTCTGACGGTTTTCATCATCGGGTAGTAATGGTTCATCGTACGGTACTGGGAGCTATGGAACGATTTGTAGGATGCTTAATAGAACATTATGCCGGCGATTTCCCATTGTGGATTGCACCAGTTCAAATGAGGGTACTACCCATTACGGATGCACATATTGATTATGCAAAAAAAATACAAGCTCAGTTGCTCGCAAAGAATTTTAGGGTGGAATGTGATACGAGCAACGCTAAATTTAATTACAAGATACGGGAAGGTACTCTGGAGAAAATTCCTTATTTACTGGTCGTTGGCGACAAGGAGGTGGAAGGTGGCACCGTTGCTGTTAGGAGCAGGAAAAAGGGAAATGAAGGGGAAATGTTGGTTGAAGCCTTTATAAAAAAGGCAGAGTCTGACGTTAGAGAAAAAAGATAAATCTTTACTTTTTAGGAGGAGAATATACATTTCACAAGAATTGAGGATTAACGAACGGATCCGTTCCTCTACAGTACGATTGATAGATGAAAACGGCGTGCAGGTCGGAGTAATCAGCAAAGAGGACGCAATTGCAAAGGCAAAAGCGGTGGAGTCAGACCTTGTGGAGGTGGCGCCTGACGCAACTCCGCCGGTGTGCCGGATTATGAATTATGGCAAGTTTAAATATAAACAAAAGAAAAAACTGCATCAGAAACAACATGTGGTTCAATTAAAAGAATTAAGGCTAAGGCCAAAGACCGGTGAGCATGATATTCAAACGAAGATACGTCAGGCGAGAAAATTTTTAGAAAATAAAGACCGTGTTCTCATCAATATGATGTTTAAAGGACGGGAACGCGCTCATACGGAATTAGGCAACAGCATTTTGAAACAAATCGCCGATGCATTAGAAGATATAGCCAAAGTGGAAAAAGACAAAATATCTGATGACCGAAGGATGGGAATAATTTTGTCTCCCAAGTAAACATAAAACTTAAATTTATGTTAGAAATTACAAGATTAAGATTTTTCAATTGTTTCGTTTTTTTTGATGAATAATGTTATTCTTATCAAAACGAAGAATCCAGGATATTTATTAGTTAAAAATGGAGGTCTTATAAATGCCAAAACTGAAAACCCATAAAGGGCTTAAAAAAAGAATAAAAATCACGGCAAAAGGTAAGGTTAAGAGGCCAAAGGCTGGGAAGGGCCATCTGCTGTCTGGGAAATCGGGAAGACGAAGAGAGCATCTGAGAAAAAAAACAGGGGTCTCGCCCGCCTTCAACAAGATCATGAAAAGGGCACTGCAAGGGGCCTAGCATAAATTGTAATTTTTTTTAATGAAAGAGTTGTAACATGCCAAGAGCAACAAAAGGTTGTGCAAGAAAAAGGTCTAGAAAAAAATTATTAAACAAGACCGAAGGTTACTGGGGTGGAAGAGGTAATTTATATCGCAAGGCCATGGAGACGTATATCCGCGCCATGGTTTTTTCGTTTCGGGATCGGAAGGCACGTAAAAGAAAATTTAGGGAATTGTGGATTTCCAGAATTAACGCAGCCGCAAGAGAGCGCGGTATCTCTTACAGCCGTTTTATTCGTGGGTTAATCACGGCTAAAGTTGATTTGAATAGAAAAATGTTAGCGGAGATGGCTGTTAATGATAAACCCGCTTTTGATAAATTAGTTGAACAGGTAAAGGTGCTTACCTAGAAACCCTGCACATAACCGGTAGGGCTTTCGCTCCCTCTGTATAAGCAAATTACTCAGCTGTCTACCGTTTTACGTGATGTTATCTTCCTGATATTTAAGGCACGTCCTTTTCTGGTAATAGACCAGGAAGGAACGTGCCTGCATTTTTTATACTTTTTTAGAAACTCATTTGCATGTTAGAAAAATTAGAAGGTGCTAAAAAAAACCTGCAAAGCGATACTAAGGCAATCAACACCTTGGAAGGAGCAGAACAACTCAAGATAAAATATTTGGGAAGGAAGGGCATTATCAATGATTTAATGAAGGTTATTCCAACGCTGTCAGCCGAAAAACGTGCTGCATTTGGACAACAGGTTAATTCCCTCAAGATTGAAATTACGAATAGTATAGAAGAACTTATAAAAAGATTATCCACGGAAGCGGTTCCAAAAGCTAAGACTGAAATATTCGATGTTACTTTGCCAGGAAAACGTCCCTTTATAGGAAAAAGTCATCCACTTACTCAAACGATTGACGATGTTACAGAGGTCTTCGCCAGATTGGGTTTCGATGTCGCTTACGGCCCGGAAGTGGAGTCAGAGTATTACAACTTTGAGGCGCTAAATATTCCTCCAGACCATCCTTCCCGGACTGATTTTGATACTTTTTATATCAAAGACGATGTGATTTTACGAAGCCAAACGTCTACCGTTCAAATTCGTATCATGGAACGGCAAAAACCCCCTATCCGTATTATTGCCCCTGGCAGGGTATATCGGCCTGATACTGTTGATGCCAGACACTCCTTCATGTTTCACCAGGTGGAAGGTTTGTTAGTGGACGAAGGAGTGAGTTTTGCAGATCTTAAAGGGGTACTAAACCAATTTATCAAGACCTACTTTGGTCAAAATATTCAGATGCGTCTTAGGCCATCCTTCTTTCCTTTTACTGAACCGAGCGCCGAAGTTGATATTTCATGTTCTATCTGTGGCGGGAAAGGGTGCAGCGTATGCTCGTATAGCGGATGGGTAGAAATATTAGGGGCTGGGATGGTTGATCCAAATGTGTTCAAGTCTGTACATTACGATGCAGAAAAGTATACGGGCTTTGCATTTGGAATGGGAGTCGAGCGAATTACCATGCTAAAGCATGGCATCAGTGATATTCGTCTTTTCTACGAAAATGACATACGTTTTCTATCACAATTTTGATTTGTAAATGAAGATTAGCTATAACTGGCTGAAAGAATATGTCTATGTTTCCTTATCTCCAGAGGAACTGGCTGATAGGTTAACGAATGTGGGATTGGTAGTTGCCGGGATTAAATCCATAGAAGACGATTTTTGTCTGGATATAGAAGTTACTTCCAATCGTCCGGATTGCCTTGGAATTATTGGTGTTGCTCGTGAAGTGGCTGCAGCGGTAGGGGGGAATCTGCTTTTCCCGGAAACACAATTTGTAAGCACAAACGCTGAGATATCAAAATTTATAAATATTGCCGTTGAAGAACCCATATTATGTCCTCGCTATACGGCAAGGGTAATTCGTCATATAGCTTTGGCGTCTTCTCCCGAATGGATGCAAAAGAGATTGAAGTGCATAGGTCTCCGGCCTGTAAACAATATCGTAGATATCACCAATTATGTGATGATGGAGACAGGGCAACCCCTCCACGCATTTGATCTGGACAAGTTATCAGATCAAAAAATAGTGGTGAGAAGGGCCAGAAGTGGAGAAGAAATTGTTGCCATCAATGGGGCAAGACGGGCGCTTTTTCATGACATGTTAGTCATTGCTGACAGTAAAAGGCCTGTTGCCATCGCAGGTGTCATGGGAGGCAAGGAAACGGAGGTTTCAGAATCGACCAGGAATATTCTCCTGGAGTGTGCACAATTTGAGCCGAGGCAAGTACGACGTACGTCAAGGGCATTAGGCATTGCATCAGATTCTTCATATCGATTTGAAAGAGGTACGGATCCCGAAGGTATAGACCGTGCATCTCAGAGGGCCGTGAAACTTATCAAAGATTATGCTGATGGAGAAGTTGTTAGCGGCGCCATGGACATAAGATCAGGAAGATGTGAAACAAAAAAAATTACGCTCCGCATGGGACGCCTTCAAAGAGTTTTGGGGGTGGAGATAAGAAGGGATGTTGTCATTGATATTTTTAAAAAATTGCAATTTAATGTCCTTAATGATGTCGATGACTTCATTGATCTCGAGGCGCCAAGCTTTCGAGGCGATGTCTATCGCGAGATAGACCTCATCGAAGAAGTGGCCAGGATTTATGGATATAACAATATTCCAACAAAGACTTCTATCAACGTCCGTGGCAGCACAAAGAGTAAATATGAGATGGTCGAGGATACTATACGTCAGTTTCTCATTGGACTTGGTTTTTACGAAGTCAAAACCTTTAGCATCGTTGATGTTTCTCTCTTGCAATCCGTGAATCTATGGTCAGGTGAAGGAAGTATTGATATTGCCAACCCACTGAGACAGGAAGAGAGCCGTTTACGGACATCTCTGCTCCCCAGTCTTATACGTACCAAGCGTTATAATGCAGATCATGGTACCGAACAAGTAAATATCTTTGAAATTGCTAAAGTTTACCTTGTAGAAAACAAATTACCAAAAGAAAAGTCCGGCTTGTCTGTCCTGGCCGATATGGATTTTTTCAGTATAAAGGGAATAGTTGAATCCTTGTTCTTAAATCTTGGCATAACTTCAAAGGTTGAATGGGCGGTCTTCAATGAACACAGGTTGTTTTGGGATGAGCGAGCCGCAAAAATCCAAATAGATGGTACGACTGTTGGATATCTTGGAGAAGCTAACGGAGAGTTAGGATTTAAAACGACGACCTGTCTCGTGGAGTTGGACCTGGATTTATTGATAGAAAAATCAAATTTCTCCAAAAAATATCAAGACCTGCCACAGCATCCCCCGGTGTTCCGTGACCTTGCTATCATTGTCAATGAGGAGGTAACGTGGTCATCTATCGAAAGATGCATCACAGAAACAAAAGTTCCTTTTCTGAAGGAAGTGAACTATTTTGATGTATATCGTGGTAAACAGGTGCCAATGGGAAAAAAGAGCATAGCATTTAACCTCTGTTTCCAAACCATGGACCGGACGCTGACAAGCGAAGAGGTTGATAGCACCCAGCAAATTATTCTCTCTACCCTTGACAAGGTTGTGGGCGCCGAATTAAGAAAAACATGAGGATTTATGAAAACGAAATTAATCTTTTGCAACTATCTATTTACCATGGGGTATCAAGCCCATGTTGCACGATGCATTTGGATTGAAATTCCTTAAACATTATTACGGTACGTCATGCCAGCACATCAAAATACTGCAAGCTGTTTTAGCGTCCCGAATTTCACCCTTCTTTACCATCTCGAGTGCCTTGCTGAGTTTGACTTGTATTATTCCCTTAATTGATTCGTCTGCCTGATAATTTGTTTGAGTTTTTATAAGATTGGTTGCCTTAAAAAGATGCATTGTCTCACTTAAGATGCCTGGAGAGGGATAAAGAATTATGAGTGGTTCAAGTTTACCTGCTTTATAGCCTGTTTCTTCTTCCAATTCACGTCCTGCACACGTTATGAATGTTTCACCCTTATCAAGCGTGCCTGCAGGAATTTCGTAAAGGGTCTCCTTAACGGCATGTCTGTATTGTTTGATAAGGAAGATTTCATCTTCTGAGACAAAAGGGATGATAGCGGCTGAACCCGGGTGTTCAATGACCTCCCTCATTACCTTTCTTCCGTCATCTAAGAGAACCTCATCCTTTCTGACGTTTATTTTTATACCAGAGTAAATAAGCATAAAAGCACCATATATGAATTGTATTTCCATTTAAAAAAAACAGGCGCGCTATTTACTTCTTCTATATATTTCATGATACGTTTCTTTAGTTCTTTTTTAGAAGTGACCCGTATACCCCTGAGCATTGTCCTTGCCATTTTCCCAAAAAACGACTCAATTAAATTAAGCCATGATCCATGCTTGGGCGTGAAAACAAATTCAAAACGATTCGGAATGCTTAATAAATATTCCCTCGTTTCTTTTGATATATGAGCAGAATGGTTATCTAATATAATACGAATCTTTGATTTTTCTTGGTAAGTCTTATCTATCATTTTTAAAAACTGAACAAACTCACGACTTCTGTGGCGATCAACCACGACGGCATGAATGTTTCCATGTAAAAGGTCAATTCCAGCCATTAAGCTGACTGTCCCATGCTGCACATATTCATGGTCTCTGGAAAAACAAGGCTTTTCTCCAGGAACAGGGGGTAGATCGGGAGCGGTATTCTCTATGGCTTGAATGCCTGGTTTCTCATCGTAGGAAAGTATAGCAACAAAACAATCCTTTTGATTTGAACGGCGAATAATAGCTACCTCTTTATAGACATAGAGTACTTGCTCCATTTTGACATCGAAGTCTGGGTCTCGTTTTTCCAGGTAATATTGTATCTTATGAGGGCGAACGTTACTTTTGGTTAAAATTTTTGATACCGTTCCCCGCGATAATTTCTTAAGACAAGGATACCCGGCGGCTTTACAGTTTGCCTTAACATGGTTCGATAATAATCTTGTTGTCCAGAGTTCATATGAATATCCGAAATCTTTTGGCTTTTGACAAGCTAACGAAACTACGCATGTCCGCGCTTCCTGGGTTAAAGAAGGAGGTTTTCCTTTTCTTGGCAAATCTTGCAGGGCAGCTATCACTCCGAGCTGAAGTGCTTTGTCAATACACCGTTCAATCTTTGGCCGATTTGTCTGAAGTTGGCGAGCTATCTCCGAAACCGATACGCCTTCTGTATACAAAAGGATCATCTTCGCACGCTCAACCGTTTGCAACCCTTTTGTTCGTGAACGACTTAGTCAAACCAAGCAATATGAGGTAAGTCAAACCAAGCAATATGAGGTAAGGCAAGCATGCTCCCATTGCCATAATCCGTTCAAGGCCAAAATCATTCACAATCATTTCGTCTATGCCACATCCGCACAAATTTCCCAATATGCGCCCGAAAAATGGTAGGCGATGCCTACCCTACCCGGCTAAATCAAAGGTTATTCGCCAAAAGCCGCTTCATCTATCACATCGATTCCATCCCCGCCCCAGTCTGGTGGATAAAACCCATTTTTCACAAACCGGGGAAATGTCGAATACGGCCAATCCTTGACACGTTTTACCAATCCATGCTTTACCGGGTTAAAATGCATATAATCCATGTGTCGCCTGAGATCGTCTTCATCACGAATCATGTGTTCCCAAAAACGCCGTTGCCAGATTGTAGATTCCCGGTATTTTCGCTTTGAATCGGTCATCCATTCTTCACGGTGAAACAAATTCTTAGCCTTTTTTGAAAATCCTGCCTTAATCAACCCCCAGCGCTTGGAATAATCACCGTCATTTTCCGGAAGAGTCCAGATACAATGGATATGTTCCGGCAGCAACACCCATCCACAAATCGTAAATGGACATTGTTGCCGTACCTCGTTAATCATGGTACGCAGAATTTGCCTGCTCTCCGGAATTGTCAGGATTTTTCGCCGTTTGTAGGTAACAACCGTAAAGAAATAGGTTATCCCCGGTATCCGAACCCGCCGGTAGTTAGGCATGTTTGTATATTTCCATTCATGCAATTTTTATGTAGGGCAAGGCACCGCCTGCCAAATCAAACAAGGCAATATGAGGTAAGGCAAGCATGCTCCCATTGCAATAATCCGTTCGATGCCAGTCAGAAGGTAACAGTTCAGCCCACCGCAGAGAACGCTAAGATCGCTGAGTATGCGATAGAGGTATAAACAGAGATAGTGTCAAAAATTCTCACTTTCCTTTATTTCTCTGCGTTCTCCGCGACCTCTGCGGTGAACTATTACGTCAGAGGCATTCCAAACCATTTCGTTCATTCCCACATCCGTACAAATTCCCGGCATGCATGCAAAATGCATGGTAGGCGATGCCTATCCTACCCGACTTTTAATTTCCTGTATTACATCAATAACTGTAGCTCTATGTGATGGTAAGATTTTATCACCCTCATGTTTGTGATGAGGAAATGTTTTGATATGTTTCCAATGAGGTTTATTATCCCATCGGCTTATTACTTCGCCTCCTTCTTTCTGCCAATGATAAGAATATTTCTGATACGATGGTGTATGTAGTTCTGTAACATATAAAAATGTGCCATCCACTACTCTTGCCCTTAATTTCAACAACTTGATGGTATCCTCGTCGATAAGCTCAATTACATCAATAGAGCGAAACAGATTTGACTCTTTTAATGCTGTAAGGATTCCCTGCAACTTTTTAATTCCTCAATCTTCTTTTTCCATTCATCATATGAAAGCACAAACCCTTCCCACACAAGCATATCATCCCATTCCGAGAAAACCTCTTCCTGAGCTGTTTCAATTTTCTTTTTAAAAGCACTGAAATCCATACCGTACTTTTCTTCAAAGCTCTTACATTTACTATGGTAATATTCTGCTGTAGTGAATGCTTTATCCATGAGCAGATTCACTATTTCCTGGTCTGAAATAGTATCTGCAATATCAGATGGAAGTTTTATTTTGATTTCTCTAAAAACTGTTTTATGCATGGTTAACCCCTTTCATATTTCCAAACGTAATACCAAAATATTACCTTTATTTGCGAGGAAAAGCAACCGTGTATTCTTCTCTAATAATCATTCACCCTTTTTCTTCTGTTCAACCCAATCTGCCGGGTTTTCAAACTCAAACAGCAAGAATAAAAACCTGCCCCCTCACCTTTTTTATCGAAATCTTTTTTTCTGAAATTATCAAAAAAAAAGGATGGTTTTTGTAGGACAGGGCATCGCCTGCCAGATCAAACCCGGCAATACGATGCAATGCGAGCATGGTCCTCCATTGCCAAAATCCGTTCCATGTCAAACCGTTCCAGCCATTTCACTCATTCCACATCCGCACGAGTTAGACGAGCACGGACAAACAGAGTTTGTCCGTGCCACCCATAAAACTTGTTTAAATAAAATGGAAAAATTATCCCCATAAAGAAATACGTGGTAGGCGATGCCTATCCTACCAGGCTGTGTTCATGCAATTTTTATGTAGGGCAAGGCATCGCCTGCCAAATCAAACCCGGCAATGTGATGTAATGCGAGCATGATCCCACCATTGCCATAATCCGTTCCATGTCAAAATCGTTTCCATCCATTTCATTCATTCCACATCCGCACAAATTTCCCGCGTGCATCCGAATTAAATGATAGGCGATGCCTATCCTACCCGGCTGCAAGAAACCGTTTAACGTCAGAAGCATTCCCGGCCATTTCGTTCATTCCACCAACCGCACGAATTACCCAATATGCGCCCGAAAAATGGTAGGCGATGCCTACCCTACCCGGCTTGGATAGCCACACATCAAGCGTAAAATGCAGGTAGAGGTTTGCAAGTAAAGGGCTTATTACTCCGCCTTGTGGCGTCCCTTTTCCTGCTCGTGGTTGCAATGTACCGTCTTGCTTTTGCATCTCCATCCGTAACCATCTCTCTACGTACATCTTCACCCATTTCTCTTCTATAACGTGCTCTACTGCTTTTATCATCAGCTCATGGTCTATTTCATCAAAGAACTTGCTTATGTCCATATCTATCACCCAGTCCTGTCTGTAGCAGTTCTGTCTGACTTGTTCTATAGCCTGATGTGCGCTCTTTAGTGGTCTGTACCCATAAGAATTCTTATGGAAAAGACTGTCTATTCTCTTTTCCATGTAGTCCTTCACTACTTGCTGTGCTATCCTGTCCCGTAGTGTTGGAATGCCTAATTTACGCATTTTGCCATCTCTCTTCGGTATTTCTACCTCTCTTACGGCTTGGGGATGGTAACTTCCTGAGGACATCCTGTTCCAAATTACATAGAGATTGCCCTCGACATTCTTGTCAAACTTGTCCCAGCTTTCATTGTCTATCCCTGCTGCCTTTCCGCCTTCGCGGACTTTCATCACTCATATGGCTTAGTCCGACTTCCGTTTCACGCCTTTTGCAGCCGTTACCCTGAAACGGATATCCCGTGTTCCATAATAAAGCCCAACTTTAAGTCATGTCGCCTGTATAACGGTGGGCGCATAGCCAGTAAACAGGTCTCCGCTATGCTTGTTTCCGCATCCTTTGCACAATGCGATTTTGCCCGACAACTTCTGCGATTTCGTTACTTCTTCAGCGATTCATTTGCATTCATCTCTTAAAGTCACACCTGATGAGTTCTCCCCACCTTTTCTCTATCCGTTCACCACAGCAGCTTTACAGCTTTTGCAGCGTAGAGCAGTTTGGCAACCCCGCCTGTACGGCGTTGCCGATACTTCGCAATGGGTAGCACTTCCATTGTTGTATCATCTTTATTACAGCTTGTTAAAGAACTTCGGCGTTCTTTAACTTCACGGCACAAACAAAGGTCACAAAGAAAACCTTACAGAAAAAAGAAGTTTTTATAGAGTAATACTATAAAGCATTTCGGACAATCAAATTTTATCTTTCGCATAGCTTCTTGATTTTATCCGTATTTACAACCCTTGCAAGACAATTTAGTCATTGTCTAGTTCAAGGTATTTTGCTATATTTCCAAGATAAGGCACAATAAAAATTAAGGAGCATCATTTACTTCCTAAAATCACCTTGATAAAATACGCATTCTTATTAATAGGCGGTGGTCGAATTCTTCGGAATTAGAGTAGATGCACAAAAAGATGTCTGATAGATGCACATCGTGGCCAATTTAGCCATACACCAGTCATGTCATAACATGAAAGATTTATACAGCCAGTACAGCAATGACCCTACTTGCACCCTTATTAACCGAATATGATAAAATAGCTGACAGCGAAGGTTCGCTCGATCCTTTGGGATTGTCTTTGATTGCTGATCGTCTTGGATCAAAGCTTGCACCGGGCGTTCGTGAACGCATGAAACATCCACGCTTCTTGACTGCAATGGCAGCAGGAGCTATTATTTGTACCGAAGATGACGACGATCGGGTTGCACAGGATGGGGTTACGCCACCCTATCAGGTGTATGAATGGTACGTTGTGCAGGCGCTTGTCAAATATTTTGGGAATAACACCGATGAGATCAGGGGACTTCCTGGGCGTGAGAAAGCAACCGATGCGATGCGAAAGGGTGTTCCTCTATGCGCCCAAAACTATCTAAAAGCCCCCTCCGTTTTTGGGTTTCACGGTGTCTATCGCACACTGGCCGAAGATCTGGATATCCTCCGTCAGGGAAGACTGGGTGAGGCAGGCGACCGTCTTATACGCATTTGGGAAACTGAACAAGACCTTGCTGGTTTCTACTCACGGGAACAAGGTCCAGGTGCCAGTCTTCGTCAGGCTTTGAAGAATGCGGTGAAGGATGGTCTAGACAAAAGTAAGGTGAGCCGTGAGTGGAACTGGTCGTTGAACCGCACCATTGCGGAAAAGTTTGCCCCCTATCGTGCAAAAGCCAAAGAAAACGAGGCTCTTTTTGCTATGCTGTGCGAAGAACCGTCTTCTTACCGAAGTCAAATAATCAATTTCCTTATTTCGAATGAAGGAAACAGATTATGGTTAAAAGAAGATACGACAGAAAAAAAACTGCATGCATCATTATTAAAATCAGCTTCTCCTGATCTAAGAGAACTCTTGGAATGCATCAGGTCGTACGAACACTTTGCCCGCCTGATTCAAGACGCATTCGATGATTGTCTCTGGCATATGAGCCGTAAACAGGGGAAAACCAATATTAAGGAACTCGCTGGTCTGGAGGCGGTAAATCTGGCTCATAAAAATGTAACGGATGCCTTCACAAACGCATGCGATCAGTTGCGCCTTTATGGCTATGAGTCGGAATTTATTTACGGATTTGGGCATCTTCCGGTCAACGGAAATTGTGGAACCTGGGTTGAGCAACTCATGGATCATCATTTTACCATGCAAAAGAAAAAACTACCGCTTGGTAAAAATCCATGGATAGACCGATATGATGATAATACGTACTGCGTTCGTCCTTTATACCGGAGGGATGAACCGGCGCGCATGGATGATTCGTATGTGCATCCCTATCGTACTAACGCTGTCTGGTCATTTTTAACAGATTTGAAACGGGTCAGGAATGAGTAGAAACAACAATTATAATACCGGGTACGCAAAACTCATTGACTATTGGTCTCCGCCACCCAAAGCGGGAGAGCCAATCGGCTGTGTAACCACTACGTATACCTTTTCACCTGTATTTTTTGAGGAGGATTGCCTGAGCCGTTTTCTTAAACTGGAATCCGACCCCGACAACGACGGCTCAGTATTTCTTATTGAACGGGAAGAGAAGATGGCCTCTGTTCAGTGTATTTCGGTACTTGTTGACCAGCATTATTGCAAGGGTGCCCGAAATCTGCGATGGGATATTATACCGGCCCGAATTCCGAAAGCGATTATGCACGCAAAAATATCCGTTCTTTGCTGGTCAAACCTTATCAGGGTGATCGTGGGATCGGCCAATCTTACCGAGCAGGGATACCGGATGAATCAGGAAATTTTTGGTTCACTGGATTTTCACGAAGGTTCGGAAATTCCAGTGGCAGTACTAAAATCCATCCTGGATTTCTTAAGCGAGATGGTCGATCGTTGTACAAATTCTCCTGACCAACCAGAAGTCAACCGGTGGCGTAATTTTATAACAAATATCGGGCAACTCACCAAAAATTGGGGACGTATTGAACCATATTGGGGTAGTAAAGATATTCGAATCTATTCTTTGCTTATAGGTCCGGGAAGGCCAGACCTCTTTGATCAAGTCCGAAATTATTGGAATGAAGCATCATCACGACCACCCGAGGATGCGTGGATTACAAGTCCATTTTTCGACCCTCCGGATTCATCGAATATTCCGGCCAAAAGAATCTGGGAGGTCTTAAACCAGCGTGGAACGGCTTGTGTCTGCTATTATGTTCGTGCGGAGGATAACAAAGATAAAAGACAACTGATCATAAACGCCCCGGAAAGTCTCCGGAAATCAGCACCTAATCAGCGAAGTAGTGTCGATATTCGTTTTGCCAGGTTAACAGAATTATTTGATACCAAAGAAATCAAAGCATTCCGGCCTTTGCATATGAAGTCGATATGGCTTCAGAATGATGAATGGGCGCTATACGTCATAGGATCAAGTAACTTTACCACACGGGGTACGGGTGTTGACCGTATTGCCAATTTCGAAGCGAATATTGTCTACATGGCATCTCGTACGCAAAACAAAGCCGCCGTCAACATGCTCGGAAAAAGCTCTTTATCAAGGGATTATTTGGCAATTGATGAGCATACCTTATGGGATAGACAAGCCAATGAAGACGAGCCGGACTCAGAATGCCCCACACTGCTCCCATTCGTATTTGGTTATGCCATTTACGACCGGGATGAGCATATGGTATCGTTTGTCCGATTCCATTTCAGTTCTCAAGACCTACCGAAGGGCTTTTCCATATCGCAGGAAGATGGAAAGGAAGTCTTGTATGACGAAAGAAAATGGGTGGAGGATGGCAAACCGCTGGAACAACGCCTAGCATGGAAATCAGATTTGCCACCTTCTGGGTTTAATGTGATGTGGGATGGCGCAAAGAATCCAGCCTGGTGGCCCGTGAATATTGAAAGCGCTTCAGCCCTTCCACCGCCGCCTGAACTCAAAGATCTGCCTTTGGAAATCTTGATGTCAATTCTTACGTCAGCCCGTCCTCTGCACCAGGTTATAGGCGCATGGCTAAAGAAGAAACAACAATGCAATAGACCTGACGTTGTCATAGATCCTCACAAAAAGGTAGATACGACAAAGTTTTTATTTCAGCGTACCCGTCAGATATCATGGGCTCTCCGATCGTTGAAGGAGCGGTTTGAAGAAAAGCCGTTCTATACAGCTGAATCGTTACACTGGAGGCTTCGGGGGCCTATTGGTGTTCTTACCCTGGCCCAGACCATTATCAGGGAAGGCAAGTCGGAGGATGAGAAAGTCTTTTTAGTAGCTGAAATTGTACTTGAACTGGGGCGAATTAATCCTAAAGAGGATACCCGTAGCCTGAAGCGTGAGGTTGTCGCGGAAGAATTCCGCAAAATCATTCGTGAAATAAAAGAGACGATTTTACCATCTATTCAAATAACGGATGGTCTAATGAATGCTTACGTATCGAAGGCATTCCGGGAGTCTTTGAAATGAGTTATCTCTATCCTTACAACGACACGATCGATCTATTTGTTAAAGGGCGTATATCGGAAAATGATGCCTCACGGCAGAGATGCACCGCAGAAGAAATACTACGTCGATTGGAGAATCAACCGGGATTAATCCTTGCCGATGAGGTTGGCATGGGTAAGACGTTTGTAGCCCTGGCCGTAGCCATGTCGGTTGCCACGAGCGACAAAGTGAAGAGACCGGTCGTTATCATGGTTCCCTCAACACTGAAAGAAAAGTGGCCTCGAGATTTTGAAGTGTTTAGAGAAAAATGCTTACCAGCGCCTCTATCCGCGTCTATACATTATGATCGCGCAGAAACTGGCGTTGACTTTTTGAAACTTCTTGATGATAAGAAAGAAGACCGAAAATCCATTGTTTTTCTAACGCATGGCGCAATGAGCCGGGGATTAACGGATGACTCCGGTGTTTGGATCAAGTTGGCACTGATCCAGCGGGCCCTTCATCACCGTTGGGATACAGACCGCCTTAAAAGGGCTTTATATCGTGTGCTTAGCCGACTTTTGCGGGTTACGAAGTATGATCGCTATGGAGAAGAGCTTTGGGAAAAATTGCTGGACTCAGACATCGAAAAATGGCTCCGTATTCTGAACCGATTTGGTATTGAGGAAAAAGATGACCCTGTACCAAAGGGTGTAATGGATGCGCTGAGAGAAATAGAGGTTCAATCCCTTTATGATGCAATTAGGGAAATACCTCAGAGGGAGTCAAAAAACCTTGATGAGAGAATTCTTAATACACGCCGTATCCTGAACGATGAAATCCGGGACATTTGGGTAAAATGCCTGGCCAATGTAGACATTCAATTGCCTTTATTAATTCTGGATGAGGCGCATCATCTCAAAAACCCGAACACAAAACTTGCGTCACTGTTTCAATCGAAGGATGCCGAAGATGATGCCGAGGAACTAAAACTAAAAGGACATCTTGCGGGCATGTTTGAACGAATGATTTTTCTCACCGCAACGCCGTTCCAGTTAGGACACTATGAATTATGCTCCGTCCTTGAGCGATTTCAGGGAATATCATGGAAGGATTCGACGTCTCCGGCTGGCGAGTTAGCCCAGTTTCAAAGCGAATTGGCCGACCTGAAGACTAAACTCGACCAGGCTCAGGAGGCTGCTGTAAGACTCGATCATGATTGGGAACGCTTGAACGAGGGTGATTTTGTGGTTAATGGACAAAAGCTGACATCGGTCCATGAATGGTGGTCTATTGTTCGATCTGATCAGGTTGGATTGACACCGGCAGCATCGTTAGTGATTAAATCTTACGGACAAACGAAACAAAGAATGAAAGACGCTGAGGCATCATTGAAAAAATGGGTGGTACGACACATACGTCCGAAATATGTACCGTTAAAGGAGGGTTTGACTGAACGACGCAAGTGCTTTGTGGGAAAATCGATGATAAGTGAAAACGACGAATGCCTTACAGAGGGACTTAAAATTGCGGGAACGTCACTTTTGCCATTTCTCCTATCAGCCAGGTTGGTCGCACTTAATCCAGAGTCCAGACCCTTTTTCTCAGAGGGACTGGCATCCAGTTATGAAGCCTTCCTGAATACGAGAAAAACCCGGCAAACTGTGAAGCCCACCGATAATGACGACGACGATGTGGCCTTTTTCAACCAAGTGAATGATCCAACCGTTGAATGGTATCTCCGCCAATTAGAGAAATCATTGCCTCCAAATGATTCCTCATGCTATGTGCAACATCCGAAAGTGAAAGCCACTGTCGACAAAGTAATTGATTTATGGCTTCAGGGTGAGAAGGTCTTGGTTTTTTGTCACTATGTTGCAACGGGCAGGGTGTTACGGCAATACATCTCAGAAGCCATGCGCAACAAGATTCGTGAGCTAGGCGCAAAAAAAATTGGGTGTGCATCTGACGAGGTCATGGACAGACTGGAAAAAATTGGGACGAGATTTTTTGACCAAGATTCGAAATTACGGTCGGAAACGGATAAGAGAATTGCAAGTATAATTCGGTCATATTACGCACTACACACACATGAGACGGAAATGCTGGATATTATAAGAAGGTATTTACGCACCCCCACATTCCTTGTTCGGTATTTTCCGCTCGAAAAAACAAAATTAGATGAAATCGATTATGAAGTCATTTTTCACGTAAAAGACAATAGCGGTCTTTCGCTTCAGGAATTACTTACCCATTTCTTTGACTTTTTACAGAATCATTGCGGAGAAGCCGAAAGGAAAGGTTTTATACATGCCTTACTGTCTATACAAACAGGAAGTTTTATGAGTGTGGATATAGCAAAAGCATACACCGAAGATGAATTGCAGGGAGAGAAAAGTGAGCGGCTTCTGCCCAACGTGAGGTTAATAAATGGAACCACGAAACAGGAAACCCGTCAGAAAATTATGCTCACCTTTAATACGCCTTTTTACCCGGATGTTTTGGTCACGAGCAGTGTTATGGCTGAGGGTGTCGATCTGCACCTCAATTGCCGCTACGTTATTCATCACGATCTCTGCTGGAATCCGAGCACATTAGAGCAAAGGACGGGACGCGTTGATCGGATCGGCGCAAAGGTGGAGAAGTGTGGCAAGCCAATACACGTATATTTTCCCTTCATTTCAGAAACCCAGGACGAGAAAATGTATCGAGTGGTTATGGATCGTGAACGCTGGTTTAAAGTTGTCATGGGGGAAAAATACAAGTTAGATGCAAAAACGACGGAAAAACTTGCCTCACGGGTTCCGTTTCCCGAAGAAGCCGCTGGGGAGCTGATGTTCAATTTGGCCATACGTAACAAGAGTATCTGATAGTCAGGAAGATAACTCCAAAGGCAGAAATTTTAACTTAACACAATGATCAGTATTTACGCAGTTCTCGGGGAGTATTTTACATCATATTTTTTAACACTTTAGCTTTTTGAAAAATCCGTACATTTTACGTAATCGACATAAAACAAAAGACGTAGCGCGGGTGGTTTATCCCCCGCCTAATGCCGCCCACAAGGGATCGGCGCTACCTTTTTCAAAAAGCTAAAGTGTTACCATATTTTTACCCTTCTGACATGGCAAGCAACTACTATTGTGTTTTCTAAAAGCACCCGTATGAATAAACAGTTTTGCCAGATTTACTTGAGGAGCAGTATTCCGCCTAAAATAAGCAACATGCCTGCTGCCTTAGACAGGGTAATCTCCTCACCCAGAAAGATCCAGCCCAGGAGAAAGGAAAAGAGGGGATAACAGCAGGTAACGGGGATAATCCTTGATATCTCACCCGTCTTGAGGGCCTTGTAAAATACCAGTTGTGCCACAACCCCCGCCAGAATACCGGCAAGGACAAGGAAAAAGATGGCCTTGATTCCCATCTTCCCGAAGGAGGGAAACTGAGGGGTAAAAGCGATAAGAATTACGACACCCAGGAAGACCCCCGAACATCTGACCAGGTATGCGGCAGTTGGCTCAACGGATGAGAGGCCAATCTTCTCTAAAAACGGCACAAATCCCCAGATAAAGGCCGTCAGTAAGGCAAGGAAAAATGCTTCCATGAAAATCACCCCAACAAAATGGTATACTTATAAAATAATTAAAGCTCTTGGCCACGAATTATCACAAATAGTGATTTTATACAGGGTGGCATGGACAAACTACGTTTGTCCATGCTGAACTTGCGCGACGTTGTTTATGTATCATCTATTTTGAAATTGAATTGAAAATACAACGGTAACTATTGCAAGCACAAGGCATTCATCAGTTTTACAAAAGCACGGACAAGCAATGCTTGTCCGTGCCACCCAAATAGAATAGCATACAATGCATCAACTTGACAAATCACAATTTCTGAGCCTTTTGGGTATAAATGATGGAAAAACACCTTGTGGAGTTAGAAGTCACATAATTATAATAAAACAGGAGGAAAAATTCTTTAACAATGTTTTCAGACCATCACCGAACCCGAACGAGTCGGAAAAGTTTATCAATACTCTTTATGAACTCCAACATCGTTTCAATAACTCAGTGTTGCTCGCAATGCTATATCATTTTTTATTTGATTTAGTCCGGGTTAGTCAGTAAAAAATTTCAGAGGCAATTGCTCTTGTGTTTTAAAAAAGTACGAGCTTCTATAAATTGGCTTGTAAGCCTTGTATTACATGGCAATCCAGTTAATGGCAAAAATATTTTTTGTTAGATACTAGATAACTATTCAGCGTACTTTCGCCTACAATCGCTACACGCGAACAAAGTGTTGATTCTGCAATCCCGAAGGGATGGTATGATTATAGCATATTGTCATGCAATTACGTTTAACCCCGCAGGGGTGACATGGTATCATTCATTTCGCCTTATTTCACCCCTTATATGTTAAGGTGTCTATAATACATTGAAATATTATAAGAGTTAACTAAAATAGTTAACAGAATTGCGGGAAGGATTGGTTAACGGAAGGAGTCCGTAGGACGACTGGAGTTAACCAATCCTTCCCGCCCGAAAAATTGTTCATGAAGGAGCACGGGAAGATAGAGTCTCGTCACCCCTGTCACACGATGGCCTCCCGTAGACCATACTCATCTTTCTTTGCTAATTTCTGCAACCGTATGATCGATAGAATGTTCTGAAAAAGTCCATATAAGGCTATCAACGGGTAACAGAAATTGCTCGCTCTTTCCGGGCACCCACAAACACTTTTTCATGGAAGGAGACCACGCAATGGAACAAAAAATGATTTATGTTGGCATTGACTGGGCTGATGATCATCACGATATTGTTATTACCGATGACTCAGCAAAGACGCTCGATCAATTCCGGATTGACCACACCTGCGACGGATTTGCCCTGCTTCATTCACACATCGCACATTATCAGACATCACCCGGCCTCGTATTAGTCGCCATCGAGACAAGCCGTGGACTTCTCCTGCACGAACTCTTGCGGAAAGGCTATACCGTCTATGCCATCAATCCCAAGGCAGTCAACCGGTACAAGGATCGGCACATGCTTTCAAAGGCAAAATCAGACGTCCTCGACGCCCTGTCGCTCGGCCATCTCCTGCGAACCGACCGACACCTGTTTCGACCACTCATGCCCCTTCCCGAAGACTACCGGCTTCTCGACCGGCTTTGCGGCGACCTTCGGAAAGCGGTTGATGAAAAATCAAGGATCCTCAACCAGGTTATCTCCTGCTCGAAAGAATCCTATCCAAAGGCGCTGGAGATATTTTCTCTGAATTCACAGATATTCATCGAATTTCTGAAGGCTTTTCCCGATCACGACGCCCTGCATGCCTGCACAAAAAAGACCTTCCTTTCGTTCCGGAAAACTTCGACTGGGCATGCTTCTCGGCCAACTCGAAAATCTCAAAGAACATATTACCCGTTATGAACGGGAAATTCAGCATATCCTCGATCATCTTCCCGAATCAAACCCCGTCAAAAGTTTACCGGGTGTGGGAGAACGGCTTGCGCCGGAACTGGTCGCAATCCTTGGGCCAAACAGCAAAGACGGCCATCACCGCTTCCAGGTCGCTGCGGAAATTGCAAAACTCTCCGGTTGTGTGCCCGTTGTCAGGGAAAGCGGAAAATGGAGAACCGTGTCTCTGCGTTACGCGTGCGTAAAACCCTTCAGAAGGACATTTCGTGATTGGGCTTTTACCAGTATCAACCACTCACGCTGGGCAAGGGCATTCTACGATTACCACAAGCAGAGAAACCAAAATCATTCTACCATCCTGCGCAACCTCGGCAAAAAATGGATCAAAATCCTTTTTGCTCTTTGGTCTCGGGGAACAACCTATGATGAAACGGTGCATGTTCACAATCTCAAAGCACGAAATGTCCCTTGGGCTATGGCTTTGTAATCGTTCATTTCTAAAGAACTTTTTTACTCTTTTTTTCTGAAAAGAAAAAAGAGCTTGACATAGAATGTCTACCATTTTCCCCACTGTTTCCACCCGTAAACGGGGGGATTATGGGGGGTATTTGAAATTCCTTATAAACGCCAGGATTGTTCGTTCCCTAAGCCGGATCAGTCTTGCAGACTTCGTCGTGAACGCTCAGTCGATCGACAGAACCAGACGTTTTGCATAGCACGTCTGGGCATGAAACTGTGCAATGCCAGGAAATCATGCCAAACAAAAAAAGCCTTACTGCAAAGATTTTTCCCAAACATCTTCGGCAGTAAGGCTGTCTTTTTTGCATCATAGAGGGCGTATGCCATACGCCCCTGCAAAAGACCCTGTTACTTTGTGCCCCCCGATCACTCAGGGTTTACCCTTATCGTGATGTATTTTTATTGATAATGTGTGTTAGTGTGTTAGTGTGTTAGTGTGTTAGTGTGTTAGTGTGTTAGTGTGTTAGTGTGTTAGTGTGTTAGTGTGTTAGTGTGTTAGTGTGTTAGTGTGTGGTAAAATACAATATAGCCATGTTCATGTCAAGAAAAAAAATAAAGATATTTTCACGGGAGTGAATTTACAAGACGGGCTGTAGCGCGGACCTTTTCAGATGATCCCTTGTATTTACCTGGTGCATTCCCGATTTTTTGTAAATCTGGTTAACCTGGTAGGGCAGGGCATCGCTCACCAAATAATAGACAATGTGAACAAGATGTTTGGTGGGCGATGCCCTGCCCTACTCCTGGTCGCCGAATGTCCAATGAACAAATCCTTCGGTCAGAAGTTGTTGCGTGGACTGACCGCCCCAATAAGACCAGATCAACAACAGATTAGAAGTTCACACGACAACATGCTGGCCAGAAGTTGTCAAGGTATTATGTTTCGTAATATATTTGTTACAATACTAGGCAATCTGATGGGAGAAGATTATTCCCTGGCACAGAAGGATAAGGCGTATCGTTGTTTGGATTTGTTGCTAGAGTATCATCACCGTCTTCCAAGAAGGATCCCATGGCGTAACCTTTCATCTTTAAGCCCACATATCGGAAATTATATCATACCAGCAATCCAAGGTTTTTTTGTTATCAAACAATAAAGCAGTTGCAATTTATTTTTCCGTGTGTATATTATTTTAGTAACATCCGTGTGGTTTTTTATTACTACTTTGGAGAGTTCTGCCGTGAAAATTGCTGTAACGGGTTTAACAGGTTTTCTGGGTCATTATGTGGCAAAGAAACTCTTTGCAAGGGACGTCCGGATCCAGGCCCTTATTCGGAGTGCCAGCAATACATTACACCTGAAAGATTATGAGAGGAAGATATCCTTTGTACAGGGTGACATGACGGATAAAGAGACCCTGAAGAAATTTGTGCAGGGCTCTGATATTGTTATTCACATGGCTTATGAAAGGGATGGGGCGTCTTTTCATGAAGCCGCAAATAAAGACATCAAAAGATTTGTAGAGGCGAATCTCCTGAGCAGCATAGAATTGTTAGATGTCTCAAAACAAGCTGGTATCAAGCAATTCGTCTTCATCAGTTCCTGCGCAGTCTATGGGCATATCTTCCCTGCTATCAAACTGGATGAATTACACCCCTTGATGCCTGATTCCAATTATGGCGCCTATAAGGCCTCGGCAGAGGCATTTTGTCATTCGTATTTTATGTCAAAGGCCTTTGATACCACCATCTTCCGTCCCGTAGGCATTTACGGTATCAATCCTCATCTTGCCCACTCTGCCTGGTATAATATCATAAAAGACGTAAAACACGGAGTAAATGTAGAAGTTTCCGGAGGGGGAAAGGTGGTGCATGTGGAGGATGTAGCCAAGTCCGTAGATTCAGTAATTAGCAATAAAGATGCATCAGGAAAGATTTATAACCTCGTAGACTTTTACATAGATAACATGAGTATAGCGCGCATAGCCAAAGAAATCTGTGCTTCCGAATCCAACATCAGTGGCACCCCCAAGCAACCTATCCATACCATTGATAACACACAATCAAAGACCTTGGGCGTCCGCTATGCAGGCATGGAGGGTTTAAGAGGATATATCCAAGAGTTGATTGACCGTGTTTAGGTGTAAGTTTTACACTTCATAGTACTGTGTGAAATCTTTCTTTTTTGCAATTTTTTTACAACCCACTTGATCCCTCTTTGTTAAGGGTGCCTTGATTGCGGTTCTGCTGCGTTATAGTATTACTCCATAAAAACTTCTTTTTTCTGTAAGGTTTTCTTTGTGATCTTTGTGTAAAACTTTGTGTTCTTTGTGGTTGAGCTTTTTTGGTTGTGTGTAAAACTTTGTGTTCTTTGTGGTTGAGCTTTTTTGGTTGCGGCTCTGCTGCTTTATGCAATTACTTAGAGATTTCATAATTAAAGAAATAAACAAAAAAGGGGAGATCACCTTTGCCGAGTATATGCAGACGGTACTCTACCACCCTGTTTATGGCTATTACAATTCGAATGCAGAACGTATGGGGAGATTTGGTGATTACTATACAAGTCCCACCGTCCACAGGATGTTCGGGGAACTTCTTGCAAAACAACTGGAAGAGATGTGGCAGATTTTGGGAGGAGGGACATTTACGGTTGTGGAGATGGGTGCCAATAGGGGATGGTTGTGCCATGACATTATTCAATATGTAAAGAAAGAAAACCCACAATTTTATGATAATTTTCGATATATTATTGTAGAATCGAACCCCTTTGCAAAAGAGAAGCAAAGAGCACTTCTTAATTCTCTCATCACGACTAAAATGAACGCAGCACATGGGACGGCAGAAAAGAAAAATTATTTTAATCACGCCGTCGTTCAACACATCCCTTCCACCCTGTTCACAGGGAACAAGGAAACACACCCCGCGCCTCTTTTGTCAGAGGAGAAAGGTTTGGGTGGAAAAGTTTCGTGGCATTCTTACACGGACGATGGATTCTCTTTCGACCAGATTCAGGGATGTTTTTTATCCAATGAGTTTGTTGATGCCCTCCCTGTACATCGATTAAAACTAAAAAATAAGGTTTTAAAAGAGACCTATGTGGGTTATAATGGGGCAAATTTTTACGAAATAGATGATGAGGTGTCTGAACCAGCGTTAAGAGATTATCTTGAAACGAACCAAATATATCTGACAGAAGGCCAATCATGTGAGGTAAATTTGTGTGCTATAAAATGGCTGAGACACGTTTCAGATAAATTAAACAGAGGATTTATCATAACCGTTGATTACGGTAATACAACAGATAAACTCTATGATGAAAGCAATTATGAAGGTACAGTGAGATGTTATTATAAACATAATGTCAATCACGATTATTATGAACGGATGGGTGAACAAGACGTCACTTCTCATGTGAATTTTACAGGCTTGATGAATGCGGGAGAATCAATGGGATTGAAGGTTACAGGTTTCACAAAGCAATCCCACTTTTTGATTGCATTGGGTATACTGGATGAATTAAATACGATACATAACGATATTGAAGCGATATTAAAGGTAAAAAATCTTTTCCATCCTGAAGGGATGGGTGAAATCTTCAAGGTATTAATTCAGCATAAGAATATCGAAAACCATCAGTTAACCAGTTTAAGGCCGTTGCAAACAATAACGGGGTGAGCAATGTTTTATTTTCAATGAGAAAGGGGGGAAGTATGAAGATAAATCGGACGTCAGAGCCTAATAGCATGATGGAAATACTTATGGAGGCAATTAAGAGGGAACAGGAGTCATACGATTATTATTACCGGGCAGCGTTGCAAGCGGCAAAACCTGCTACCCGCAAGATGTTATTAAACCTGGCAGAGTGGGAAAAGGGACACATCAACGAGTTGACCAACCACGTGATGGAACTCAAGGCACAGACAGAGATCGATCGGGCCATTACAGGAGGCATGTAAATACCTGATAATTTACCGCAGAGAGCACGCAAAGGCACAGAAGAAATATTAGACGAATAGGAAGTGAAAATGTAAAATAACAAGTCAAGATTCAAAAGAAATATTTTTACACGTTGATACATATTTTGAATTTTGAATTTTTTATCGTGGATAGTTAAACGATAACAATTAGGTTGCAATTTCAGGTGGACTAAACGATGGATATTAAACGAGAAGATTTATTACAGCTATACTATTATTTGAAATTGACGCGGAGGATTGAAGATCGGTTTTCGTCGCTCTATCATCAAGGAAGAATATTGGGAGGGGCATGGACGAGTAACGGTACAGAGGCAATTTCTGTGGGGTATGGCTACGCCCTTGAAAAGAATGATATTGCAGCACCTTATTTCCGGGATATGGGATGTTTTTTGGTTCGGGGAATTACACCAAAGCGTCTCATGGCACAGTACCTTGGGAAAAAGACCGGTGTAACCGGCGGTAAAGAAGGAAATGTTCACGTCGGGGATATGAATTTCGGTGTCTTTGGCTTTCCAAGCCATCTGGCCAATAATTATGCAATGGGGACTGGCGCCGCCCTCGCCTTTAAAATACGAGGTGAAAAAAGGATTGCTGCTGCATGTACCGGGGATGGCGGGACGAGTCGCGGCGATTTTCACGAGGCGATGAATCTCGCTGCGGTAAGGAAGCTACCCATCGTATTTTTTTGTAATAATAATCAATATGCCTATTCAACACCATTGAAATTACAGATGGCCATCAAAAATGTTGCAGAACGTGCACTCGCTTATGGAATGCCCAACAAAATCGTAGATGGGAACAACGTAGTGGAGGTTTTTACCGTCGCAAGGGATGCCTATGATGTGGCAAGAAATGGTGGTGGACCGACGTTTATCGAATGCAAGACCATGAGGATGCACGGGCATTCAGAGCATGACAGCGCAAAATATGTTCCACGGGAATTATTAGAGGAATGGAAGAAAAAAGACCCTGTTTTACATATGGAAAAATATTTGATGGAAAACAATGTTGCCAAAAAGGAGGAACTGGATGGCATTGATTCACGGGTAAAAAAAGAGATCGATGACGCCGAAACATTTGCCGAAGAAAGTCCGTACCCTGACCCAGGAGATTGTCTGAAAGGTGTTTATGCAACTCCTGTAATGGAGGAACAAATGATATGAAAGAGATAACCTATCTTGAGGCGATTAAACAGGCAATGGATGAGGAGATGACGAGGGACCCAAGCGTATTTATTTTAGGCGAGGATGTCGGGATATATGGAGGCGCATTTCGTGCTACAGAGGGTTTTTTAGAGAAGTACGGCGAGTGGCGTATCCTGGATACCCCATTATCAGAGTCCGGATTTACCGGCGCTGCAATTGGCGCGGCACTCGTTGGTATGCGGCCTATCGTGGAAATGCAGTTTGCAGATTTTATTACCTGTGCATTCGATCAGTTGGCAACAGTCGCCGCAAAGAATCATTACCGGTGGGGGGCGGCTACGCCAATCGTTGTCCGGGCACCCTGCGGTGGAAATATCCATGGCGGTGCATTTCATTCACAGTGCATCGAGGGATACTTTTTTAATGTACCCGGGCTCAAGATTGTATTCCCTTCCACAGCCTATGATGCAAAAGGTTTGCTTAAATCCGCTATCCGGGATAACGACCCGGTTATCTATTGTGAACACAAATATCTTTACCGTCGTATTAAAGATCCTGTTCCTGAAGAAGATTATATCGTGCCGATTGGGAAAGCGCGCCTTGCCTTAGTTGGCAAGGATATATCAATCATTACCTATGGCGCCATGGTGCATACTGCCCTTGAGGCAGCACAAGCATTACAAGAAAAAGAAATCTCCACCGAAATTATTGATTTAAGAACTATCTTACCATTGGATAAAAAATCAATTTTTGACTCAGTAAAAAAGACAAATAAGGTCATTGTCTTGCACGAACAGACAAAAACCGGCGGTGTTGGCGCTGAGGTTTCTGCATTGATTAACGAGAATTGCTTTGAGTATTTGGATGCACCCATTGTCCGTGTCGCTGCGCCTGATACTCCTGTACCGTACAGCCCTCCGCTGGAAGAAGCCTTTATTCCTCAGACAAAGGACGTCGTTTCGGCAGTAGAAAAATTGATGCGGTATTAAGAGGAGAGTGGGATATGCCTGTTAATGTTATCATGCCTCAGATGGGTGAAAGTGTTTCAGAAGGTACTATTCTTAAGTGGCTTGTCCATGAAGGTGATCGGGTTGAAAAAGAACAACCCATCGTTGAAATCAGTACGGATAAGATTGATACGGATGTACCGTCGCCCGTCACAGGTGTTTTGAAAAAAATTTTACATTCCGAAGGCAAGACTCTGCCGGTGCAAACAATTATTGCCGAGATTGAAGCAGGAGAACTGAAGGAAGATATTGGCGTACCTGTAGAAAGTCCAAAAGTTATAAAGAAGGTTGAAGCTGTAAAAGAAATTGAGGTAATTGAAGATGGAGAAAGAAGATATTCACCGCTGGTGCGAAGATTGGCTAAAGAGTATAACGTTAACCTGGAAGCGGTAAAGGGCACTGGTGAAGGGGGACGGGTTACGAAAAAGGATATTTTGGATTATGTAGCTTCTTTGAGACCAGGTGTTCTTGAAGCGCCACCCATAGAGGCGGAAAAGAAGCCCATTGAAAAAGAAACATTCATTCCTTTAAGTCCGAAAAGAAAAATTATAGCGGACAGGATGGTGCTGAGCAAACGAACTGCGGCACACGTGACTACAGTATTTGAGATTGATCTGACGAAAGTTGAACGATATCGGGAACTCAATAAGGAGAACATGAAAAAGCAAGGTATACACCTTACATATCTTCCGTTTATTACCCTTGCTACCGTGCGTGCCCTGAAGGAATGTCCTGTGCTAAACTCTGCATGGGGTGAAGTAGGTATTTTACAAAAAAATTACTATCATATAGGGATCGCAGTAGCCATTGAAGGCGGCTTAATTGTTCCCGTGATAAAAGACGCTGATAAGAAAGATTTGATACAATTAGCACGTGAAATTCAGGATATAGCAGAACGTTCCCGCACAAAAAAGTTAAAACCGGAAGACGTACAAGGCGGTACATTTACAATTACAAATTACGGCATTAACGGCAGCTTGTTTGGAACACCTGTTATATTGCTGCCACAGGTGGCGATACTCGGTGTTGGGGCAGTTGTCAAAAGACCCGTTGTTATTGACGATGCAATTGCAATTCGATCTATGGTGTATCTCAGCCTTTCATTTGATCATCGGGTTATGGATGGCGCCATTGCCGATACGTTTCTTCGGAAAGTAAAGGCTATTTTAGAGGGATGGGAGACTCCTCTTTAATGGGAAAGAAGCATCTTTTCCTCCAATTGGATATGGTGGAGTATGGAAAGGCATGGGAGCTTCAAAAGGCATTGCTTGAGGCACGAATTTCAGGAAAGATAGAAGATTGCCTCGTCTTGCTTCAACATCCGCCTACCTTTACTTATGGCCGCAGATACAAGGGCGATAATTTGATAACGAACAGGGATTATTATGAAATGAATGGTTTTGCTGTTTATAAAACAGACCGTGGTGGGCTTGCTACGTATCACGGGCCTGGTCAGGTTGTGGGTTATCCCATCATAAAAATGTCCACCTACACGAACGATTATTACCAATACTTGCGGATGCTGGAAGAGGTGATGATGAGGACTTTGTCAGACTTTGGTGTCGATGCAGAACGAAACAAAGAATACACAGGGGTGTGGGTTAACCAGGCAAAGATCGGGTTTATTGGTGTTCGTATTGCATTGGGTTATACTATGCATGGATTTTCTCTTAATGTAAACAACGATTTGTCGCCCTTCAATCATATTACCCCTTGCGGAATCCAGAGGTTGAATGTTACCTCTATCCAGAAATCACTGAGCAGCATAATAACCGTAAAAGAAGTTTGTCATAAACTCGCAAATTACTATTCTGAGATATTTCAAGTACGAATGATATCAGTCGAAAGAAGATATTTAATCCGGAGGGTTAGCCGTGGAAATGCTTATGTAAAAACATAAATATATCGAGGGAACATCCTCCGTTATCAGGAAGAAGAGGAAGGGGGGGGTTGCAATACCATTCTAAAGACGACACCTTAGAAAATATTGTTATTTTATGACTAAACAAGAAATTACATATACAAAAGATGACCACGCTAAAATCCTTGAAGAAGGTATAAAAAAAGGAATCTTTGGCACTATAAAAGACAGGGAAATAGACCGCGTAGATTACGACCGATGGATGGGAGGGCCGCGCGGACCTGAAAAGATAACATTTAAAGACGGAAATGCTGTAATATTTAAATGCGACATTCGTCATTATTGGTCGGCGCAAAATCCTGATACTGCAATACGAGAGGCGATTGTTTATCAAATCGATAAAATAGTAAGACTCGGGTTGGTACCAACAACAATGGTAATTGACGATACGATCGGCAACATACGATATGACGGTTCAGTTCAGGAATGGATTAAAGATGCGAAAAACGGTTATCAGATTGATAAATTTACAGATGAAGAGAAAAAAGATTTTGAACGGTTAAAGGTCTTTGATTTTGTAATTGGTAATAGTGATAGACATCTAGAAAATGTATTGTTTACTGATGACGGTAAGATGCATGCGATCGATAACAGTGCGTGCCTTATCATCGATAAGGAAGAGGATATTTTATCGTTTTCAGATTCAATTATAGTTTTCTTTAGCAGGACTGTCGTTCATGATTTGCCACATATCGTGGATATAATAAAAAAATTTTACGACAACAAAGACGAAATATTAGAATTGATAGATAAGTACATACGTGATAACACAGAACTTGCAAAATTAATGGTGGAGTCGAGGATTAATTATTTATTTAACATGCTGAAGAAAGACAGGCCGTTTCCCAGAAAATATATAGAGTGGCGGAAGGGGTTGGATGAGGAGGTACAAAATATAGTAAGGAGAAATAAATGATTCGTTGCAATCTTCATTTCATAATAACAGATCTTGATTTTAATCATACGTGGTAAATTATAAATCACATCATGCGTCCCCATTGGCTAAAGATAAAGTTACCCACCGGTAAAAATTTCAATGAGATAAAGGCCATCTTACAAGAAAGGCGACTTCATACGGTATGCGAAGAGGCAATCTGCCCGAATATCGGCGAGTGCTTTGAACAGCGAACAGCAACGTTTTTGATACTAGGCGATACCTGCACAAGACGGTGTGGATTTTGTGCTGTGAAGAAGGGAAGCCCTTTTGGGGTGGATGCGGGAGAACCTCGCCGAATTGCTGAAGCTGTTCAGAAAATGGGCTTAAGATATGTGGTAATCACCTCAGTAACAAGAGATGATCTCTCCGACGGTGGTGCATCTGTTTACTCTGAAACAATAAAAAGTATTCGAAAGTATACAAAAGATTGTAAAATAGAAGTCCTGATACCCGATTTTGTGGGAGCATCAGGGGCACTCGAAACAGTAATTAATGCTAAACCAGAAATAATAAACCACAATATTGAAACCGTTTCCCGTCTTTATTCACAAGTAAGGCCTATGGCTGATTATAAACGTTCTCTGGAACTGTTAAAGAATGCACGAGGGGAAAACCGCTCTTTGACAACAAAATCGGGAATTATGGTAGGTTTTGGTGAGGAATGGAATGAAATAATCGATGTCATGATGGATATAAAGAATGCGGGTTGTGATCTGCTTACGATAGGACAGTATCTGAGCCCTAAAAGAAACGCCTTGCCGGTCCGGCGTTATTATACCCCGTTGGAGTTTGAAATATTAAAGTCAGAAGGGGAGAGGATGGGATTTAATCATATAGAATCAGGGCCGCTTGTGCGGAGTTCCTACCATGCCAAGATGCAATCTGATTCCATCTTGGTTTGATAAAACAAAGTTGGATATTAATAGTTAATTTTTTGTCCAGGCAGTTTAATGTTCTAAATTTCCCAAACAAAAAGCCGATAATACTCCTAAAATATTTTGGACTGTAATCGGTTTTTTGAGTTTAGGGGGATGCTGTTAATGGACAATGGTGAGTTATGCAAAAGTTTGATAGATGGCTTGTCTGGGGGCGTATGTGCTGTTGATCAAGACAGGATAATCACACACTGGAATAGAAGTGCAGAAACGCTTACCGGCTACAAGCACTCTGAGATGGTGGGACAATGTTGCAAAGGTGACGTTTTAATGTATATAGATGAAGATGGTGGAGATGTCTGCGGGAAAGAGTGCCTGGTTGTTAAATCAATTACTGACGGGCGCTCGCGGAGTATGGAGGTATATGTTCGTCACAAGGATGGCTATCGGATGCCTGTTTTAGTGCGTACGTCACCCATGAAGAGTTCAAATGGGCTGATTGTAGGCGCAATCGAGGAACTTTGTGATAATTCTTCGAAGGTTAAGTTCGCTCAGACTACCGGAGAACTTGAAAAGTGTGCCTTACTCGATCCCCTTACAGGATTAATGAAAAGACGTGGATTAGAGATGAATTTGCGGTCTGTGTTTGGTGTAATGCACCGATATGGCTGGTCATATGGGGTATTTTTCGTGGATATCGATGGGTTTAAAAGAATAAACGATGTCTATGGCCGTGATATAGGGGATAACGTGTTGAAGATGGTAGCAAAGACGTTATTGAACAGTATGAGAAGATCAGATGTGGTGGGCCGATGGACTGGTGAGGAATTTATGGTCATTGCTACGAATGTTGGTGAAGACCATCTGTCCCTGATTGCAAATAAAATTCGTGTCCTCATAGCGCAATCGAGTTTTTCCATTGGGGCTGGGAGTATCCGTGTTACAGCCTCTGTTTGTGCGACGGTTGCGCGACCGGATGATACCGTAGATACTTTGTTACATAGAATAGACCGGCTAATGAGCCATTGCAAGGTTTCCGGCAAGAATTGTGTAGCGGTGAAGTTGGATACATAATTTAACGTATGGGAATTTCAACGCCCCCCCATAATCCCCCCATTTACTGTGGGAAACAGGGGGGCAAGTCGCCGAAAGCCTAATTTAATACACCCGGGAATTTCAATTTTGAGGATGGCACGTATAAACTTATTGGTACGTGCTTCGCTTTAGCCAAAGAATATTACAAAAGATTCAATCTTATGATATCAATTCTTTAGGAATACTGATCTCGGTTGCGATTATCTCCCCTGTATGTGCTGGCCCGTTCCCCAGAGAAAAACCCCTCTTCCTTGCTGCAAATGTTATGGTTTTTGCAGCTTTAATGGCAACACCCAAAATGTTGCCATTATCACAGTCAAGCCCTGAAGGTATATCCACAGATACAACGGGTTTATTGAGATCATTAACGCCAATGATGAATGTTTTAAATGGTTCTCGTACCTCTCCGGATAGCCCCGTTCCAAACAATGCATCGACTATGATGTCATAGCTGCCCAGCTCCTTTAAAACACTGGTTACTCCTGTGGTATCAAGTACTTCTCTAATGGAAACGTTCATTTTTAAGAGTATTTGCAGGTTTGTCCCCGCATCTCCATCCTTTAAGACATCAGAAATCCTTGCAACGAGAAAGACATCGAGGAGAATGCCGTGATTATGAAGATGTCGTGCTGTAACAAACCCATCTCCACCATTATTCCCTTTACCACACAGAATTGCCACCCTTGTTTGACAAGGGTCGTCTATCATCTTCAAGACCACTTCTGCCACATTCCTCCCTGCATTTTCCATGAGGATAATACCAGGAATCTTATATTCCTCAATGGCCTTCCTGTCCAATTCCCGCATCTCTTCACGTGTTAATGACTTTTTCATATTTACATATCTCTGTCTTAACGTTAAGGAATTTTCAAATTTTAGATATTCCCTTTTTAATCCCCCTCACTGAGCGGAACAATCAATTGCTCTCCGATGGTGGGGGTCGCTATTGCGGAAAATATCCTTTTAAAAGTTCGATAGATTGGGTTGAGCAATGAAACTCAACATTTTATAAGTTGGCATTGAGTTTCTCTCACGTAATATCCAACTTATAAAATTGTATGCTGTATTTTATTGAACATGTGCTACAATCTTATAATGTATTTTGTTCGATTCGTCTATCATAAATTTCTTTATATTTTTTGTTTGATAGATTATTATTAAACACCTTAGAATATATATCATTATACTGCATGAAAACATCAATCAAATATTTTGTCTTATTAAATCTACTCCTGGGTATTATTTTCTTTTCTTTTAATATTAATGCCAACGAGCGGAAATGGAAATATTATGCTACTGGTGAAGACCGTACAAAGCATTATTATGATTTAGAGAGTACAGCGAAAGTCTCCGATACTATTGTTCGGGTATGGGAGAAAACAACTACTTCTGAGGCATCAACTTCTCTAACAAAAGAATTGAAGACTTTTCGAGAAATAGATTGTTCTCAGCGAAGGTACCGTGTTCTTGAAATGCAGGTAGAATTTAGAGATGGAAGTGAAAAGGAGCAGTCTTTTTCTAACCCTAAATGGATGAATATTCCGCAAAATACATGGTTAGATACCCTTTATGAGATTTTATGTAAGGGGAAATAATGATTTAATCGTATAGGAATTTTCATTTTATTTAAGTGTATTTTCGGATGACACGGACAAACTTGTTTGTCCGTGTTCAACTTGTACTGACATGTTACGAGGATGGAATTTTGAAATGGATATTTAAGGTTTTTCAATGGGATAGCCTTCTGACTTCCACTGAGTAATACCCCCTTCTACATTATACAACTCTTTTAATCCTTTATCTTTTAACATCCCGCATGCCCTGGCACTTCTTTTCCCCGTTGCGCAATGAACAATCACCTTCTTATCTTTGGGAATCCTGTTGATGTTTTGTTCAAGTTCCCGGATAGGAATGAGACTAGCGCCCTTGATGTGGGCCTCGTTGTATTCCTCCTTTGTCCGCACATCCAATATGAACACATCCTTTTCTTTGTCAATTAATTCCTTTGCCTGTTTTGCGGATATATTTTTTACCTCTGTCTCTGCCTTTGCGCTGCCTTCCTCAGTACAAAGTTTATTAGAAGCGAGGATGCTTGTCAGGGTGTTCAAGCATAGAATCGTACTCACAAACACTATTACGATCTTTGTATGTCGCAAATCCCATTTTAAATTCATACCATCGGCACCCTGCATTTAATAAAGTATTATTTGAAACGCAGCACAGTCGCAACCAAATAAACCATTCCTCTTTTTCCTCCTTCGCAAGGAATGGATGAAGAGGAGGTAAAAAATCTTGCTAAAATTTATCCTTCTGAAAATAGGGAAAATAAATTTTTACAAGGTAAACTATAAAAATCCTTTTTTCTGCCTATTAATTGTGAACCTGACAAAATTCTTCGTAATCAATGAGTTCCTTAATCGTGGCCTTGTCACTGCATACCGGACAATTGGGATTTTTATGTATTGTAACCTTTTTAAAATCCATGTTTAAGGAATCGTAAATGAGTAACTTGCCTTTTAAAATCCCTCCTTTGCCCAGAATCAATTTCACAACCTCTGTGGCCTGAATTGAACCAATCACGCCAGGCAATACGCCCAAAACACCGGCTTCCTGACATGAAGGCACCAGACCTGGCGGAGGCGGTGTTTCATATAAGCAACGATAACAGGGTCCATCAAACGGTACAATGGTAGTGACCTGCCCCTCAAATCTGAAGATGGAACCGTGAGACAGTGGTTTTTTGAGGAATACACAGGCATCGTTCACAAGATACCGTGTGGGAAAATTATCAGCCCCATCGAGAATTACATCGTAATCCTTGATAATCTCCAGGATATTTTCTGAATTGAGACGCTCCGTATAAGGGATTACCTCTATATCAGGATTCAATGCCTCCAGGGTTTCCTTGGCAGAGATGGCCTTTGAACGTCCTACATCTTTGGTGGAATGGAGTATTTGCCGTTGTAAATTCGAATGGTCCACACAATCACTATCGGCGATACCGATCTTTCCTATTCCAGCAGCGGCAAGGTAAAAAGCAGCTGGAGAGCCAAGCCCTCCGGCACCCACCAAAAACACCTTTGCGTTCAAAAGCTTTTGTTGTCCCTTTCCACCCACCTCTGGGAGGATGATATGCCGTGAATACCGTTTTATTTGTTCTTCCGTAAATGGTGATGACATCTTGTTTCCTTATGATGAGGCACTTTAAATATTTATAGAATCTCGTTTTTTCTTCTTTATATAAAAAAAGCCATGTACTATGACATGACCTCAACCAAAATTTAGGATCTATTTTTTCCCAAAAGTTAAGCAAAAATTATTGTAAACAAAAAATTCGTTAATGTATTGCAAAATAATAACAAACGATTTAGTATTATTCAACAGATTTCCCCTCTTGTGATCTTTTCCGCCAGGGCATACGTTACGTATGAACCAAATTGATTTTGGAAATGTCATCTATGCCCAATCCTAAAGTGGCTGCGGTAGAGATATATTTGGGTTCTCGGTTTGCCTGTTTTAATGAGGGAAGTTTCATCGCTTTCCGCCTTTCTTCGATAATAGTATGACATATCCGATCTAAGGCCACAGGGTCCCTGCCGACAATAATTCCATTGTAATTCCACGTCCATTGTGGTTTGTAACCAGGCCCTCCATGGTACTGTGCCAGAAGAGCATCACACACAATCAGCCTTACCTTATCAGCAAGGTAAGGATGAGTATTCAATTCGGCAATAAAGGGATTGCAATTGTTCCCATGATATTTGTTGGGGTTATGAATAACGCCAAAAAAATTCTTCATTGCAACGCTGACGCCTGCCAGATCATGATCCTTTAAAACAGGGACATTGACAATTGCCGTACATAAACGAGAGACTATTTTGCTAAAACATGTTCCCACACTACCTGCCAATTGTGGTTCGTTTTCGTACCCTCCACCCGGAAGTTCATCCGTACCAAAACATTGGATACCTTCAGTCCTGCGACGGACGCGAAATCCAGCGGTTTCAAGCTCTCGATTGAACCGCTCAAAAACAATAATGTTTTTGTCTTTAACCCCTGCTGATTTTAAACCTTGTATAATAGATTCCACAACCGAAACATGGGGGGACATTATTCTGCCTGACAGACAGTTTAACTTTATACCGACGACGTCGCCAGGCTTAAAAAGGGATTGCCACGCCTTTTCTGGTGACAATGCATTGGTCAATTGCATTACAGCTTTATGGAGCAGGTTCAAAACTAAAGCCTCTTTTACATTTCCAGTTTCCGTAAATACACTGTCATCTTTTGCAATAACAACAGTGGGTGGAATAATTGAGGGTACATCTTCTCCCCATGCAAGAGGGGAGGCGTAATCTATCAGGTATTTTCCTATAATTGTGGAAGCACAAATACCACTTCCAGCTTGTAATGTTTTTTTAAGAAATAATCTTCTTTCTTTATTGATCTTCATCGGTTTTATAATAGAGACAAACTGATAAATTGTCAATGAAGTTATTAACAAAATATATTGAATTTTTTCCGGATAAAAATTCAAGCAATTTTAAATACACTCTTGCAATACTCTATATCTTTTGTTTTAATAAAAAAGTATTTTTAAAAGTCCTCCTTTAATAAAATTACACGTCTATAGTATTATTCTGTAAATTTTTAACCCTTTCATACTTTTTGCGAATTGTGCAAAAAGGAGATAATGTAATATTTAGACTTTCATTATTAAAGGGTGGCACGGACAAACTTGTTTGTCTGTGCCGAACTTAATTATTTTATGTCCTTTTTTTAAGAAAGGCTCTATAGATCGCATACGCTATTGTAAATCAATGAATATTATTAAAACTTTTTTCTGGTTTTCATTTTCTCTTTTGGCGCCGCTTATTATTGGTTGTACAACAGTAAGATATTATCCTGTCAATTTTGTCGAGTCTCTTCAGCACCCCACCAAATTTCCTGACGTCTTTTCCTCCAACGTCCAAAACATTGAAGATGTTGCAGATAAAAACCCACTCGGTGAAAACGAAGAAGTAAAAATTACCGATGTGGGTGAGAACAAAAATTCAAGTATGCATCTTATCCAGATCCGTGAAAATGGAGAACTGCGTCCTCATTACCACAAACGACACGACGAAGTCATCTATGTTAAAAAAGGGAGTGGCATTGCCACCTTAGATGGTACAAGATATCTGGTAAAACCCGGCTCTATTTTACAAATTCCCAGTAAAACTGTGCACAAATTTCTCAATACTGGCGGAGAACCATTTATAGGTGTTTCTATTTTTTCTCCCCCATTTGATGGAAGGGATGAAAAAGCTATAAAAGAAAAGAAGAAGGCAGGACGGGGCGTAAAAGAAGAAAAAAGGCTGGCTGAGAAAAAACCTGCAGAAAAGGTTAGCCAAAGAGATCGAACATCTACGGTGAAAGAACTTACTGACGAAGAAATCCAGACGTCAGCAATCAAATCGGAAAAAGTCGCAGAAAAGAAGCTGAGTAAGCCCGCCCAGGAAGAGTGGAATTCCGGTACTGATAAACCTTCGCTTTCACCAAAAAAAAATCTCCCATCAGAAGGTAAAAAGAAATCAAAGGGTGCAACAACTTCCAAAGAACCCGCCATAAATATTGAGAATATGCACGAAATGCTTACGAGATTACTGGAGCTCAAAGAGGAAGGGAGCATTTCCGCTGAAGAATACGAGGAAAAGAAGGATGCACTTGTAGAGGGTAGGGACATCGGTGAACTTCCAGAAGTCAAAAGTCCCTCGAAAAAGAAATTGCCGATAGAAGAAGAACCCTTTTTACAACAAGAAGAGATGCAAGTTCCTTTGGATAAGGATGTTCCTGATGAAAATCAAGACACAACACAGAACACTTCAAGCTTATATGAAGAATCGGATTCAACAATACATGAAACCACATCAGAGGAAAAAGAATCCGCATCAGAAGACAAACTCGATACATTAGAAGAAATGAAGCAAGAAGGCTTGATTACCGAAGAGGATTATGAAAACGAAAAGAAAGAACTTATCGATGCAACTGAAGAAGAAACGGTCTCAATGCCACCCAGTAACACTATCAGTAATGAACGTATTAAAGAGTTGAAGGAGCTATACGAACAGGAACTTATTACAGAAGACGATTATAAACAGAAGCTGAAAGAACTTACCGATACACAAATACAGAGTCTTGCCACAGACATTTCTCCTAACGAAAGTGATACGGATTCAATGCCATCCAACGATACCATAGAAGATGAACGTATTAAAGAACTTAAGGAGCTATACGATCAGGGATTCATAACACAAGACGATTACGAATATAAATTGAAAGAACTTACCAGCACACTAACACAAAACCCTCTCCCTGATATTTTCTCCGGAAAAGAGGCTGAAAATGAAAAGTTGTCAGAACTCAATGAATTAAAGGAACAGGGCCTCATTACTGAGGATGATTACGAGTTTAAAAAGGCTCAGTTGCTGAGTAATTAAATCAGATGTAAATTCCAATAGCATGTCGATTTTATATCTCATTCAAACAAATTAAATTTCTCCTTCATATTACCCACTCATACTCAATTCAGGCACGTATTTTGCTTCTAAACATCGAAAATAAAATTCTATTAATATAATACTTTTTCACTTGATATTTCATAATAAATGGAATATATATATCCGCTGAAATTTCTCTGCAAAGCAAAAGTGACATATGAATTTCATATAGCATTTTGATATGAGGAAAGGGGGGCAGCCAGATGGCAATAAAAAGGTTTTTGAAGTTGTACGTTGTGATATGTATTGGTCTTTTATGTATCCCTTTGCCAGGGGTAACAAAAATATCTCGCGGTGCCGAGGTGTTAAAGAATGAATTAGCCAACTGGTCGGCGGATCAGTCAATGCTCACAATGTATGATAATCAAGCCGATTTGAATACGTGGGCATCAATGGACAACGCATCAGAAGGAAATGATGGAAACCACAGAATTCTCCTTACGAACAATACGGTAGCGTCGCATGAAAAGCCTGGTGTTGAGCCAGCTTCTGCCAAAGCCGAGATACCTGGTGTGGCCGTTGCAGCCATGGAGGATTTTCTTGAATTAACGAAATACGGCAAGGCCATGCACGTTATGGCAATGCTGATGGTCGGTTTCGGATTTTTAATGGTTTTCGTTAAAAGATACGGCTATGGCGCCGTTACCGCCACCTACATTGCGGTAAGTGTAGTTATTCCTTATTATATGTTTCTCAAAAAAATAAATATTTTCGGTGAACCGGCTGAATTAATCATGGACCGTTTGATCCTTGCCGAATTTTGTGGGGCGAGCATATTGATTGCCATGGGGGCATTTTTGGGTAGATTGAAGATGTCCCAATATATTATCATGGCACTGATATTTGTACCGTCTTATATGCTGAACGAATGGATTATGTTAGACAATGGTATGGGTATTATTCCAAAGGGACAATTGATTGATACAGGCGGTTCGATCGTTATCCACCAGTTTGGTGCTTATTTCGGATTAGGCGTCATTGTTAGAATGACCACAAGCGAAGATTTTCTCAAAAAAATCGAATCTGATAAGATCAGTAATCAATTTTCGATGTTAGGGAGTATGGTGCTGTGGATATTCTGGCCGTCCTTCTGCGCTGCCCCTGCAGAGATTTCAAAGATGCCCCTTGCTGCGGTAAACACGGTTCTTTCACTCTGTGCTGCAACAGTGTCTACCTATATCGCAAGTACGATGATCAGGAAAAAGATCGCTATTGAAGATATGGCCAATGCAGCCCTTGCTGGTGGTGTGGCCATAGGTTCATCTTGTGCTCATACAACGCCAAAGGCTTCTCTGGCATTGGGTTTCGTTGCCGGTATTTTAAGTGTTATTGGTTTTGCCCTCATTCAACCGCGCATTCAAAGAGCCTTAAGAGGAATCGATACCTGTGGCGTCCATAATCTCCATGGAATGCCTGGCATTCTGGGGGGGTTGGCAACTATTTTCATTGCAGAAAATGTTGTGCCGGGACTGCAAATCAAAGGCGTATTTGTTACCTTCATTATTGCGTGGATTACGGGGCTTGCTGCTGGAACAATCGTGTCCTTGTTCGGTTACAGAAAACAATCTTACGAAGATGCTGTAGAATTTATTGTCGAAGAGGAGCATCACTAAGAGTTGCTTCTAAAAGATTCTTTCCATAAAAACCTCCTGCATTTTAAAAAGTGCAGGGGGTTTTTTATTTTATAATTCAAGTGAATTTTCGGTTGACTCTCCAGCTACATTCTGATACACACATATATTTGATAATTAATTTTGCTTGCCAGAGTATGACGACAGGCAGGCGTATGCGTAGAAGGATGGTATATTCCCGTAAGGGGTATGACGGAGTTACAAGGTACAGACGACCGTTTGGGGTGTATGAGTATGGCGTGTTAGTTCGTGCCAACTGCCCTAAATTTATTAAGATACACAGAGAGAACAGGAATTATAGTATCCATGGATTGGAAGATTATTGCTAGCGTATTTATCACCATTTTTTTAGCGGAATTGGGGGATAAGACTCAACTTGCATCTATCCTCATGACCAGTAAGACCAATAAACCTGTACTGGTTTTTATCGGTACAATGCTTGCATTTGCTGTGGTCACGGTAATCGGTGTTTCCTTAGGGGCGGTGATAACGAAATTTTTGCCTCTCAATTTCATCAAGATAGGAGCAGCAGTTGCTTTTATTATCATCGGCATCCTTATTCTTGCTGGTAAAATCTAACATGGCCGAAACGGATTTGATAAATCACTCACAACGTGTTGGAAAGGTGGCAAACCTGATAATTTTTCTGGGTATAACAGGTATTATCTTAAGCATCCTGGCGCTAACCATCAGTCAATGCCTTGCTCAGCGCGGCTATGGATTGAGCTATATCACTATAGGATCACTCATGATTGGGCTTGGATATGGCATCCGTTACCGCCATAAATACTGTTTATTTGCCACGATAGTGTTATTTGTAATCCTTTCATCTAATTTCCTTTTTAAATTCTTTATGCATCACACCACCTATCTTACCATGCGGTTAGCTTTATGCAGTTGGGTGTCCTTTCGGCTTATCCAATCAATCTCTTCTATGAAAATGCTCATCGCAACAAATACCTTTCCTGACAAGGGTAACCGTTTTATGGAATTTATGCTGAAAAGAAAACGCTTATGACAATCCTGGACGATATATACAAGCACAAATTATCTGAGATTGCTGAAAATAAAAAACGGATTCCCATTGAGATATTGATGAAAGGCATTCAAAAAAGGCAAGGGACGGGATATTTCAGCAGAGCGCTAAAATCGAACACCAATATTAGCATAATCGCGGAGATCAAGAAGGCTTCTCCTTCGATGGGCATCATCAGAGAGGATTTTAACCCGACCGAAATTGCCCATATTTATGAGGCTGGAGGCGCAGCAGCCATCTCCGTCCTTACGGATGAAAGATTCTTCCAGGGCAGTTTATCGTATCTAACTGAAGTGAAAAAGGCTGTCGATTTACCCATTCTAAGAAAGGACTTCATCATAGACCCTTATCAAGTTTATGAGGCCCGGGCTGCCGGAGCTGATGCCATATTGCTCATTGCCGCACTTCTTTCCAAAGAGGAAATCCAGCGTTTACTAAACCTGGCGAAAGAACTGGATATGGATTGTCTGGTAGAAGTCCATACAGAAACAGAATTGCAAAAGGTCTTACAAACGAGCGCCGGTATTATTGGTATAAATAACCGTGACCTTGCGTCATTCAGGGTCGATTTGGGGACTACTTTTAGACTACGGCCCATGATTCCCGATGGGAAAATCGTTGTAAGCGAGAGTGGTATCAAATCACGGGCAGAGATAGAAAAATTATTCAAAAAGGGCATCAACGCGATTTTGATCGGTGAAATCTTAATGAAAAGCGCCGATATTTTAACCAAGCTCCATGAACTCTTAGAGGTACCGTAATTACTTTAGTTGAGCATCCAGCGCTGCCTTTAAGTCCTTCTTTGATTTCACCCCAATCATTTTATTCACAACCTGTCCATTATTAAATAAGATAATCGTGGGTATTGCAGTGATTCCAAACTTGGCGGGGGTGTTATTATTTTCTTCCGTATCAAGTTTTCCAACCTTGATCTTTCCTTTGTATTCCTTTGCTAATTCGTCTATTATAGGAGCCAGCTGTCTACATGGGCCGCACCATGCAGCCCAAAAATCTACTAATACAGGGATATTTGACTTCGATACCTCTGTTTCGAAATTTGCATCGGTAATTACTGCGACGTCTTCAGACATGATTATTCTCCTTTTTCATCCTTACTTGATTGATAACTAGCACTCACAAAAAGATTGCAGTGACACTCCCCATCACGCTTGATCTCTTCGGCATGATAAACGCACGGGCAAATGATCTTTTTGTCTCTTTCTTCATCTCCTATAACCAAACGACAGGGGCAATAAGCATTTCCGAACTTAATTTTACGCATCACCAAGCCTTTAACTACTCTATCTACAATATTGATATCCGGATTTAACTTGTACGTGCTATAAGGCACGTATTCATTAATCATCTTGCGGATTCTTACTTCTTCTTGTCCTTCGTTATCGCCCATCAACGCTCACTTCTCGGATATTCTTTTTTATTCTGATTCCTGGCTTCTGGTTCAACCGGATAGTTATAAATTTCTAGTGATAGCTTTCATTCCATGCTCATTAATGTGTCGGTTCTGTGTCTGTTGTCTCGCGTGGTATTCGTTTTAATTCCCATGTAGCACCTTTCGGGTCAGGGCAATGCGTTAATAATGTGTGCTCACTCGTTTGCCAGGGTAGCTTTGCACCGTATCGTAACGCAAGGGCGTCTCTGGAAAGAACGGCATAGGCGCTATCACAGAGTCCTTTGGGAGTAAATCCTGTTAATGGATACATATCTCCTTCTTTATAATAATTACAATCACCTTTCTTCACAACGGTAGCAAATACTTTGAAACTGGAACTCTTACACTTCACGATTCAAACTCCTACGGGTTAAATGAGGTTTCAATTAAACGTAAACAATTTATTTGGAATTACGAATACAATGCAATAATTATATTTCATCTATTCAACACATTTCAAGCAAAAACCTGTCAATATTAACGGACATGAAGTGATACGGGGTGCATAATGTTTATAGAACTAATGCTGTGAGTGTTCTGTGTGATGAAATATGCCAAATAATTTTTTGATGGTCTCCACATACCGGTATCCACCGCCATTCTTTGCTTCTTGTTTAGCTACTTTTGCGGGATGATGAAGGAGTTTGTTTATGGTACGTTCCACAGTATAAACAACTTGTTCCCACTCTCCATTATTCAGGCTTTTTAGCTTGGGTTTTAAACGATCCAACTCTTCTTTCCCTATGGTGTGAAAATGATTGCGCAATTGAGCTATCGCCGGTTCTATCTTCATTTCCTCAAGCCTTGCTATGAAGTGTTCTACCTCCCCTTCAATGATTGCGCGACATTTTTCTACCTCCCTGGTTCGTTCATCGATATTCTGATTCACAACGGATTGTAAATCATCAATGTTATAGAGATAAACATTGTCAATATTTGCAATATCGGGCTCGATATCCCTGGGAACGGCAATATCTATAAGGAACATGGGATTACCCCTTCGATGCCTGATTGCTTCTTTTACCTGATCAACATGGATTACGTAATGCGGAGCTGAGGTTGAACTGATAATAATATCGGCTTTTGCAAGGTATTCACCCAATAATTCGTATTTAATAGCTTGTCCCTGAAAGGTATTGGCGATTTCCAGGGCACGCTCAAAGGTACGATTCGCAACCACAATGGTACGCGCCCCTTCTTCATAGAGATGCTTTAACAAAAGCTCACACATCTCACCGGCACCCACCACAAGGACAATTTTTCCCGTAAAGTCTTGAAATATCTTCTCTGCAAATTCTACAGCTACAGAGCTTATTGAAACCTTTCTCTTTCCAATGGACGTCCTCGTATGAACAATCTTTGCGACATTAAGTGCCTGCTGGAATAACTGGTTCATAACTTTTCCGGTCGTCTCTTCCACGGACGCCATCGTGTAAGCCTCCTTGACCTGCGAAAGGATTTGTGACTCACCCAGTACCATAGAATCGAGACTGGCCGTGACAAAGAAAAGATGGTGAACAGCACGGTCATCCCTATAGTAATACATATAAGAAGAAAAATCGTTTAACTCAATCTTATGGAAGTCCGCAAAGAAGGAAAGGACGTCTTCCACTTTAATGGTACCTTCCAAAGATGACACATACATCTCCACCCGGTTACAGGTTGACAGGATAACGGCCTCTGCCATTTGATATCTATGGAGAAACAGAGATAAGGCATCGGAGATATTATTGGCATTAAAAGCCAATTTTTCCCGGACCTCTACCGGGGCTGATCTATGGTTAAGCCCAACAACCAGGATACTCATATTTAATTCTTTGTCAAAGCTATAGGAAACGATACGGAGTAAGCACATCCCCAAATTCCCCTTCGTGAACGGGGGACTAAGGGAACTCATTTATTGTATATTCAAAATTTCACTGTGCGTTTGTTCACTAACCCTCTGAAAGGCGTGCTTGGAACCCATAAAAAAGGTCCCAATAAAAGTAAAAAGCACGAGACAAAAACCCGCAATAGTCAAGCATGCGATCTTAGTGCCATGATAGGAAGCGACCAGTCGCATATGCAACAAAGCTGCATAAATGAGCCAGGTGGCCAAACCCAGGACGACCTTATAGTCCAAGTACCACAATTCACCTAAGATATTTTGCGTCTTGACCCAGAATGTACCAAATACAAGTCCAAGGGTGAGTAATGGAAAACCAAAAGAGATTGTCTTCCACATGAGCTTGTCGATCCCTTCCAATGAGGGCAATTTATTAAAGAGCGAACCAAACAGTTTATGTTTTAATTGCCTTTGTTGGGTTAAGTACATGATACTCAAACTAAAAGATATCGTGAAGGCGGCGTAGCCTATAAATATGGGAATGATATGCGCGATGAGCCAGAAATTTTGAAGGTTCGTGGTAATTAACAGATTTCCCCCGTCGAATGTGAGCGCCCATATGGAGAGTGCAGTAACGACAGGCATTACAAACGTATCCAAAGACGGCAACTTGTAAAGATAATCCAAATTGATATAAACAAACAGAATACACCAAAGCAATGACACAAAGGATTCATAAACGTTCGTTATTGGAATATTGCTGGATTCAAGGCCCAGGAATACCAAAAAACCGCTGTGGACGAAGAAGCCCATCATCATTGACCACTTGGTCACTTTTTTGTTAAAAAAATTGGGTCTTACAATATGGCCAACAGACCAAAGAGAGGAAATAAAGTACAGGACTATAGTAATAATAAAGGGTATATGAGAGATTGTAATCATTAGGTAAATAAGTGTAAAAGATAAATATTCATTAATCAATCAAAATTTTAAAACAGTATGTCTTCGAAAATAGATGTTTTTTTGAATTTTTTTGATTGACAAAATCCCCGTTGTCCGATACCCTAAAATTTATAACAACGATTACTGGCTAACAAAGCATAGTAATCTTAAAATCTTTTTTTACGATTTCTTTGAATAATTGCTCTTATCCCTGAGGTTTTTGTAAGGAATGATAAATTATGGCCGAAGATATTAAAAAAATAAATAAAAAGACTAGTATTGGGGATGTGATTAAACAATATCCCGAAACTGAGTCCGTTGTAAAAAAATATTTTGGCGCGGGTTGCTTCACATGTCCAGGTTCAAAAACAGAGGATATTGCTTTTGGCGCTGCTATGCATAACGTCGATCCGGAAGTAATTATCAAGGAACTGAATGAGGCTATTGAGAAAAAAAAGGTTAACCATTCATGAAAGGAGAATTCAAATGAGAGAAAAAGTGGAAGAGGCTCTTCAACATATCAGACCTGCATTACAGGCAGATGGCGGCGATATAGAACTCGTAGATATACAGGGGGGTGTTGTAAAGGTGCGTCTCAGAGGGGCGTGCGGGTCTTGCCCGAGTGCGCTCATGACACTTAAATACGGCGTTGAGGAACGGCTTAAGGAAGAAATTCCTGAAGTGGAATCTGTAGAACTTGCATAAGGTAGATTTGTTTTGGGTAGTCTTTTATTGCAAAGTCTTAGTATGACAAACGGAATCTCAATGAAAAAAAACGAATAGATTGCTTTTGTTAAAAAAAGATGCTTTGCAATTGCGGTTGGCTTTGAGGCAGATTTAACTTTTATTCACATTTCAGCCTGAGGAGTTTTTGGAATGAGTTTAGTATTAGGGCCGATACACTATTGGATGTACGGAAAGATTCAAACCACGGAAGGAAGGGAATCTGCTATTGTATCTGCATTTAAAATGAAATATGGAGCAGAGGCTGATAAAATCCTTGAGCAGATATACAAAAAATATCCAAAATCGAACACGAACAAATCCCTTGAAGAATTATTAGCTAATAAACCTATACATCAGGGGATTCAAAGTCTCATTGTGGAAGTGGAAACACGTGAAGCTGCTACGGTAGCTGCTTTCTGTGCAAAACACCCTGACGCAGCAAAAATAGCGGCGGAGGCTGCCCATAAGCACGGCATCAGTTGCGGGAAAGAGGCTGTCAGGAATAAAGGACTATCAGCGTCAGATTGTGAGAATACCTCAAAGGCCTTTGAAGTAATGGGAGACTTTCTCTGCGACGGGATGCCTTGCGACCGAGGCGCTCAGGTGGTGACAGAGTCTGACGAGCGTACAAGATGGGACCATGAAAGTTGTGTTCATGAACCATATTGGCGAAATGCCGGAGCCGACTTTTTAACGATGAGCAACATCATTAACGAATGGATAGCCGGGTTTGGTGAAGGAATAAATCCCAAGATCAAATACAAACGGGAAAAAGCTATTGCAGCAGGTGATTCCTCCTGTTTGAGTAGTTTCGAAATAAATAATTAAGCATGTCAGAACGTTATGCGCGGCAGGAATTATTCTACGGCATTGGGAGGCAAGGTCAAAAATTACTACAAGAAAAGACTGCCGTGCTCGTTGGCTGTGGTGCATTAGGCTGCACTTCGGCAAATCTTCTTGTCCGTGCAGGATTGAAGCGTCTAAGGATCGTAGACCGCGACTATATTGAAGAAAGCAACCTGCAACGCCAATCCTTATTTGACGAAGAAGATATACACAAAAACCTCCCAAAAGCTATTGCTGCACAAAGAAAACTTCAAAAAGTCAATTCCCATATCCAGATAGAATCTGTCATTGCCGACCTTAATCCATCCAATATCGAAACCCTCCTGATAAATGCGCATATCGTCGTTGATGGAACCGATAACTTTGAGACGCGATTTCTGATTAATGATTACTGTGTGAAAAACGGGATACCCTGGATTTATGGCGCCTGTATCGGGAGTACGGGTTTAACGATGAACATTATTCCTTCAAAAACTCCGTGCCTCCGGTGCATGCTCGAAGAGATTCCGCCGTTTGGCACTACCGGGACATGCGATACGGAAGGGATTATTGCACCCATCGCAAGCATGATCGCCTCTGTTCAGGCAGCAGAGGCACTAAAAATTTTAACAGATAATTTTGATACCTTGAGTAAGGGTCTTTTAAAGGTCGATCTTTGGCGTAATGAAATAAAAAAACTGCAGGTAGATGATATCAAAGAGAAGGCTAATTGCATGACATGCAAACAACACCAATATGAATTTTTGTCTAACGATGCCTATTCAATGACAACCTCATTGTGTGGCAGGAATGCCGTACAAATTTTACATCCTAACGGTTCAAAACTAGACCTTGCAACCCTTGCGTCGCGGTTGAAAAAGGCGGGGGATGTATCGTTTAATAGTTTTTTATTACGGGCGAAGATAGACAAATACGAATTAACAGTATTTCCAGATGGACGGTCAATTATTTCAGGCACAAATGATGCCTCTGTAGCAAAGGGACTTTACTCGAAATATATAGGAATGTAATATGATCTATCTCGATAACGCTGCAACAACTTTTCCAAAACCAGAGACTGTATACAAGACCATGGATGCTTTTTACCGGACACTGGGCGCCAATCCTGGTCGCTCAGGACACAGGATGGCAGTGGCGGCAGAAAAGGAAATTGAAGATACCCGCGCTATTGTCGCGCGATTATTTGGCATCAAGGATTCTAAGAGGCTTATTCTTACGTTTAATGCCACTGATGCGATTAACATGGGGATCAAGGGACTACTCAAGCCGGCAGAACACGCCATCACAACTTATCTTGAACATAATGCAGTATCCCGTGCTCTCAACGGGCTGGAAAAGAAAAATATAATCACCGTTACCAAGGTAAGAAATTCTCCTGAAGGTCTTATTAATCCCGGCGATATCAAAAATGCCATTACACCCAAAACGCGATTGATTGTCATGACGCATGCACCTAACGTCCTTGGCACTATCCAACCAATCAGGGAGATTGGCAGGATCGCACGGGAACATGATGTTATTTTTATGGTCGATGCCGCTCAAACGGCCGGAGTATGTGAAATCAATGTTGAAGACGACTACATTGACATGCTTGCCTTTACCGGACACAAAGGTCCACTTGGACCAACAGGAACAGGGGGGCTCTATGTGGGAGAGCGCTTGACTTTAGAACCGTGGAGGGAAGGGGGGACAGGTTTTGAACCCGCATCGCTATCTCAGCCGGAAGAATTGCCCTTCAAGCTGGAAAGCGGCACTCCCAATACAGTTGGCATTGCTGGTCTGAGGGCGGGGATCGAATACGTTTTATCAAAAGGGATAAGCGCTATCAGAACACATGAACAAAATTTGACCAACAGGCTTATACATGCCCTCAAACGTGATCAGCGGTTTGTCTTATATGGAACAACTGATATATCCAAAAAGGTAGGTATCCTGTCAATAAATGTAAAAGGGTTTAAACCTGCAGAGGTCGGCGGCATTCTCGATCAATCCTTTGATATTGCAGTGCGCCCTGGCCTTCATTGTGCCCCGTTTGCACACCAAATGTTAGGAACATTTCCAGACGGCACGGTGAGAATAAGTCCGGGATGTTTTAACACGGAAAAAGAGATAGACCAACTTATAACGGCGCTCGATAAGATTGCAAGCGAAAGAATATGATCCATCCACTCCCAACCTCAACAAGTCCAAAAATATAAGACCTTTTAACTGTTTCGAGTTTTCTGTTTTGAGTTGGGACTCTAACCACTAAACTGAAAACAAAAAACTCAAATGGTAAACTCACCCACCGATTACTCTAAGACCTGCGGTATAACAACCTTTTTTATTGAATAAAGTCATAAATGAACGTAAGATATGGTGCATGCCAGACAAAAGAGACTATTATGATATACTAGGGGTAGACAGGAGGGCGTCGAAGGATAACATCAAAACAGCCTATCGCAACCTGGCGAAAAAATTTCATCCTGATCTTAATAAGGACAACCCAAAACTAGCCGAAGAAAAATTTAAAGAGATATCTGAGGCATACGAAGTACTGATTGATGACAACAAAAGGGCCAGATACGACCAATACGGCCATGCAGGAGTGGCGGCTGATTTTAGTAAGGAAGGATTCACGTGGCGTGACTTTAGCCATATCAGCGATCTGGAAGACATTTTTGGACATGATATATTTTCAGACTTCTTTGGCCGTGGTAGTATCTTCAGTGACTTTTTTGGCACACGCAGATGGGGTTTCGAGCAATCGGGAAAATCTGTTAAACGAGTGCAGGTTGAAATTACGCTCGAACAAGCATATCGGGGTGTTAGCACGGAGGTAGCCACCCCCCATATGGAGACATGCGCAGATTGTAGCGGGACGGGTGGCGCGAAAGGTTCGGTCGCTAAAACCTGCGAGAATTGTAAGGGAAAGGGAGAGATACAACAGGAACAGTTGCAGGGGTTTGGCCGGATTATCAAGATAGGGACATGCCCTGTTTGCGGGGGACGTGGAAAAATCATTGATCATCCTTGTATCAGTTGTCATGGAAGCGGTGAGATACAAAGACTGGATAAGATCAACGTCAAGATACCACCGGGAGTGGATAGTGGAACGACCTTACGGGTACAGGCCGATAAGGCGGGTGGGAGATTGAAGGAAGATATTTACGTGATTATCTCTGTACAACCTCACTCCTTCTTTCACAGACAGGGAAGTGATATCTATCTGGAAAAAACCGTCATGTTAACAGAAGCGACTCTGGGTTCAAAGGTTGAGGTGCCGACTTTGGATGGAAATGCCCTGATGAAGATACCTCCAGGAACACAAACCGACACCCTGCTCCGATTGAGGGGTAGTGGTATGCCCCATTTAAAAGGTCATGGATACGGTGATCAGTATGTGCGTGTAATTGTACGCACCCCAAAGAATCTGACAAAAAAACAGAAGGAATTACTCGAAGAATTTCAAACAATTGAAAGGGAAAAAGGAATTACATGAAAAATCGAGATTTCTTAACCACTATCAATGAAGGTTTCATTAATGCAGGGCGATATTTTGTAGCAGTAGCCTCTATTCTTACGATCCTGGCCTCCGGTTTTCTAATCTTTGCAGGAATTTGGGAGTTTGTCAATGGCATTCCCAATATATTGGTTTTTTTGTTTGAACGCGGAGGGCATCACGTAGAACTCTCAGTACATTTTATTTCTGCAATAGATTTATTTATGGTCGCCGTAGTGATGTTTGTCATGGGGATTGGTCTTTTTGAATTATTTGTTGATAAGGATCAATCTATTAGTTATCCGTACTGGTTGAAAATAAAAGATCTCAATGATTTAAAAGAAAAATTGATTGCAGCAGCCGTGGTGGTTATTGTCATTACCTTTTTAAAACACATAGTAATGTGGAAAAATCCTTTGGAAACCCTCTATTTCGGTGGTTCAATAGCCATCGTTATCATGGCAATCACACTCTTTTCGAAATTTATCGTAAACGATGAATCACGAAAGAAAAGAGAAGAGACAAAGCAATAAATGAAATATCTACTGCCTCGATTACCTCTCGGATAGAGAAATGTCAAAAGTTATATAACTGTTAAAATAGGGAACCACCGAAGCTATGATCTGCGTTGTATATTGTTGTATAATCTATTATAGAATTTTACACCCAGCGTTTATCTTGTGTCTAGAACACTTCGTTTTGTTATGGAAGTCTAACAATGCTAAAATGTTTTTTTTAAATGACGATAATAAAGGATGTTTGTGTGCTTAGTCTAAATTTTTTAAAGCAAGAATATAAGTAGTTATTTTTCAAGGTTGGTCGTAGCCAATGAATTACGAAAAAGGCAGAAAGAAGAGACATAACGACGAATTAAATGCTTACGATCTGGATCATCTCTCAGATAGAGATTTGCTGTTTCTTATCGAGAATTACGTGACCAAGAGGCAAGACTATGAACATATAGCAGATCTCGTAAGGGGCGATGTTGATATTGTTTCAAAGATGGTCGATAGTGACCGTGTTTTTGAAAAGGTGATGCGTGAAGGGAATGTAATCCTTCATTCATCACCTTATTTTTTATTTACGTTATTGCTAAGAAGGGTATTTAAACTTAAAAAAGACGATGGAGGCTTTATCAATGATGTCGTCGAAGAATTGAATAGCGCCGAAGGTAGCTCGTATTCCTGGAATAGGAATAAAGTTGTAAGATTGCTGAATAGCGCCGATGTGCCGAATTATCTGGCAAACATGCTTTCCACATTTGTGCAAACGTCCCGATTGTATAAGATGGAAAAGGATGAAGAGAACCAATATCGATATATTAGTGACATGATTGAAGAAATTCAGCGTTCAGATAGCGCCCGCAGATTTTATATTTATTGTCACATTGGCAATTATACCCTGTTCTTTACCGGTATGTTTTCAGAGTACATTGAACACAAATTTAAATATAAAAAGACACTTGTGAGCAGTCGTTATTATGCAGATTTTGGAAAGACCTATTTTGGTCTGGCATCAGAACATGTCATAGCGCGGCAGCATGAATTAAATGATACCCTGCATTCCTTGTCAGAAGGGTTTGAGATTATCACAAAACTACTCCAGTACATGCGTAAGGAATACCTCGCATTATATAATCTTAAGTAGAGGCGAAGCAGGGTTGTTGATTCCTTAATTTAGCCTGATGGTGGGTTTTAAAAGACAAAAACCAAGCGGCTTTTTTTGAATTTATCTTTGTGTATGAAAGTCCCTCACATCTGTAAATCCAGATTTTGTCCTTCCTGTGGCAAGAAGGCAACCGGTATCTGGATTATACACATCTTGAATACCCTTCCCAAAACCGGCTGACAACACTACTAATTTTTTTTCACAGCAAAAAATTTCATATCATTACGGCCGCTGCTTTAGCGCATCCTGTGATTCTGTTTTAAAAACAAAATACAATTGACAATTATAATATATTGTGATATAAGAATAATTGCTGTATTCAATTTTTTTATTTAGGAATAATTTCTAGTTATTGTTTTGGAAAATTTAAGTAAGAAACAGCAAGGTGACGTACTTTAGCTTCGTTATATTCTTAGTCGAAAGGAGAAGGAGATGTTGAAAAAGATTGGAATTACGATGGCGTTTGTTGGTGCATTGATGCTGAGTGTGTGTGTTGCGAATACTTTTGCAGGGGCCTGCGGTTGTCCAAAAGATGTAAAATGTAAAGAGGGTTGTGAAAAAGGAAAAACAGACCCTTGTATTTGTAAACATTAGTATTTGAAAAGTTTTGTTCTGGTAGTTTTATTTCACAAAAAGCGCCTTATCCCGGATAAGGCGCTTTTAATTTTCACCGTTTAAGGAATACAGTGCAATGAATACTTTTATGGCAAAAAAGGAGAATGTGAAGAGGGATTGGTATATAGTAGATGCCGAGGATAAAGTCTTGGGACGGATGTTAACCACCGTTTCCAGGGTTCTTCAGGGCAAGCACAAACCTGAATATACCCCCCATGTTGACGTAGGCGATTTTGTCATTATTACCAACGCCAGCAAGGTGAAACTCACAGGGAAAAAGATGAAGGAAAAGATTCATTACTATGTAACAGGTTTTCAAAGTGGTTTACGAAAACGAATGGTTGGCAAAACCCTGGAAACGGCGCCAGAAAAAGTATTTAACCGATCCGTAAAAAGAATGCTGCCCAGATCAAGACTGGGAAAGGCCATGTTAAGAAAGTTAAAGATTTATGCAGGTGCCGAGCATCCACATCAAGCACAACAACCGAAAGAGTTGGCTATTCGTAATTAATTAAATGCAAAGGAATTTTAATAGTAAAGGGTGGCATGGACTTTGTCGTGAGGGCTCAGTTGAACGACAAACTTATTTGTCCGCACTTATTTAAGGAGGAGAAAGTGGCAGGAGAACTATATATATGGGGTACGGGAAGACGTAAGTCATCCATTGCACGGGTAAGAATAAAAAAGGGAAGTGGCAAGATACTTGTTAACGATAAAGATTTAGATGCTTATTTTCCCATCGATAGGGAGAGGGGCATGGTGCAGCTCCCGCTGAAAACTACCAAAACATTTGGAGAATTTGATGTGCTGGCAAATGTCCAGGGTGGTGGTTTAACGGGCCAGGCAGGTGCAATATCACTTGGCATTGCACGTGCGCTCTATAAATCCAATCCAACCCTCGTTGATAATTTGCGTGAAGGTGGTTTTTTGACAAGAGACAGCAGGATGAAGGAACGTAAAAAATATGGGCAAAAGGGGGCGAGAAAAAGCTTCCAGTGGACAAAACGATAACTTTGTTTTCAATAGTTTCCGCCACTGCTTCTTTATTGCTTTTAATTCCATCGGATAAACTATTGATAGTGTCCGCAATGCCGGAATTAACGAGTAAATCTAGCAATGATATATCAGCAAAAGGCGAATTTGTCCTTGGTTCTTCTGCCTGTATGTGAGAGTGTCGATTAAAAGCCGCATATCGGCTTCGTAGGTATTCATATCAAGCGTTTCTCCGCTGGCATTTCTGATTTCTTCCAGGGCATATTCAGACTCCTTATCATCGCTGTCCAGTAGGTTGACCCTGCAAATAGCTTGGAAGAAACCAGGGTACTGCATGCTTTTGTCGATATAGAGATAGGTGCAGGGAGACGCGTCAAAACCGGCAAGAAGTTTATCCACCACGACAAGCAGTTTCATATTTGGATTTTTGAAAGTCGTTCAACCCACGGGTCTTTGCTTCAAACGGATGTTCACCTCATGACAAAAAACAAAAAAGCCGTAAAAGCCTTATATTTACTGGTTTTTTCGGTGAACAGGAAGTTTTTTTCTCGTGACCACACGGATATTCCGGCTCGGCAATGCCTCCGGCAACTTTATCTGCAATGCCTCTAATAGTTCCCGTGATTGTT
>JABWAQ010000014.1 GCA_013360945.1 Candidatus Brocadia sp.
TGTGGACCATGGGAAGACGACGTTGACGTCGGTGATAACGCATGTATTGTCGAAGCAGGGATTGGCTAAGGAGAGGCCGTACGATTCGATAGACAAGGCTCCCGAGGAGAGGGAGAGAGGGATCACGATAGCGATATCGCATGTGGAGTATGAGACGCAGAAGAGGCATTATGCGCATGTAGATTGTCCTGGTCATGCGGATTATGTGAAGAACATGATAACTGGTGCAGCGCAGATGGACGGGGCGATATTGGTGGTGAGTGCGCCGGATGGTCCGATGCCGCAGACGCGTGAGCATATACTGTTGGCGCGTCAGGTTGGGGTGCCGCGTATCGTGGTGTTTATGAATAAGGTGGACATGTTGGAAGACAAGGAGTTGCTGGACCTGGTGGAGATGGAAGTCCGGGAGTTGTTGAGCAAGTACAATTTTCCTGGTGACGAGATACCGGTGATCAGGGGGTCTGCGCTGAAGGCGAATGAGTGTGGGTGTGGATCGGCGGCATGTGCGAATTGCGGGCCGGTGTTGAAGCTGATGGAGGCGGTGGATGCGTATATTCCTGATCCGGTGAGGGAGATCGACAAGCCGTTTTTGATGTCGATTGAAGATGTGTTCAGCATTAAGGGGAGAGGTACGGTAGGTACTGGCAGGGTAGAGAGGGGCAAGGTGAAGGTGGGTGACGAGGTGGATATCGTGGGGATAAGGCCGGAGATTAAGAAGTCGGTGGTGACGGGGGTGGAGATGTTCAATAAGACGCTGGATGAGGGGCAGGCGGGGGATAACCTTGGGGTGTTGCTGAGGGGTGTAGAGAAGGATGATCTGGAGAGGGGGCAGGTGTTGGCGAAGCCTGGGAGTATAACACCGCACAGGAAGTATGAGGCGGAGGCGTATGTATTGACGAAGGAGGAGGGTGGCAGGCACACGCCGTTTTTTAATGGGTATAGGCCACAGTTTTATTTTCGGACGACGGATGTGACGGGTGTGGTGAGTTTGACGGGTGGAGCAGAGATGGTGATGCCTGGTGACAATGTGAAAGTCAACGTGGAGTTGCTGACGCCGATAGCGATGGACGAGGGGCTGAGGTTTGCCATCCGTGAGGGTGGAAAGACCGTTGGCGCTGGTGTCGTTACTAAAATTATTGAATAAATAATATTTTGCCGTTGACTTTAATTAACTACGTGATATCATAGACTCTTTTTGCAACTTACTTTTGTTATTTTATTCATCGGAGTAGTAGAGTGTTGGATCAGAAAATAAGAATACGAATGGAGGCTTACGATCATAGGATACTAGATCAATCAGCTTTGGAGGTTGTGGAGACGGCAAAGCGCACTGGAGCCAAGGTGTTTGGTCCGGTCCCATTGCCTACGCGCATCGAACGATACACGGTGCTACGGTCGCCACACGTCGATAAAAAATCAAGAGAACAGTTTGAGATAAGAACACATAAAAGGCTGATTGATATTTTTGAACCTACGGCAAAGACTATGGATGCATTGAATAAGATAAATATGCCGGCAGGGATAGAGATTAAGATAAAAGCTTAAATTCGAGAGTACAAAATTTATTGGGTTGAGGTGAAAAAAAAAGGATGTTGAACGGCTTTCTTGGGAAAAAGATAGGAATGACGCAGGTATATTCTGAAGATGGTAAGTTGCTTCCGGTAACCCTGATTCAGGCTGGACCTTGTAGTGTGATGCAAATAAAAACCATAGAGAATGACGGGTACTCCGCAGTTCAGTTAGGGTTTGATGATAAGAAAATGAAAAAGGCAAAAAAACCAGAAGCCGGACATGCTGCAAAGGCTTCCCTGGAACCGAAAAGATTCATACACGAAGTAAAGCCTGATGCAGGCGCAGATATTAAATTAGGGCAAAGCATTACCGTAGACATATTTCATGACGTGAAAATGGTAGATGTGATTGGTATAACGAAGGGAAAAGGATTTGCCGGCGTAATGAAGAGGTGGAATTTTAAAGGAGGCCTTAATACTCATGGATCCACAAGACATAGACCTCCCGGCTCTATCAGCTCTAATACAGATCCGGGAAGAGTGTTTCGGGGGAAGAAGATGGCCGGTCGGCTGGGCGGTGAGCGCGTAACAATAAAGAATATTGATGTGGTTAAGATAGATAAAGATAAAAATCTGTTGTTTATTAAAGGCGCTGTTCCTGGGCATAAAGGAAGTTATCTTATATTAAATAAAGCAAGAAGAGAAAAGACGGGTAAATAAAGCATGGATATACCGGTATACAATAAAAACGGGGAAAAGATAGATAACATACAATTAGACGCAGAGAAGTTTGGTGGTCCTATCCGCACTACATTACTACGGGATGCCGTGCTGATGTATGAAGCAAACAAAAGGCAGGGGACGGCTTCTACAAAAACAAGGGCAGAGGTTGCTGGCGGTGGAAAAAAACCTTGGGTGCAAAAACACACCGGCAGGGCCCGGGCCGGTAGTATCCGTTCGCCACTTTGGAAAGGTGGCGGGGTTTCATTTGGCCCCAAGCCGCGTGATTATTCTTACGCGATCCCCAAAAAAGCAAAAAAATTGGCTCTTTTTTCGGCATTGGCGACCAGGGTTCGGGATAACGAGTTGATTGTAGTGGAAGATTTGAATTTTGAATCAGCAAAAACCAGGCAGATGGTTGGGATATTAAAAGCACTTCGGATGAATGGTGTAAGTTGTTTAATAGTTATACCGAAGGCTGATGAAATGGTTTGGAAATCGGCCAGAAATATTCCTTCTGTAAAGGTGTTGACCAGTGCAGATCTGAATGCGTATGAAGTTCTTAAGCCGAAAAAAATACTGTTAACAAAGGAAGCCTTAAATAACATAAGATAGGAGTTCGCTCTTTATGAACAGACATCATATAATAAAAAGACCTTTACGGACAGAAAAGAGTGTTGCGGACGGAGAAGCAACAAACTCGTATCATTTTGAAGTCGACTTAAAAGCAAATAAGATTCAGATTAAAGAAGCGATAGAAAAATTTTTTAATGTAAAGGTTGACGATGTTAGGACTCTGGTTAGAAAGGGTAAGAACAGAAGGGTAAGATTTAAGTTGGGAAGAACGAAAGATTGGAAAAAAGCTATAGTTACCCTCAAAGAAGGAAATACAATAGATCTTGGCTATTAACGCCTGAGTAATAATTAGGAAGAGGAAGATACATTTATGGGTATTATTTATTATAAACCGGTAACGGCGGGAAGAAGGTTTGCCAGTGTCACTGATTTCACAGAAATTACCAAGACGAAACCTGAAAAATCGCTGTTGCAGCCTTTAAGAAAAACTGGCGGCAGAAATTCGGAAGGTAAAATAACAGCGGAACATATAGGTGGAGGAAGTAGACGTCACTACAGAATCATCGATTTTAAACGAAAAAAAGATAATATTCCGGCAAAAGTTGCTAGCATAGAATATGACCCAAATCGGTCTGCCCGTATTGCCCTATTGCATTACGCGGATGGAGAAAAAAGATATATTCTTGCCCCTGATAATATCCGGGTTGGCTACAGAGTGATATCTGGGGAAAAAGTTGAGCCTGAAATTGGTAATTGCATGCCCCTGAAAAATATCCCTTTGGGTTTGGAGGTGCACAATATCGAATTGCGTGTTGGACAGGGAGGACAATTGGTTCGTTCCGCTGGTGGCACTGCAAAATTGATGGCAAAGGAAGGGAATTATGCGCATATTGTACTTCCATCTGGAGAAGTAAGAAAGGTGTTTTACAATTGCAGGGCTACCATAGGAAAGCTTGGGAATGCAGACCATATTAATATTAGATTAGGAAAAGCCGGTAGGAAGCGATGGAAAGGGATAAGACCGCATGTAAGAGGGGTTGCCCAAAATCCAGTATCCCATCCTTTGGGTGGAGGCGAAGGGAGAAGTGGCGGTGGAAGGCATCCTTGTTCAAGGACAGGACTATTGGCAAAGGGCGGGAAGACAAGAAAAAAGAAGTCGCTGAGCAATAAATTTATTATACGGAGAAGAAGAATTGGCGCAAGAGGCAATCTATAGGGTTAAAAATTAGTACTCAGGAGACAATATGAGCCGTTCAGTTAAAAAAGGACCATATATTGATAGTAAATTAATGAAAAAAGTTTTGAAACAAAAAGAGACAGGCGGCAGTGAGCCTATAAAGACATGGGCACGGAGTTGTACAATTGTGCCGGAATTTGTATCTCATACTTTTATGATTCATAACGGTAAAATATTTCAAAAGCTTTTTGTTACCGACGATATGGTTGGACATAAACTCGGTGAGTTTGCTCAAACGAGAATTTTTAGAGCGCATGGGGGTGTTAAGAAAAAAGAAGCCCCGCATGGCTAATGGACTGTAAGAGTAAATTTCTTCAATGTAGTACGGAAAGGTCGTATCATAATGGAATTTAAATCAAGTTATAAATATGCTCGGATATCTCCGCGAAAGGCGCGATATGTAATAGATCTCGTTCGCGGAAAGTCCGTTAATGATGCATTAAGAATTTTAAGGGCGACTCATAAACGGTCATCCTACATGATTGACAAGGCGTTAAGGGCGGCGATAGCTGCTGCAAATGAAAATTTAGATGTGGATGTAGATTCGCTGTATGTTACTCAAGCCCTTGTAGATGCCGGGCCAAGCCGAAAATGGCAGCGCCCGAGACCGCGTGGTATGTCAGCACGTATATTGAAACGTACAAGTCATATTACGGTTGTGTTGTCTGAAAAGGCAAGGAATAAAAATATTAAGGATAAGTGAGGAGATGACATGGGTCAAAAGGTTTGCCCAATCGGTTTAAGGATAGGTATTACACAAGGGTGGAAGTCGCTTTGGTATGCTGACAAGAAAGATTTTGGCGCACTACTCGTAGAAGATCAGAAGATACGTAAAATCATAAAAAAAAGTTATGGTTTTGCAGGTATCCCGGTTATTGAGATAGAAAGAACCAGGCGGGACGCAAAAGTAACACTACATACAGCACGGCCTGGTTTAATTATAGGGAGAAAAGGTGCTGAAGTTGATAAGCTTAAAGAAGAGATACAAAAACTTATAGGTCGTGAGGTTGTTATAAAAATAAAAGAAATTGCTAAACCGGAACTGTATGCACAACTTGTTGCTGAAAACATAGCCGAGCAGTTAGAAAAACGAGCAGCGTTCAGAAGGGCGATGAAAAAAGCGATGGACGCATCTGTCGATGCTGGTGCAAAGGGCGTGAAAATGCAAGTGGCAGGGAGATTGGGTGGGGCGGAGATTGCCAGGACAGAGAAGATGTCATTTGGTAGTGTCCCTTTACATACGTTAAGGGCTGATGTTGATTACGGTTTTGCAGAAGCTAAGACTACCTATGGTGTGATTGGAGTAAAGGTGTGGATTTATAAAGGTCTAACCAGTTCCGAAAAGGAGAAGAGATATGCGCCTGATGCCAAAGAGGGTGAAGTTCAGGAAATCGCAAAGGCAAAAAATTAAAGGAAATGCCACAAGGTGTAATTCTGTAGCCTTTGGTGAGTTTGGTTTGCAATCTTTGGAACCAGGATGGATAACTGCCCAGCAGATCGAGGCGGGCAGGGTATCGGCGTCACAATACCTTCCAAGAGAAGGGAAGTTGACCATAAGGGTTTTTCCTCACAAACCTGTCTCATCGAAACCAATAGAAACCCGAATGGGTAAAGGTAAAGGCGAGCCTGAATTCTGGGTCGCTGTAGTGAAGCCCGGGACTATGCTCTATGAGTTGAGTGGTATTAATGAAGAAATTGCCAAGCAGACGTTTAACAGAATAGCTCATAAAATGCCAGTTAAAGTAAGGCTTGTGCAGAGGAGAAAGACAATTTGAAGGCTGATGAAATTAGAAACAAATCCAGGCAGGAAATTTTAGACGAAATTGAAGCTAGCAGGCGTGAATTGTTAAATATTCGTTTTCAGTGGCAGGCAGGCGAAACTCGAAATCCCGCTCAAAGAAAGGGCATTAGAAGAAACATTGCAAGATTGGAGACTATCCTTATGGAGATGGATTTAGGCACCAATAAACATCTCAACGTGAAGGAGTAGAAGGGTACATATGAGAGTTGAAAATACAAGGGGCAGAAGAAGAAAAGTTGTTGGAATGGTGATAGGAAATAAAATGCAAAAGACGATAGTCGTAGAAGTTATGCGCCTTATCAAACATCCGCAATATGGGAAGTATATAAAGAGGTCGACTATTTATAAGGCACACGATGAAAATAATCAGGCGGGAGTAGGTGATAAGGTCGAGATTATAGAGACGAGGCCATTGAGTAAAACGAAAAGTACAAAATTGGTTCGAATTATTGAAAAAGCAAAGCGTTAAATAAGAATTGGAGTTTTTAAAATGATTATGGAACAAACCAAATTGGACATTGCTGATAATAGCGGAGCCAAAAGAGCCACATGTATTAAGGTACTGGGCGGATCAGGGAGAAAGTATGCAACGGTTGGTGATATCATAGTGGCTGCGGTAAAGAGGGCAATTCCTGAAGGTGTTGTTAAAAAAGGAGACGTAGTGAAGGGCGTTGTTGTGCGAACAAAAAAAAATATTCGTAGAGATGACGGATCATTTTTAAAATTCGATAAGAATGCTATCGTTATTATTGACAATGATGGCAACCCGAGGGGAACGCGCATATTTGGCGCCGTGGCCAGAGAATTAAGACAAAAGAACTTTATGAAAATAATATCTTTGGCTGCAGAGGTGGTATAGGTAGATCTAGATAAAGTAAATGGAAATAGGTATTTTTTGGAGAGAGTTATGCATGTTCGCATGAATGATTTGGTTGCAGTTATGGCCGGTAATGAGACTGGTAAAACTGGAAAGATAATAAAAGTTTTGCGGGAGAAGAATCGCATTATAGTAAAAGGTGTGAATTTAGTTTATAAGCATACAAAACCAAGTCAAAAAAATCCACAGGGAGGGAGAATACAGAAAGAGGCTTCGATATCTGTTGCGAATGTGTTGCCTGTTTGTCAGAATAGAAACTGTAAAAAGTATAATATGGGGGTTAGGACTAAAAAAAAGATATTGGAAAGTGGTAATAAGCTTCGTGCATGTGTTTATTGTGATTCTGAAATAGTATCCGCTGAATAAGGGTTTAGGATTTAAAATATGGCAAGATTGTTAGAAAGATATAAACAGCAGGTAGTACAGCAACTTATAGAGAAATTCAAATACAAAAATGAATTATCTGTGCCTAGACTTCAAAAGATAGTCGTCAATATGGGTATAGGCAGGGCTGCAGAAAATAAGAAACTTATCGAGGAAGGGACAAAACACCTCTCGGTTATTGCGGGACAAAAGCCAGTAGTTACAAAAGCAAAAAAGGCTATTTCCGGTTTTAAACTCAGGAAAGGTCAGGATATCGGATGTAAAGTTACGTTGCGTGGAAAAAGGATGTATGAATTTTTGGATCGTTTAATTAGCATTGTATTACCGAGGATAAGAGATTTTAGAGGGCTTTCTACAAAGGCATTTGATGGCCGTGGAAACTATACCGTTGGCCTTACAGAACAGATCGTTTTTCCCGAAATAAGTGTTGACACAGTTGAATTTATTCAGGGGATGGATATTACTTTGGTGATTACAGGCAATTCGAATGAGCAATCTCGCGAATTACTAAGATTATTGGGTATGCCTTTTAGATCAGAATAGGGAGTGTGAATGGCAAGGAAATGTCTTATTGAGAAGTCAAAGAAAGAGCCTAAATATAAAACAAGAAGATATAATAGGTGCAAAATGTGCGGGCGCCGTAGGGCTTACTATCGTAGATTTCAGATTTGCAGGCTCTGTTTTAGAAAGCTTGCTTCAAAAGGTGAGATACCTGGAGTAAAAAAGGCGAGTTGGTAGAGAGAGTATTACTGGTTAAAGAACCGTTTGAGAATTAAGGAATATAATAATGTGTATGACAGATACAATTTCCGATATGTTTACCCGTATTAGAAATGCAAATACGATTAAATCCGAAAGTGTCGATATCCCTTTGTCTAAGGTAAAGCTATCAATTTTGAAAATACTGAAAGAAGAGGGTTTTATAAAAGAATTCAAAGAAATGGAAACTGACCATAAACAGCGTTCCATCAGGGTTTATCTAAAGTATGGACCTTTAAAGCGGCACGTACTCAATAAAATAGAAAGGGTGAGTAAATCGAGTAGGCGGATTTATAGGAAAGCGGAAGAAACTAACAAGATTTTTGGTGGAATTGGAATAGCGATATATTCTACATCAAAGGGGATTATGAGTGACAGAGAATGTAGAAAATTGAAAATAGGCGGTGAGCTTATTTGTATTGTGACGTAATAGGTTTTATCTGGATAGAGGTTTAACATGTCGCGAATAGGAAAGCAACCAGTTAAGGTTTCAAACGATGTGAAACTGTCGATAACCGGTAACACGGTAAGCATTGAAGGACCAAAGGGGAAATTAAGCCAGGTCTTTCATCCCGAAATTCTTATAGAGTATAATCAGCAAGATAAGCAAATTTTCGTCAAAAGGAGTTCGGACGAAAAATATCATAAAGCGTTGCACGGTTTGACCCGTGCCCTTGTTTCTAACATGATTTTGGGCGTGACGAAAGGTTACTCCAAAAATCTCGAAATTATTGGGCTTGGATATAGCGCTAAGGTGCAGGGCAAAGATCTTGTGTTAGTGCTTGGTTATACGCATCCTGTACACCTTGAGATTCCAAAGGGAATAAAAGTTGATGTGACAAATCCTACAAACCCTGCAAAACTTACCGTTTCAGGTCCTGACAAACAAATGGTGGGACAATTTTCTGCAGTGATAAGGGGGAAGAAACCGCCCGAGCCGTATAAAGGGATGGGAATTAAATATGAGAATGAGATTATTAAGAGGAAGGCTGGAAAGGCATTCACGTCGGGTGCTGCATAGCGGTATTTAAAGGGCTTAACTATGAACCAGATGAAAGAAAAATTACAAAAAAGAGCGAGACGACATCGTCGGATTAGACGGAAGGTAGTCGGAACCAGTGAAAGGCCGCGTTTAAGCGTTTTTAGAAGTTTAAAGCATATTTATTGTCAAATCATTAATGATATCGATGGAAAGACCTTGGCCGCCGCATCAACACAATCTTCAGATGTTTGTTCAGAGATCGGGTATGGTGGTAACGTGAAGGCTGCAGAGATTGTTGGAAAAAAAATAGCGGAGGCGGCAGTAAAAAAAGGAATTACCAAAGTTGTCTTTGATAAAGGTGGCTATAAGTACCACGGAAGGATAAAGGCATTGGCAGAAAGTGCTAGAAAGCACAACTTGAGTTTCTAAAAAGCAGATTATTACAAGGAGATGCATTTGGCGCGTTTGGAAGAACCTATAAATGTAGAGGAAACAGTAGTAAGGGTTAACCGCTGTACGACGGTAACAAAGGGCGGAAAGTCGATGAGTTTTAGTGCCCTTGTGGTAGTCGGTGACAAAAAAGGTAGTGTTGGAATCGGGTTTGGTAAAGCACGTGAGGTGCCGAATGCCGTAAGTAAGGCAGTAAAAGAAGCCAAAAAGCAAATGGTTAAGATTCCATTGAAGAACGATACCATACCGCACACGGTGTGGGGAAGATTTAAGGCTGCAAATATTTTTTTAAAACCGGCATCACCCGGAACTGGTATTAAGGCAGGGGCCTCGGCACGGGCCGTACTTGAGTCTGCGGGGATTAAGAATATACTGACAAAATGCTACGGCAAGAAAAATCCGCTTAATGTGGTTAAGGCGACGTTGATGGGTCTGAAGGCTTTAAAAACAAAGAAAGAGATCGAAGCATTACGGGGAGTAAAGATAGAATGAATTTTATGGATGTAAAAGCGATACCTTTTTACAGGAAACGTAAGAAGAGGGTTGGACGTGGCAGAGGATCGGGTATGGGTAAAACCTCGGGGAGAGGTGGAAAGGGTGCAACGGCGAGGTCCGGGAACGAAACGAAGATACAGTTTGAGGGTGGACAAACCCCGCTTTTCCGGCGATTACCAAAAAGAGGATTTAATAATCCATTTAAAAAGAGATATGCCATAATCAACATAAAAGACGTCGCACAATTTGAAAAAGGTACAACTGTTGATGCAAACATGTTAAAGGAGAAAGGGATCATTAAAAAAGTTTTAGATGGTGTAAAAGTGCTTGGGGACGGTGAAATGAAAAATCCTTTGACTGTTATAGCGCATAAATTCAGCAAGGGCGCAATGGAAAAGATTACAGCCGCTGGGGGGGTAGCAAAAGTTTTATCATGATCGAACAATTTGGTAATATTTTTCGAATTCCTGAATTACGCAGGAAGGTGTTGATCACCCTTGGGCTTATAGCTTTATGTCGTATTGGGGTTTATATTCCCATTCCAGGGATTGATACCACTGTATTGAAATCGTATTTTAATCAATTTACCCAAACAGGTGTTGGACAACTCTTGGGGTTGGTGGATATGTTTGCTGGTGGTGCCTTAGCTTCTGGTGCAATCTTTGGCCTGGGGGTTATGCCTTATATTAGTGCTTCCATCATTTTTCAACTCTTAGTAGGCGTGGTGCCTTACTTAGAAAGATTACAAAAAGAGGGTGAGGTAGGAAGAAAAAAAATAAATCAATATACCCGGCTTGCAACGGTAGGCCTATGTCTCTTTCAGGCATTTGTAATGACAAGGACACTGTATACGGTTGAGTTTAACGGGGTGCCTGTCATTCCTGCGTATCTTCAGGGCTTAGGATTTCAGGCCATGGCAGCGCTTCTCTTGACGACGGGAACGATGATTCTCATGTGGATTGGAGAACAGATTGAGGAACATGGGATTGGAAGCGGGATTTCGATAGTAATCATGGTTGGTATTATCGACCGTTTGCCTTGGGCCTTCTCACAAGTAATGCAAGATTTTACCTTTTCGGTAACTCCGGCTGAACATCAAATCGGGATTGTGAAATTAATCGTTCTCTTAGGCATGTTTCTCGCCATTGTTGGTGGAGTTGTTTATATTACGCAGGGGCAAAGACGCATACCGGTGCAACAGGCAAAACACACGCGAGGAAGAAAGGTCTATGGTGGTCAAAGGCATTTTTTACCCCTCCGTGTGAATCAAGCAGGTGTAATGCCTATTATATTTGCGCAGTCACTATTAATCTTTCCGGCTGCTATTATGCAGGGCATTCAGGTTAGGTTGGAACCGGGTAGTTTTGGATACTGGATTGCATCACGTCTATCCGAGATTTTGCAGGGTGGTGTGATTTATGTTATACTTTATATCATACTGATAACGTTTTTTTGCTATTTCTGGACCGCGATACAGTTTAATCCTAAAGAGATGTCAAATAACATGAAAGATTATGGTAGTTTTATTCCGGGAATTAGGCCGGGTCACAGGACGGCTGAATACCTAGAAGGTATTATGGGCAAAATTACGTTAGCCGGTGCGGCTTTTCTGGCTCTGATTGCTATTTTACCGAAACTTGTTGCGGGTGGCTTTGAACTTAACCGTGCGATAGCCGGTTTCTACGGCGGGACGGGGTTGCTTATTATCGTAGGTGTGGCGCTTGATATGGTTCAAAGAATAGAATCACATATGATTATGAGGCAATATAGCGGCTTTTTAAGCGGTGGTAGCCGAATCAGGGGAAGAATGGGATGAGGATTGTGTTTCTTGGACCGCCAGGAGCAGGCAAAGGTACACAGGCTGAAACCATTAGCAAGGAGAAAAACTTATCACACATATCTTCTGGAAATTTGTTAAGGGAAGCAGTTGAGACCGGTACAGAGACTGGTATAAAGGCGCGGGATTATATAGAAAAAGGACTCTTGGTGCCGGATCAGATAGTTGTTGATATCATTAAAGAACGAATCTTAAAAGATGATTGCAAGGAAGGGTTTATTTTAGATGGATTCCCACGGACGCTTTCTCAAGCAAAAGTATTAGATGAGATGTTAAAAAAGCTTGGGAATAAATTGGATTTGGTATTCTATTTTGCCGTATCTAAAGAAAGTGTGGTTCTCAGGTTATCGGGGAGGCGGATTTGTAGTATTTGTGGGGCAAATTATCATGTAAAATACGTGCCATCTTCGAAAGATGGAATTTGCGATAAATGTGGAGGTAAGTTGTATCAGCGCGCTGATGATAAATTGGAAACCGTCCTGGAAAGAATGAGGGTTTACCATGAACAAACGGAAGACTTGATTGAGTATTATAGAAAGAACGATATTTTGAAAGAGATTGTATCTGACGCGAATATAGAAACAATAACCAAAAACATATTGGATATTATCAAGTCTAACTTAAAATATAAACCCTTGATTAGTTTCGGAGTAATCTGAGTTGATCGTTCGTAAATCACCCCGGGAAATAGAAATCATGAGGGTGGCAGGGAAAATTACGGCAAATGCGCTAAGATTAGCCAAAGAAATTGCAAAAAATGATGTAACGACGGATTATTTAAACACAGAGCTGGAAAAGTATATTATAAGCCAGGGTGGGATACCAATATTTAAAGGATACAGAGGATTTCCGAAAAGCATATGTACATCAATAAATGAAGAAGTTGTTCATGGTATACCCGGGAACAGAAGGTTAAAAAATGGAGATATCCTCAGCATAGACGTCGGAGTAGGTTATCGAAAATACGTAGCAGACGCGGCATTGACGATACCAATTGGCGAAATTTCGGCAGGGGCCAGGAGGCTCATAGATGTTTGTGAAAAATCGCTCTATTTGGCAATTAATGCTATAAAATCGAATGAAAAACTCTCTCTGATTTCAAGAACGATACAGGAATATGTCGAAAAAAATGGTTATTCTGTTATACGGAATTACACCGGCCATGGAATTGGGAGATGCATGCACGAAGATCCACAAGTACCAAATTTTGTAAGTAAATCTTTATTAGCGGCAGACGAAATTTTGATGCAGGGAGTAACGATAGCGATAGAGCCCATGATATGTATGGGTAAGTGTGACACTGCGGTGTTAAATAATAAATGGACGGTTGTAACTAAGGATAAAAAATTATCTGCGCATTTTGAGCATACTGTCGTGGTTACCGAAGACGGGGCAGATATATTGACACAGTAAAAGACCTTTTTGTTTCTATAATAAAATATGCCAAAAGAAGAGCCAATTCGGGTAGAAGCTACTGTAAAAGAAGCGCTTCCCAATGCAATGTTTTGGGTGGAATTGCAGAATGGCCACAAGGTGCTTGCACATGTTTCTGGAAAGATGCGGATGCATTTTATCAAGATATTGCCAGGCGACAAAGTGACTATTGAAATGTCACCATATGATCTTGATAAAGGGAGAATCATTTATAGGCAGGTTTAGTGTTAACCAAAGATTGAATATTCTTGTTAGGATGACAAAATATGAAGGTCAAGGCTTCTGTAAAGCGAATTTGTGAAAACTGCAAGATTGTAAGAAGAAAAAATATTATTCGGGTAATTTGCCTAAATCCTCGTCATAAACAAAGGCAAGGGTAGCATCCAGGTTTTATTTAGAAAATTGAGAAAGGAATAGATAGATGCCAAGAATTGCTGGAATTGACATTCCTGCAGATAAAAGAATCGTTGTAGCGCTCACATATGTTTATGGAATTGGAAAGGCTTTGTCTGGGAAGATATTGAAAGATGTGAATATCGATGAAAATATACGCGCAAAGGACATTCATGATGACCAATTGAGCATGTTGGGCGCGTACATAGAAAAAAATTTTCCTATTGAAGGCCAGTTACGTAGACAGGAGATGCAAAATATTGCGCGCATGAAAAGCATCAACTGTTACCGCGGAATACGACATAAGGTAGGTTTACCGGTGCGGGGCCAAAGGACTAAGACAAATGCACGTACAAGAAAAGGTCGCAAGAAGACGGTAGCTGGTAAGAAGAGCGTAAAAGAATTAGGCTAGTACGAAGCCGTCTTGTTCTCCTGATCGAAATAGACGATACCGCCGGAAATCGCATGAAAAACAAAGAAACAATAGGGGAAATATTAAAATCTGACAAGGAGTTGTTACGGAATCTCAAATTAGACATCGATCAATCCGGGGAAGAAAGGGAAGTAAAGAAATTCAATGAGGTGATAGGATTTTGTGAACAGGTTCTGCGGATTGCTGAAGCTTATCCACGAAAGAAAGAGCTTGTATTTCTCGATTGTTCTTGTGGTAAGTCATATTTGTCGTTTGCCTTAAATTATATCTTTTCAAAGCGACTTACTGTTGAAACTTTTTTTTATGGTGTAGACACCAATCAAATACTGATAGAGAAGTGCGAACAAATCAGAGAGAGTCTCGGTTTTAGAAATATGCAATTCATTGCTGGAAGGATTATTGATGTTCAGCCAGAGAAGCCCGTTGATATGGTGGTTGCATTACATGCTTGTGACATTGCCACAGACGAGACAATCGCCAAAGGAATTAAACTGGGAGCAAAATATATAATTGTCGTTCCGTGTTGTGAGAACCAGATACGGGGCCGGCTGAAAACGGGGCATCCGTTGGTTGACTTGACTGATTTTGGGCTTTTACGATATCGTTTTGCAGACATTTTAACGGAAGCCTTAAGGTCGCAATTTCTTACCGGCGCTGGTTACCATGTGAAACTTACTGAGGTGACATCTCCTAAATTTACTCCTAAAAATTTAATGATTATAGCGAGAAGAAAAAAAGAAAACAAAAAGTATTCAATGGATAAATATAAAAAACTGGACAAAATGTTTAATGCGGAATTCGTTTTAAAAAATTACTTTGACGAGTGTGAGCTCGATCGAAGTAATTACCTCAGTTTAGCAAACAGTTAAAGAAATTCTTTTTTAGTTTGAGGATAAAAAATAATTATGTCAAGCGCAGGTAAGAAAAAAGTGCGGCGTAATGTTACACGAGCAATCGCAAATGTTAAGGCTACTTTTAATAATACGTATGTGACGATTGCAGATGTCAACGGTGAGACAATATGTTGGGCAAGTGCGGGTACCGTTGGTTTTAAGGGATCGCGTAAAAGCACCCCTTTTGCTGCTCAAAAGACTGCATCAAGTGCGGCAGAGAAGGCTCAAAAGTTTGGGATTCAGGAAATTGAAATCAGGGTGAAGGGCCCAGGCCCTGGCCGCGAATCAGCAATTACAGCGCTTCAAGCCGCAGGTCTCAGTGTGAAAGCAATTGAAGATGTAACGCCGCTTCCCCATAATGGTTGCCGGCCTAGAAAAAAACGAAGGGTATAAATAAGTTTTGAAATGAAGTTCAGGAAAGGAATTACATGGCGAGATATATAGGTCCACAATGCAGATTGTGCAGACGGGAGGGTGAAAAACTATTCCTTAAAGGAATGAGGTGCGACACGGTAAAATGTGCAATTACCAAACGGAAATATCCTCCGGGACAGTTTACATGGGGCAGGGGTAAACTATCAAAATACGGCATCCAATTTAGAGAAAAACAAAAAGTAAAGCGTTTTTACGGGATTTTGGAAAGACAATTTCAGAATTATTTTGGAAGGGCAGAAAGGCAAAAAGGAAATACAGGAGAAAATCTTTTAAACATGTTGGAGAGAAGGCTGGATAATGTTGTTTATCTGCTTACTTTCGCAGCTTCCAGAAAGAGTGCCCGACAACTCATTCTGCATGGACATATAACAGTAAACAACAAGAAGGTAGATATTGCTTCCTACCTTATAAAGGTTGGTGATGTTGTAAAACCGAAGAATAATGAAATAAGCCAAAACATAGTAAAGGCAAACATCGAATTAGTAAAAGGTCGGAATATTCCTGCTTGGATACAATTTAGAACTGACGCACTGGAAGGGGTGGTAACACAACTCCCTACAAGGGAAGATAGTTCGGTTCCTGTTCAAGAACAGTTAATTGTTGAACTGTGTTCTAAATAAGATATTTGGTCTGTTCAATTCATTCCACAATTGTAATACCAGCAAATGTTTTTACAGAGCCTCACAGATTTTTGTTTTTCTTATTAGATACTAGTATTTATAGCCAAACAGTTTAATTTACTTTAAAATCCCTTATTAACCGGATTAGGGGGAAAAATATGCGAATAAGGTGGAGAGGTCTTGAGCTTCCCGTCCGCGTGGATGTGGAAAAAGAGACTTTGACCGATACATATGGAAAGTTTATAGCTGCTCCTTTTGAACGTGGCTTTGGACATTCTATAGGCAATAGTTTTCGGAGGATTTTGCTTTCTTCGTTGGAAGGAAGTGCGGTAGTATCCGTTAAAATAAATGGCGTAAGTCACGAATTTACCAGTATTCCCGGCGTTGTGGAAGATGTGACAGATATCATATTGAACATCAAAAATCTTGTTGTGAAATTACACACTGATCAGCCGAAGGTGATAAAAATTGAAACAAACAAGAAAGGTGAGATAAAAGCAAAAGATATTGTATCAGATACTGGCGTGGAGATCATAAATGAAGATTTGCACATTGCAACACTCTCCGAGGACATAAATTTTAGTGTAGAGATGGAAGTGCGAAAAGGTCGCGGATATATGACAGCGGAAGAAAACGAGCCAGATGAACAGGAATTTGGGTTAATTATGGTGGATGCTTTATTTTCCCCTATTAGAAACATTCGTTATACCGTTGAAGAAACACGTGTTGGCAGGCGTACAAATTATGATAAACTTGTTATGGAAATATTTACCAATAGTGTAGTTTCCCCTGAGATGGCACTGGTTGAAGCAGCAAAAATTATGAGAAAACATTTGAATCCGTTTGTACAATATTTTGAGATTGGCCGGGAATTGCAACAAGTGGAAAAAAGAATGGGAATTGAGTCTGTTTCAGAGATATCCGAGGAAGAGCTTAATAAAAAGTTAAGTATGCCTATAACAGAGTTGGATTTATCAGTAAGGGCATCCAATTGCCTTGAGATATCGGGTATTGTGGCGGTAGGGGACCTTGTTGCAAAGTCAGAAGAACAACTGTTAGAGATAAAAAATTTTGGCAAAACTACACTAAAAGAAGTAAAGACAAAATTGTCACAATTGAATTTAACAATCGGAATGCCTGTGACGGTTAATCAAATGGAAAAAGGGAAAGGATAGTTTCATGAGACACAGAATGAGAGGGAGGCATTTATCCAGGACTGCCGCGCATAGAAAGGCATTGAGGCAGAATATTACCAATAACCTGTTTACCTACGGAAGAATTATTACAACGCTTGAAAAGGCAAAAGAGACGAGATCCTTTGCTGAAAAGATAATTACCCTTGCCAAGAAAGGGTTGTTAAAAAAGGACAGTGATAAGCCTGGTTATGTGCATTGTTATCGCCAGGCGCTTTCAAGATTGAGAAGTGCCGATGTTGTAAAGAAGTTGTTTGGAGAAGGACAGTGGCGTGAAACAGGTGGTCTTGCCCAAAGGTATATGAACAGGAATGGCGGATATACAAGAATATTAAAACTGTCGGGGACCAGGTTAGGAGTTTTGTCGGGTAGTAACGTGGGGAAAATTCCGAAACTTGAATATAAAATGGAAGGTAGGGATAGAAAATTACGGTTACTGGGGAGGCGACTCAACGATAATGCATCTCGTGTAATTTTTGAGTTAGTCGAGGGTGCGGTTGAAATGCAACCCGCTGAGGAAGTGAAGCCGAAAGTCGTCACAGCTTAGTTGAGAAGTATTCAACCAAATCCTTAACAGATGAAAAGTATCTTACCCTTCTACTATTTGCTTAGTAGAAGGGTTTTTTGTTAAAATGAAACATATTCTTAAGAAACGTTTTGTACTAGCTTCACATTCACCAGGACGGATTGCCTTGTTAAAAATGTTAGGGTATCGTTTCGATATTATCCCGCACAGTATAGAAGAACGTTTTCCGGGCAACGCTCTACCGGAGGAGTTAGTCCAAAACCTCGCCTTCTTAAAAGCAACTGATGTTGCTGGAAGAGTGGACAGCGCCATAATTATCGGTGCAGATACAATTGTTTTGCATAACAAAAGCATACTGGGTAAACCCAAAGATATTCAAGATGCAAAAAGAATCCTGTCTTTACTGAGCAATTCAGAACACGATATTATTTCTGGTGTATGCATGATGGATATGCCTTCAAAAAAGAAATTATTGCGAATCGGTCGCACTCGTATTAAAATGAAACGTATATCCGAAGATGAAATTGAGATATACGTTAGGTCAGGTGAACCTATGGATAAAGCCGGCGCGTATGCCGTTCAGGGGGAAGGGAAAAAATTTATTGAAAAGATAGAGGGTAGCTATTCAAACGCAGTTGGTTTGCCGCTGGAAATAGTTCAGGAAATGTTAAACAATTTTATGGATAGAAATAATTCAAATGCCTAGAAACTTTAGTTGGGTTATACAAGATGAAATTGCCGGTATGGCAAGACCTATGCCTGTGGTAGCGGATCTTGAATTTCTCAAGGATACCGGGATTGAAGCGATAGTTTCGCTTACCGAATTACCACTCCATAAGACTTTAATAGAAGAATTTGGGTTTGAGTATAAACATATTCCCATAGCCGATCTTACGCCGCCGACTCAGGAACAAATTGAGGAATTTGTAAGTTTTGTAAATAATCTTATATCTTCAAAGAAAAAGATTGTTGTTCATTGCGATGCCGGAATTGGTAGAACAGGTACTATGCTGGCATGTTATCTTGTAAATAAGGGCTATAGCGCAAAAACGGCCATTTTAGAAGTACGCAAGAGAAGGCCGGGTTCCATCGAAACAATGGAACAAGAAAATACTATAATAAGATATGAGGAAAGACTCTCGAAGAAGCACAAAGACTAACGAAAAAATCATCTTAAGCTTTGGAATACACCATAAAAACGTCTTTTCTTGCTTATTTATCTTTCTCACCCAATTTTAATGAGAGGGATTTAGCTGAAACTATGCTGCGTTATCCTTTTGCTAAAATGTTCATGGGCAATGATGGCTGCGCCGAGGGCTGTAGTGATCTGTGGATCGGGTGGGACATGCAAAGCTACTTCCAATTCTCGTTCCAACGCACTTTTCAGTCCTTTATTAAAGGCTGGGCCCCCATCAAAGAATACAGCTTCTTTGATACCAATTTTTTTGACCATGGCGCCTACCCGCTTGGCAATAGACTTGTGGATACCCGCAATGATATCCTCCACGGTTCTTCCCTGGGATAATAGCGAGATGACTTCAGATTCGCCAAAGACTGTGCACAAACTATTTATGTGTGGTATATCTTCTGCCTTTTCTGACAATATGCCTAACTCATCCAGCTCCACTTCGAGGATACGGCTCATAACTTCCAGGAATCGTCCCGTTCCGGCAGCGCATTTGTCGTTCATTGCAAAATCTACCATGATGCCATTATCATCCAGTGAGATTACCTTGCAGTCCTGCCCACCAATATTGATAAGGGTCCTCACGTTTGTTTGTTCACGCATGAGCCATTTAGCTGCCTTAGCGTTTGCCGTTATTTCTGTGACAATTTCATCTGCGTGGACCATCCTGCGACCATACCCTGTAGCTACGGTGTATCGGATTTCATTTTCTTTGAGATCGTAATCCTCGAGCATCTCGCTGAATAACAGGTTTACAGTTTTTTTGCAATTGGTTCCTGTTGAAGATAGTTTTGAACCTATGATTGTATGTCCACGCAGTATTACGATCTTGGTAGTCGTTGAGCCGATGTCGATTCCTGCTACTATATGCATGTTTTAATATTAACCGTTGCAGATATGCAAGGCAAGGCAAAAGTAACAATGCCTTTTATGACTAATCAAGCTTTGTCTAAGCCTGTGGCATTGACCCAGACGTGTAATATTATCATTATAGATCATGTTCTCCTGCTGTATTAAGGTAATATTAATTGATATAATTTAGGGCAATTAAAACAAAAAGGAGAATAGGTCGCGCAGCATACAAGGGATCAACTTTAATTCCCATATTTTACATCTTCATAATGGCATGAGGTTTCTACCGGCTATCTTTGCGCCTAACTTCCATGAAACCACGGTCTGCCTTCTTTCGTGCTTTGTCAATTCCGTATACATCATAAGCACATCATCTCCTGATTTTATGCCCTTACTTATTGCCTCTGCGGCAAATATCCCTGTAGATAATGCACATGATATCCCTTCGCCAAAGGCATTCAGGAATCCCGCCGCTTCTCCAACCAGAAGCACATTCCCCTTACCCAAATAAAATCTCCCGGTTGTACACATATCATTACCCGGACAACCGGCCTTCCTTACCAGGCTTCTGAGTTTCAGGTCAAATCTTTTTTTTAACATCCCGGTATATTTACTCAGGTAAGGATATATCTTAACGCCCTTTCTTACCGCAGTTCCAAAGATTTGTAAGTCGTCCTTTACATTAAACCATGAATATACTTCACCGTACTGTGAATCAAGGAAACCATGATAGAAACAAGGGTCTAAACCGGAAGTACCTTCATAGTAATTCTGATACGCAACAAACCATTTTAAACCTTTTTCAAATTCAGGGTCAAGACCTTCCCTGATTATCGACCTGCTGCCTTCGGCGCTTATCAGGTATCGGCACGTAATAACGTTCGTTTCGTCATTGGATGTATTATAACATTCCAATGTCACATGATTCCCCGAATCATGAAACCCTGTCAGTCTGCTACAATCCCTGACTTCAGCGCCTGAATTTTTAATAAGCCAATGATCATACTCAGAACGCCATACGTTGGGCGCACCGTTGCCACCCTTGCAGAACGGCCAATCGGTATAATGCTCATTATCAGACCAAAATCTTACCCCTTTCAAAATATTTGGGGTAACGTAAACAGATTTTGGAATTATACCAAAATATTTTTCGGTTATATCTTGTGATTTTTTAAAGATAATGCCGGAACACATCTTATATCGGGGAAGTTTCTTTTTTTCTATCACGAGGACTTTTAACCCCTCGTTTGCCAGCCCCCTGGCGGCGGCAGCGCCTGAGGGTCCTGCTCCCACAATTACAACATCATATTCCACTATAGTGTATAGCTCCTGCGGTCATTTAAATCTGTTTTAAGTACAGGCATTCATATCAGCCTTGCTGCAGACGATATACTTTCCATATTCGTTCTTATAAAATACCGGGGCATGCATCGAAACCATGAAGGTTTGCTGAAACCGTTCATCGCTTTTCTCCGTTTTTTTTCAGATTTAATCTTGCATGCGCAGGGTGCTTGTTCCTTTGCTAAGGTTCTTTATGAGACGAAGATTATCCAGATAAATAGTTCCTGATTTATTCTTACTCCCGTTCCAGGGTGTAAATTCGATTTGTGAAATATGACTGAAATCTAGCTGAACTGTTGAACCGTTCTGCCCGCCTGGATAATGCCAATCATAAAAGTAAAAGGAGCTTTCAAGGGGTATGGTAATTGTCTGCCATTTACCATCTTTAATCTCCATTAAATCTTCGTATGACGCTATTCCCACGGCGGGCTTGCCCTTATTGCCAGACTCGTCGGAAAGTACAATCAAAAATTTTGTTATTTTGCTGTCCTTCGTATCCGTTCTGATATCAAATGTAAAACTCTCATAATCCGACCAGTCCCCGGTGGCATGGTATGTTACTTCTTCCCCATCTTCTCCGGTAGTTATCGTTTTATGACCATACGTGCCGAATGGCAAGTAAAGTCTTCCGTTTTTTGTATCACCATTTGCACGATTAAACTCAATCCGCATTGAAGCCCGGCCACCCATGTCGGGCTTTACTGTTTTATCAAGGAAAAATCGGTAAACATAAGGGCTGTCCCTGTCTTCAGGAATACCATGTGCATCCCACCATCCGACGGAGTATGGTTCCACTTCATTCCACTCATGGGCAAGTGAACCTGTTTCAAAATCGCAAATTCGTTTCACCCCTTCTGCCTCTTTTTGCACCACTTCAACCGTTACCGGTATCTTTACCGTACCTTCAGACGTATTCACCGTTACGGTAGTTTCGTGATTACCGTAAGATAAATCCCTACGGTCTGCCGTTACATAAACCGTGTCAGTAACCTTTGCCGCTCCCCTTGCCTCTCCTGCAATATTCAGCCAGGCGGCTTCTTTGCTGACAGACCAGGCTGTAACTCCCAATCTTGCATTGGTAATTTTGATTGGAACGGTGTAGTGATTTTCTCCGTTTTTTTCGTATGCACCTGTTTCGTATGGGCCAAAATCGATTCGCTTTGGACTTATGTGAAGATACGTTTCAGGCATCGTCTGTAAACCTTCTTTGGAAATAATAAAGGCATATATTGCAAGTGGCTGAAATTCAAAGTTAAATGAGCCGTTAGCAATATCAATTCCGCTTGTTTCCATCTGCACTATGTACGGGTCGTCCATGCCAAAGCGAAGTATTTTGTTTATTTTTAACCTGTTTTTTGTCTGAGTATCAAGACCATTTATTATTATCTGTGATGTCTTGGCGGACTGGCCGGAAATAAAATCCCCTGTGGTCTGATCGTAAGCGCCTTTGTATGCCGCAAAGACAACGATGTCTTTCCCGCGCTGTGAGGCATGCACAGAAAATGCTTCCCAGTCACTCGATTCGGCAGAGACGGTGTTTCCCCTGAAATAATGGCTCATAAGCCAGAACGCCCAGTATTTCGGGTTTGGCTCTCCCTCTTCATTAAACATTGCCTGATTGGCGCTATCGGCTCCTTTTCTGCCGGTGTTACCAGCCTGATTAGGCTCGCCCACATACCAGTTACACGCCAATCTTACACCCATTCTGGCAAAAAAACCCAGGAAGTCCATCTGCCCGATAGCTGCAACCTGTGGTAATTTCGGATGACCATTCCAGTAAAAATAATCATATTCTGAAAATGATAGTCCGGTGGCAGGGTAATACCTGTCAACCATATCCTGAAATCGCTTCAACACCTTGGTTTCAATTCCATATGAGCCGGTTTCCATATCCCAACTCAGAAATCCTTCTTGCCATAAACCTCTCGTTTCCTGCATGGCGTCCTTTTCCGTCGTTGCCCTGATATACCTGTGTACGTCCATATAATCAGCCACCCGCGTCCCTTTTTCTTCCTCATATTCCTTAGCACGGATGAGATATTGGGATAGAACCCGGTTTTGATCGGTCTCCCACCCGGTAATTTCAGGGTTGTCTCCACGATCAGGAAATACTTTCCTGTTCCACTGGTTTTCAATATCAGCCATTATTTCCCATCCGGGATCGTCTATCTTTGGATCGCCGTTAGGTTCGGTGACCTGGCAGTAGGGTGAATAGTCGTTCGTCCAGTATAACCACCAGTTTGCTGACGTTGGCCCAAAAACAACTGCATTTGGGTTTGCCTGTTTTATTTTGTATGCTAGCGATAAAAAACGGCTAAAATAGTTGTCGAAAGAGGTATCCTTGTTTAGCACCTGATCGCCGTGTGCATCGTCCCCGTATGGGTCCGGATAATCTCCACGTTTCCAGGCAATCCATGGTTCATTTCCTATTCCCCAGAATTTTACAGAGTTGCCCGCCTGTAAAATCCATTTCTCCACTTCCTCTTCAGACTGTTTATGGTCATAATCGGGATCGTCGGTGGCCACGCCCTCACCTGCCACGTGTCCGTAAACAGATGCCTGAAGAAACGGTTCCGCCTTCGCATCGTCCCTGCACCATTCAACAAAACTTTTCCAGCTCATGGGCGCATACTCGTTTTTCTGAGTAATTACGTTAAACATGCGATTGTTCCCGAAGTTATAACGTTCCATATTTGTGGCGCCCAGCCGTATAACAGAAACATGTGCATCCGTGAGTTTTGGCGTACAGAGATTCAGATAATACCACGGACACCAGTTTGCGACATTTATTCCATAGAGATACTTGTTTATCTTCTTTTTGTTCCGTGAAACGTCAATTGTCAATTGTGCCTTATCTGGTGAGTCCTGAAGTTTACTCATGCTCTTTTGCAGATCCGTTTCAGGAAAATTAACGGCTAAAGCGGATTGCAGTAATGTGCCCGGCGATATAAATAAAAAACAGAACGGTATAACGATAATAGATGTAAACATTATATGAAAATTCATCTGTTTTTAAGTACAGGCATTCCTGTCATCTTTGTAAAATCGAAAGGCATCTTTGCCTTGTTCCTTGGATAGATACATGGCAATATCGGCCTGTTTGATTAAATTATCATTGTCGTCCGCATCCAGTGGATAAAGGCTGATGCCTATACTTGCTGTTGTATGGAGTTTGCGGCCGCTCATCCAAAAAGGCTGGCGTAGTGCTTCGACAATTTTGTTTGCGATTGAGGCGGCGTTGAGTGCATGGTCGAGATCGGGAAGGATAAACATAAATTCATCACCACCCATGCGTGCGATGGTGTCACCTTTGCGTATACACTGTGTTAACCGCTCGGCAACGGCCTTAAGTAGCAAATCACCCACATAGTGCCCAAGAGAGTCATTGATGGTTTTAAAACCATCCAGGTCAAGGATCATAATGGCCACTATCCGTTCGGTACGTTTTGCCTGGATTATCGCCATTTGCAGACGGTCTTGAAATAGATTGCGGTTGGGTAAGTTGGTAAGGGCGTCGTAGTAGGCCATGTGATTAACAAGGGCCTCCGTTTGCTTGCGTGCAATCGCATTTCCTATTATTTCTGCCGCGATGCGGAGTAGAGAAATATCTCCTTCTTGCCATGCGGCAGTGGTCATAACATTGTCTAAACGGATAAATCCCAACAATTTATCTTCAATGAATAGTGGCAAAGCCAGCAGTGATTTAATTCCCTGTTTTTTCAGGAACTCTTTTTCAATAATCGCTTCTGATGGCATTTTAGAAACATCGTCAATATGAATCATATTGTTGGCGTACAAATTTCTCATCCACCAGGGAAACAGTTCAGTTTGAAGATGCCGGGTTTCAGGTACAACACCATTGACGCACCATTCGTGGGTAATATCCATTACGCTGCCATTATCACGGAACTGAAACAGGCAGACTCTGCCCGCTCCGCTCAACCGGCCAATATCAGCCATTGAGACAGAAATTGCGTTGTTAAAGTCTGCAAACGTAACAAACCGGGTGGAAATACTCGCCACAGTTTTTTCAGTAGCTATCCTGCGCCGGAGGGCTTCCTCCGTCCGCTTAAGGTCGGTAATGTCCTGAACCGTTCCGTTCATCTGAATTGCCTTGCCCATAACGTCGAAAATGACTTCGGCTTCTACATGAACAGTGCGTACTGAACCGTCTGGTAAAATAATGCGAAAATCAATGCTGTGAGGTTTTCTCTGACACAGGGATAATTCAATAGATTTTTTTACGAATTTCCTGTCTTCAGGGTGGACGTAATCAAGAAATGTCTCGTATGTTGGACCAAATGACTGTCGAACGAGACCAAAGATGTGGAACACTTCATCAGACCACCATGATTCATTTTTTGCTATATTCCATTCCCAATTCCCCAAATGTGCAATTCGTTGCGCACTGGCAAGACTGGCTTCGCTTTTCCTCAGTGCCTCCTCCGTATGTTTACGGTCTGTGATATCCAGAATTATACCAATCAAACCGGCAAGTTTTTCTTTATGATCATAAAAAACCGCTTTGTGAAAGATGACATCACGCACAGAAACGTTGTGGGGTTTCACACGAGCTTCATAAATCTGACTACCCTTACTCTGGAATAAAGCCTTATCTGCTTCATAATAACGGTCAGCAAGTTCTCTGGGCGCAACTTCATAGACCGTTTTGCCAATGATCTCTCCTTTTTGCATCCCTAAAAAGTCTTCAAATGCTTTATTGCATCCTGTATATTTTCCATCATTGTTTTTATAAAATACCGGAGCAGGAAGCGAATCCATGAGAATTTGCAGAAATTGTTCATTGTCCTTTATTGCCGCTTCGGCCTTCTTACGTTCTGATATTTCCCTATAGAGTTTATCTGTTTGTTCAAGCACAGTTTTCTCGTATACCCCAAGTAACTGCTCCAGAGCAGTTACCTGAGACCTGAGATTTTGAATTTCTACATTTACTGAATGATCCTTCACAAAAACAAATTCCTTCCCATGAAGAGATTGATTACCTGATCCGGTTTTAAACGAATACCGCATTTTCAAATGGCAATACGGCGACCTTTACATTCAATGACAGTGTCTTGAAAAAACCAGCTACTTCTTTCGAGGCCGATATTTTAAGAAACATAATAATTACAAAAATATCTCCCGATGGAAGTGTTCCGCCGAATCCTAATACAGACTTTATCCCGTAAGGGATGATAAATTCTTTCTGGGCCGGAATGTAGGGACTGCCAAGGGCCTCGGATACGTGGAAGACGTTGTACGTCATCTGTTCTCTATCTAACAAAAGTTTTGGATCTGGTTTGATGACCGTGTTTATACTCAATCCCAACTGCAGAATCAGACTTCTGAGCATGGGTATCCGATGAACAGCCTGTTCGCTCGGCAGCGGAACTGCTTTGTGCCCCTTTGAAGTTCTCCTTGAATTCCATTCCGGATTTTCTCCAGCGGTAGCCAGGAGAGTCAGGCATTTCATATCTGGTGAAACAGGGAGGCTGCCTAACATACTTCTGGAAAAGTCCTGGAGTTCGTTGTCGAGTTTTTCGAAGGTGTGGGTTTTGAAAAAGCGAACTAAAGAACATGCCCGGTTGCCACTTTTCTCATCAATCATGTTGTTGTATAAATAGTGAATAATTCTGTTGGCTACATCTTCCATACTTTTGGCACTTTTGCCAAGAGTGCGCAGAAATTTTCCACATTCAGTCATATCACGAATAGTAAAATTTGCTAAGTCGTAGGCTGCAGATTTTTCATCTTGAGTATTCATGCTCTCTTTCCATCCATGCCTTCGCTTTTAATTTTGACAGCCAAAGTATTTCAGCAAACAATATACCTCTTAATATCACCTTTCGGGAGAGTTAGAAAACGGCAGAGTCTCCCAAGGATTTCAAGGCGTTTTGAATAAAAACGCCTAAAAGGAGGTTCGGCTTTTCAATGAAGAATATAACACAAAAAGAAGAAAGAAAACAATCGAAAATCAAGGCGGAGACGAAAGGGAAGGGGTTGCCTTCCCGTAACTGGAGTGCCTCCGGCAAGGGTGATTGCCGCCCGGCAAGCCTTCTCCCGGTATTAAGGAATTTAAAAGCTGCGGTTGTAGAACGAAGAGGCTCTTCGCTCAATATTGCGAAAGTCGGGATAGGTATAGATATATAAAAATGTCCATTTTAAAGAATTTAGGTTTTATTTTTGCAGTAGCTTTGACTATGTTTAGAGTTTCTATCTCTTATTGTATAATTCTTCAACATTCCGCCATAAAAGTTGTTTAAAAAAAGAACAACATAAATTGAAGATAAGACAAATAAAATACCAGGTTGTTATCATCATCACCTTAGGTGTTTATCTTTATTACCTCGTTTATCGACTTCGTTACACCATCAATTCAGACTCCTTGCTCCTCTCTCTCAGTTTTTTTTATGCAGAGGTTCATGGCTTTATTGCATTGTTTCTCTTTTTCTTTCAGATATGGAGTCCGGCAGAGAGAAAATCCACTCCCCCTCCGGCAGGGTTATCGGTAGATATATACATCCCTACCTATAATGAAGACATTTCCATTGTGAGAAAAACCGCACTGAGCTGTGTCAATATAAGGTACCCTCATAAAACCTATATCTTAGACGATGGCAATCGCCCTGAACTGGCAAAAGAAGCAGCGGAGTGGGGTTGTGGATATATTACCAGGACTGAAAGGATGGGTGCTAAGGCGGGAAACCTGAACCATGCACTTCATCGTACCAATGGTGAGTTTGTAGCCATATTTGATGCAGACTTCGTTCCTCAACCTGATTTTCTGGATAAAACTATGGGTTACTTTCGCGATCAAAAAACCGCCTTTGTCCAAACCCCACAGAACTACTACAACGTTGATGTATTTCAGTTCCGGGTTAACAGGGAAAAGGAAAAATCCTGGAACGAACAGGACATTTTTTACAAACTGATGATGCCGTGTATAGATTATTGGAACTCCACCTTTTTTATTGGGACAGCGGCCGTGTTTAGGAAAAAGGCATTGGAAGAGATAGGGGGATTTGTTACAGGAAGCGTTACCGAAGATTTCCATACTTCGATTCAATTCTATGCACGCGGCTGGAAGGGCATTTATCATAATGAAATTCTGGCGAATGGACTCGCCGCAAAAGATCTGAAAAACTACCATACCCAGAAACTCCGATGGGCGGAAGGAAACATCGGTTTATTCTTTAAGGATAACCCATTTTTTGTAAAAGGGCTTACTATTCCACAGCGGATATGTTTCTTTGCGGCAATTTTTGGTTGGCTTGTTGGGTTTCCGAAACTGATCTATTTTATTATGCCGCCCGTTATGATCCTTATTGGCGGCTATCCTATTGGCTCATTTGATAACGCGTTCATATGGCGGTATTTGATGTTTCTTTTTACCATTATTTTTGGTTTTAAATATGCATCGCGCGGATATGGAAAAATCAGGTATGCCGAAGGTTACAATATGATGAATTTCTTTATCCTCATCAGGGCTGCTATGAGAGCGGTTTTTAAAAAGCTTTTCAGGTTAAGATCGCGTTTTATTGTAACGGGGAAAGGTAACCATGAATTTGTTAATATTTCTAACATTATCCCGCAATTACTCATGGGTCTCCTCTGTTTTACCGGAGTCGTCTGGGGGAGCTTAAAACTCTATTACGGTGTAACAACTGATTTTGTTGGTATCGGTACAGCCATATTCTGGAGCGGCATCAATGGATTCCTGGCCTTGTTTACCATTGAAAATGTAACCAGACCTTATTTTAAGCGTAAAGAGTTTAGGTTCATTGGCACGATGCCTGTACGATATTCCATGCTGGAAGATTCAGGTTCTGTGAGCGGTATAGGAATCAGTAAAGATATTAATGAACATGGTATTTCCTTAGTTACCTTTAATCCGCTTCCAATTGATAAAAAAATCTCGCTTTCCATCTACCTGAATGAAAGAATTTTACCGTGCAGGGCGACTGTGCTTTATACCGTTCACGCGCATCATCTTCCTCATTACCTGTATGGAAAAATGTTTGTGTACGGAATAAAATTTGACGAATTAGGCAGAAATGAAATGGACTTGATTAGCGCGTATTGCTTTAACACGATCATACCCAGATATCTCCATAAATTTGGAGAGAGGTCATCTGTTTTGTTGAAAATGTTCTTTAAGTTCTACAAGCATGAAAGGTTTCGAAAACATGTCCGTAGGAAAATAACGCTTCCCCTCGTTGTTCAAAATAATGGCAAACCTTCTCTTGCTGCCGTTACAAATGATATAAGCATCTCCGGGCTTTCGTTCACGAGCTATGTTCCTTTGGAATCAGGTGCAATTCTGGTTATGGAGATCTTTACGCCATTTGGGACGCTGGTGGCTGAAGGAGAGATAAAACAAATGAGGGCAATTGGCGCCGAAGACTCTTATTTCATTGGCGTCAAATTTACTCAATTTTTCGATCAGTCGGAAGGCGTATTTTCAGACCGTACCGGAAAGAACCGCCAGGAAAGTCTTAGCAGATGGTTAAAGATCACTTCGGAAGGCAGTAATTAAAATTACCGTCTGGCGTTGAAGTTCACAATTAGGGAAAGCGCTGTGACAGGAAAGGGCGCATGCTCAGGCAGAAAATCTGAATCATGCCTTTAATTCAGCCGGTTTTTGAGAGGGGGTCTTTTAAACCGCACTGGCAAATTCCAGAAATAAATATCGGCTATGAACTCAATCAAATTGATACGTAATAAATGGTTCCTTTTAATATTTTCGTTCTTTTTTTGGGGAATTATCTGGATTTCTTTTCAATGGGTTTATAAAAAAGAACTCCTTTTACGATCCCTGTACAAAAGCACGAAATCCCCCGACACCTTACAGGTCATGATCTTATACAGCAATATGATGAAATCCATACCGGATCGTCATGAACTTAAGCCATGGTATTTTCTTGCCAATATCCTGATAAAGGCTGAAAAAAAGAAAGAAGCAATAAAGGTCTTAAGCAAGTTGATAAAAATTGCTCCGGAAGATAGAGAGGTCAGGCTGTGGCTTGCCATTGAACTTCATAATCAGAAGAGATACAGGGAAGCAGAAAAACATTTTGCTATGCTTCTTAAGGAAAAACCAGGTAATGCCGTATTGTTGAGCGGAAGATAGCCGGAGTAGGGTGCGCCCCGGAAACATACCCCTGTCAGGGCTTTAAACCCTGACAGGGTTGGCTCGCTAATTTCGGGCTTCGGACTTCATCGTGAGTTCAGTCGAACGATTTTGTCTTTTCCGACTCGTCCGGGGTGGTATCTTATAAAAAATATTTTGACACTTTTAGCAAAAATATTGTGTAGCGCAGGCATCCTGCCTGCTTTTGAATTTATATAATATGCAGGCTGGAAGCCTGCGCTACCAATTATTGCGGCTCGTTCTGGGGATAGAGAGTATGCAAGAAAATAAAATACGTGATAAATCACTCTGTGATTCTGAAGAAATGTATCGAAAGCTCTTTGAGATTTCTCATGAAGCCATTTTTATTGTGGATGCAATGTCGGGGATTATTGTCGATGCAAATAAAAGGGCGGAATATTTGTTCGGTTATACCCGAAAAGAAATTATTGGTAAGAACGAAACGGATATTTACCTCAAAAGCAAATTGCATCCTTACCTGGAAAACTCCGAAGAATCAGCAAATGAAGGGGAGTGTGTTGACCAGGATACCTATATAGAACACAAAAACGGACAGAGGATACCAGTTGAAGTAAATGCTAGTTCTGCCATGTTGTACGACAACGAGGTTAAATATATTTTTTTTAGGGGTATTGCTGAACATAAATTATACGAAGAAAAAATTAAACAGTGGGCATTGCAACAAGAAGTTATTGCGTTCATAGGCCAAAAGGCTTTGGAGGAATCTGACTTTTCCACGTTATTGAATATCATAGTCGAAAAAACTGCACAAACTCTTGATGTGGAGTACGGCAAAATATTAGAAATCCTTCCGGATGGAAAGAGCCTGCTGTTACGTGCAGGAGTCGGATGGAGGATAGGATTAATTGGAAAAGTAACTGTCAGCGCGGGACACGACTCACAAGCTGGTTACACCCTTATTTCCAAAGAACCGGTGATTGTCGAAGACCTTCGAACGGAAACGAGATTCAGCAGTCCTCCATTGCTCCATGAGCATGGAGTAATTAGTGGCATGAGTGCTGTTATTTACGGCAAGGATAAACCTTATGGTGTTATTGGCGTACATACGACCAGAACGCGGGAATTTGATATTAATGACGCCAACTTTTTACAATCAGTGGCGAATATAATCGCTTCTGTAATTAAGCAAAAGCAACAGAATGAGCAAATCCGCTCGCTGTTTCATGCCGTAGAACAGAGCCCGGCTTCTATTGTTATTACTGATACGAATGGCAATATCGAATATGTTAATAAAAAATTTATCACGATGACCGGGTACACTTCTGAAGAGGCTATAGGAAAGAACCCCAGAGTACTAAAAGCAGATAAAACAACCTCTGAAGAATACAAAGAATTTTGGGAAACTATTGTCTCCGGCAAGGAATGGACAGGAGAACTTCTTAACAAGAAGAAAGATGGACAAACGTATTGGGAGTATGCTTCCATTTCACCAATAAGGAATCAGAACGGGGAGATTACACATTTTATTGCAATAAAAGAAGACATTACCAAGCGTAAAAAAGCAGAGGAAGAACTACTGGAATTTAGTAATTTCAACCAAACCCTTGTCGCCTCTCTTCCCTTTGGTATGGATATTGTGGACGAGGAAGGCAATATCCTTTATATGAGCGAAACATTGGAAACTCTTCTGGGTAAAAAAGCGATCGGAGAAAAATGCTGGAATGTTTATCGCGACAACAAAAAGCAGTGTGAGAATTGCTGCCTGAAGGAAGGCGTACGGGCAAAAAAGACAGACACTATTGAATCAGAAGGTATCTTTGGCGGAAAAATATTTCAGATAACTCATGTTAGTTTAGCATATAAAGGTAAAAAGGCTTTTTTGGAGATTTTCAATGATATTACCAGTCTAAAGCAAACCAAGGAAGAACTGCAGTTGCAACATCAAGAGTTGTTGCAATACTATGAAGAGCTTGAAATACAAAAAAGGAATGTTGAAGAAAAGAATAATGAATTGGAAAAGGCAAAGAAGTTGGCGGATGAGGCCAGCCGCGTAAAAGGTGAATTCCTTGCCAACATGAGTCACGAAATACGCACGCCAATGAACGGTGTCATAGGCATGACTGATCTGTTGTTAGATACGGAATTGACTCAGGAACAGCTTGAGTATGCAGAGACAATTCGCAATAGCGCCGATTCCTTGCTGTCCATTATCAATGATATCCTGGATTTTTCCAAGATAGAGTCCGGTAAACTGGAGATAGAGAACATCGACTTCGATCTGCGTATTGCTGTAGAAAGCACCGTCGACATTCTGGCAGTTGGGGCAGAGAAGAAAGGCCTGGAATTCTCTTATTTTATCGATCTGGAAGTACCTTCGCGTCTGCGGGGGGACCCTGGCCGATTGCGGCAAGTGTTAATTAACTTTGGTAGTAACGCCATAAAATTCACAAAATACGGCGAAGTAGCCATCAGCGTAACTCTTGCTAAAGAAACTGATTCTCAGGTAACCTTGCGGTTTGCTGTCAGGGACACCGGCATCGGCATTCCGGCAGATCGTATGAAGAAACTGTTCCAGTCATTTTCCCAGGTAGATTCTTCTACCACCAGACTGTACGGGGGCACGGGGCTGGGGTTGGCGATTTCAAAACAACTTGCCGGGTTAATGGGAGGCCAAATAGGCGTGGAGAGTGAAGAAGGTAAGGGATCGACGTTCTGGTTCACCGTAGTATTGGAAAAACAACCTTCTGTTCAGCAAAGGGTACCAGAGGAGCCGGGCATTATCGAGTATCTGCGTGTGCTGGTTGTTGATGACAATCATACAAACCGGCGTATCTTTAGGGCATATCTCGAATCGTGGCGTTGCAGGGTTGAAGAGGCTGTCTCGGCTGAGGAGGCGATGAAAAAACTTCATGAGGCTGTCAACAAAGGTAATCCGTTTCAGATAGCCTTGCTTGATCGTTGTATGCCGAAGGTGGATGGAGAATCACTTGGTAGGGAAATCAAGGGAGATCCACAACTCAAAGACTTGATTCTGGTAATGCTGACCTCGGTTGGTATGCGTGGTGATGCAGAGTATTTTAAAAAGCTGGGTTTTGCCGCGTACCTGCTCAAACCGGTAAAACAGTTACAGTTGCTCGAATGTCTCAGAATTATTACCAGTGAAACTGAAAGTGTCAGGAAAGATACTTCAAAACAGATCGTCACGCGTTATTCCATATCCGAGGATTATAAGAAATGCCTTCGCATCCTCGTGGCGGAGGACAACGTTGTCAATCAGAAGGTTATCTTGCATATTTTGGAGAAGAAACTTGGATATACTATAGATATTGTTACTAATGGGAAGGAGGTCATCATGTTGCTGGAGAAATCGGATTACAACCTTGTCCTGATGGACTGCCAGATGCCCGGGATGGACGGTTATGAGGCCACCCGTATCATACGTGATGAGAATTCATCTGTCAGGAACCATAATATCACGATAATAGCCATGACTGCCAACGCCATGCAGGGCGACCGTGAGAAGTGTCTTGAAGCAGGCATGAACGATTATATTTCAAAACCCGTTAACATGCAGGTACTTGCCGATGCAATCAAGCGGAACCTCCATGATGGAATAGAGCATCGACCCTCGTTGGCTTCGCCATCAATGTAAGCTGGTTTTAGGGTGTGATCGTAAACAAAATTGCCAAAGGCCCAATTAAATGATAAGGAATTTCAAGCAAATAGTTTCCCCTCTGGAAAGAGGGGATTAAGGGGTGTGTAATCTTCTATAACACACCCCCGGCCCCTCTTTTTAGAGGGGAGCTTAAAAGCCGCTGCCAAAGGCAGCCTGATTTACGTTTAGGAATTTTAAACTTTTCGCCTCCCTCTTAATCCCCCTCACTGAGGGGGACAACAACTGTCCCCCGCTGGCGGGGGTAGGGGGTGGAAAAGGAACACGAAAACAATGCGGGAAAAACCAAAAGCCGATGAAACCAATAATTACGCCTACAATAAAAGGTTGCAGCCATTCGCAAACAACCTGCGTAAGAAAATGACGAAAGCAGAGGCTTGCTTGTGGAAATATGCCCTGCGTGCCGGACGGATTAATGGTTATCAATTCAGAAGGCAAAGGCCTGTGCTGCAATACATCGCGGACTTTCTTTGTAAAGAATTAAAGCTGGTAATTGAGGTTGACGGGGTAACTCATTTAAACGATGAAACTGGGGAAAAAGATAAGCAGAAGTCCCGAGCGGTTGAAAGCGCCGGATTTACCATAATCAGGTTTACCGACGAAGATGTATTGAAGAATATGAGCGGTGTTATACACAGGATTGAAAAGGTGGTAGACGCGATCGGGCTGTCCGGTCCACCCCCCTACCCCCCGCCAGCGGGGGACAAGTGAAGACGACCCTGGGGGCGTCTTCACTAAAAAATCCCCCTTAATAAAGGGGGCAAGGGGGTTGTTTTTTACCGGCATTTGTCGTGTAACTAAAAAGGTTGCTGCCAAAGGCAGCGTAATTTTCAGGTGAAAATGTAAGGAGGCGTTTTAGAATGAAGACAAATTTACATGATATCGCTGTATGCAGGAAAGAAAAGTGGCAAAATAACGAAATAGTCTTTGACAAGGATGAGGCCCTCGAAATACATGGCAATGAAGAGGAATTTGTTAAAGAACTGGCAGAAATGTTTCTTTATGACTTTTCTGATCAAATATCATTAATAAAAGAGGCTATTACTTGCCGTAATAGTAGCGACCTGGAAAAAGCAGCCCACAAACTGAAGGGGGCAGTTGCCAATTTTGGGAAAAATACGGTATATAAAGCAGCATTGAACCTGGAGATGATGGGAAGAGAAAACAGATGGGACGATGTTCAGGAGGCTTATGGAGCTTTGACGAAAGAAGCAGAACGTCTCATTCACGCGTTAAGGAAATTTGTTAAATCCAAATAATACTTGCATTTCGACTTCGATTATGTTAAGAACGCAGACAGTTGGCTGGGGCAATAGACTGTTAAATGAAGGTTGAAAGAGTGCAAAATGAATATGAAAGTATTAATAGCAGAAGACGAAAATATTACCCGGTGCAGATTAGAGAAGTTTTTGGAAGAAATGGATTATGAGGTTATATCGTGCAAGGATGGTCTTGATGCCTGGGAGGTTATTCAGTCTGAAAATGCGCCAAACCTTCTCATCCTCGATTGGATGATGCCAGGAATGAGTGGTATAGAGATATGTCGCAAGATTCGGGAACGGAACACGGAACCTTATACCTATATTCTCTTGCTTACCTCAAAAAACGCGGAGGAGGATATTGTTACGGGAATGGAAGCAGGTGCGGACGACTATATCGACAAACCATTCAATCAAAATGAACTCAGGGTGCGTCTGAATGCCGGAAGGCGGATAGTCGAAATGAATAAAGATCTGCTGGAAGCACGCAATGTCCTGGCTAAAAAGGTCATCTATGATGAGTTGACTGATTTGTATAATCGTCACTATATGAGGGAAGTCCTTGAGAAGGAATATGCGCGTGCATTAAGACATCAAACCGATTTATCCTGCATGCTGCTTGATATAGATTATTTCAAGGTTATTAACGATACTTTTGGACATAGTTTTGGCGATTTGGTATTACGTGAATTTTCCGACTGTTTAAAACGGGAAGTAAGAAAGTATGACTTTATTTTCCGGTATGGTGGGGAAGAGTTCATGATACTTCTTCCCAACACAGACGTTAATGGGGCGCGGAGTGTAGCTGAAAAAATTCGCTCTACCTGTGAATCAAAAGTGTATAAAGATGGAATCAACTCAACAATTGCAACCGTCAGTATAGGTGTAGCATCAGTGAAATATCATCAGCTTTCAGAAAGTAAAGAACTTATAGCATTTGCAGACAAGGCTCTTTACCGCTCCAAGTCGGAGGGGAGAAACAGGGTCAGCGTTTACAAGAAAGATTCTTCTGTGGAATCCAAAGAAGGCAGGATTAGCAAAATAAAGGATTTCAGCTACCTGAAAGAAAGCATTTCATCTATTTTGGAAAAAACAAAAAAGGCATCTATCCAGTCTTTGTGTCTTATGGTTCGAAATCTGGGAGCTGATAAATACCAGAAGCACAACCGCCAGGTTGTACAATATATTGAACTTATAGGGGAAAGGTTTAATCTTCCGCCTGCTGTTGTAGAGTCCTTTAAAAACGCCTCACTGCTTCATGACAATTTTAAAATCCTGCTGAAAAAAACGTTAAAAAGCAAAGATAAGAGGCTGAAAGCCAGGGAAAAGTTAGAGATTGAAAGTCATCCCTATATGATGGCAGAGCTGACCGGGCTATTCGACTTTTTTGCCAATGAAAGATCGCTCCTTCAGCAACATCATGAAAATTTTGATGGCTCCGGCTATCCCGTGGGGCTTAAAGGCGACGAAATATCTCTGGGCGCCAGGATATTTGCCACAGTCGATTCTATGGTTGCTATGTTATCTGAACGATCTTTTAGAAATGGCCTTCCACCAGAAAAGGTTATTGAAGAATTCGCTGATAAAGCCGGAAGTCAGTTTGATCCCAAACTGGTTTTTATATTTTTTGATATCATTGAGAAGCAGGGACTTCTCTCTGTGCCAGAAGCAGCTTTAATGCGGGCAAAGGAAAAAGTAAAAGATGCTATGATTAAATGTAAGTCGTGAATCCATACCATGCAGAGCTTTCCTCATGAAAAAGAGGAGTAATTGCTATGAGTTTTGATAAAATTTCTATACTCATTTCTAAAATAAATTCCATCCCCACGTTGCCAACCGTGGCATGTCGGGTTATAGAAATTACTGCCGATCCAAACAGTTCAGCAAATGACCTTACGGAAGTCATTACCCCTGATATATCCCTTGCCACGAAGCTGCTTAAAATGGCCAATTCTCCTTTTTTTGGCGCTATAAGGAAGGTTTCCTCACTGCAACACGCGATAACGGTTTTGGGTTTCAAAGAGGTGAGAAACCTGGTTATATCCGCAGTGGTATTTGAGAGTTTTATGAAAAGTGAAAAAAATAAAAATTATGATATTATGAAATTTTGGAAACATTCCTTTGTTTGCGGACTTGCAGCAAAAACTATTGCGACCGATCTGAGAAAAGCGAGTAATGAATATTTTGTTGCAGGTCTCATTCACGACATAGGGAAGCTGGTTATATACATTACCTTACCTCATGAATTTTTTAAACTGGACGAAGCTGCAAGGCGCTTGGAATTGAAATTCAAGGCCTTTGAGTTAGAGAAAGAAGTCATTGGAATGACTCATGACGAAGTTGGAATGAGGCTTCTGAAAAAATGGATGTTTCCGGAAAGCTTAATGACAGCTATTGGTTTTCATCATCGCCTTCAGGAAACAGACAAAAAAACTCTTTTGCCGGTCATTGTGCATATCGCTGATATATTTGCTCATATACACGAGATGCAACCTGTGGTTGAAGGGGATGCCTCTCCCGAGATAGTTGGCCTTTATCCTGACATTATCAAACTTGCTCAAGCGTATGGAATAGATTGGGATGAGTCCGATTTGAACAGACTTCAGCAAGCATTTGCCGAGAGTATTGAAAAAGAGAAGGCTGCTTTTAGTCTGTTCTTTGGGAATTAAGGCAGTTGTCAAGATTATGTCTATTTCGATTCACCGATGATTTGGGAGCCGGTTTGATAAATTAAATGTTTTTCCCTCCTGTTGCTTTTACCTGTCCCGATCCTTTCCTTTCATACGCATTTACATAAAATCCTTGCAATCTGAAAAATTTTTTGGATAATCTACCTGCGATTTTTGTCTGGATATCTCTTTTCCCGAGCAAGATTTATAGGGTTATAAAACCATTCTCAAGGGAATACCCAACAGACTGTTTCATTGCATTACATTCGGTGAAGAACCAAAAAGTAGAAAACGACGAAAGGTTTATTTGATGCATAGGAGCAACCTGCTTTTGAGGAACGAAGCCAGTGTAGGGTGCGTCCTACGCACCAATTCATTATGAATGGAAAGGACAATGTCTGAATATCGCAGGATAAAAATGGAAGGCGGTACATATTTCTTTACCGTCAACACCTACCATCGTCAACCAATTCTGACAGACGATTTGATCAGACGAACATTGCGGGAAGGTATATGCCAGGCAAGACAAACGTTACTATTCAAAATTAAAGCGTGGGTATTGTTGCCGGATCATCTGCATTGTATATGGACATTACCTTCAGGGGACGCGAATTTTCCGGCGCGTTGGGCGATTATCAAACGATACGTAAGCAGACGGTATGATGGCCATTTTCTTCGCATGCAGGGATTGAGTCATTCGCGGAGAAAGCGGAAGGAATCGGCATTGTGGCAACGGCGATTTTGGGAACATTTGATTCGGAACGAGGCGGATTTTAGACGGCACGTAGATTACATCCACTGGAATCCAGTTGATTTGGTGCGTGGGACGCACCCTACAGTAGCACCATCCATAAAGAAAGTTGGGGTAAGGTGCGTTCTATGTATCGATTTATAAGGAATATAAAGAATAATGAAAAGAGCATTGCTGGCTTGTGTCTTTGGAATTATAACCTTTTGGTGTTTGACCGTTTCGATTGAGGCGCTTGAGAAGAAAGATGATGAATCGTTACTCTTCTTAATGGCTGCCCGGAATGCTGCGAAGGCAGGGTGGACCAATAAAGCCATCCAGCGATACGAAGCCTACCTCAAAAAAAATCCTGACGATGAGGTTGTGGTACTGGAATTTGCCGACTATTTGCAGAACAGCGGACATTACCATAAAGCGGCGATCCACTACGATAGTTTAATACAGAAGATGGAAACTATGCCAGGGGAAAAGGTTGGGTTTGTAAAAAAACTTATGCTCAATGCCGCCCGGAATGCGGTCAAAAACAAAAAGGAGGATCGTGCGGTTGAGTATTATAAGCAGGCATTATCCTTTGACAGGGACGATTTAAAGGTTGCTGAGGAAGTAGCCGGTGTCTTTGCCGGATTAGAGAGGTTTGGAGAAGCCCTTGAACTCTGTGAAAAGATTTTACAGGTGGATCCACGAAATTTAGAAGCGTTAACTCTTAAAATTAACCTCTTGGTACGCCAAAAAAAATATGCTGAAGCAAGAGAAATGCTGGCAAAGATTCCGTATGAGGAAAATAACCTGAAATTGTTGCAGCTTGCGGCAGAAGTTGATGCGTGGTCGGGAAATTACGACGAGGCAATTGAGAAATACCAAAAACTGGTCAGACGTTTTCCCGAAAATCGTGACATTTGGTCTCAATATATTAAGGTTCTGTCGTGGTCAAAGAAGTGGCCTCTTTTATTGGGCGCCATACAAGAGCAAGGGGATAAAATTGAAATTACCGATGATATCCGCTCTATGTTGGTTGATGCATATCTGTCGGTAGGACAGGAAGAAAAAGCACTCGAGGTATGGAATACAATACATAGGGAATCCGATGCCTGGCATGCAACTGCTTTAATGATCGTCGATAAATTTCTCTCCCACAGAAAACTCACAGAGGCATCAAATGTCCTTGAAGAAATAGTGTCGGCCAGTAAACCCGTCCCTGAAATTCACCTGCTGGCGAAACTGGCAATGATTTATGCCTATCGGGGAATGACTGGAAAGGGATTTGAAATCCTGAATCGATTTACCTTCTCTCCCCAATCAAAATCTATTATTGACATTACAAAGGCGGAAATATTGGCTTTAACAGGGCGCTATGAGGATGCGTTGGCAATACTCCATACCCTGGAAGGGGACAAGGAAATCGGATTGCGTCCATGTATAATAGAGTTGGAATGTTACTACGCTTTAGAGAAAGACGAAATGCTCCTGGAAAAATCATCCCTGATATTGCCAAAATTATCTCCTGTCGAACGGGCCGAAAGGTTGAAGGTCTTAACGTTGCGTATCCTTTCCCAAATCCGTATGGGACTGTTTAAAGAGGCTGAAGAAGAAATTGAATTATTATCAAAAATAGACAAGAAGGATTTTGGGCCGGCAATTTTAACGGTTTTGTTACAAGATGCGGAAAGACAGTTAGACGAATATGAGAAATCAATCCGGATTTTAGGTAAGTTATTATCGGAGTTTTCGGCGGAAACAGAAATGGTCAGACCTCAACTCCTTGATAATGTGCCGCTTTCTGCCTGGAAAGCCGCTGATGAGGCCGCCATGCATCGTAATCCCGAAGTAACTGAACAACGGGCGAAGGCTGAATTTAAAGCCTGCAATTTTGAGCAATCGTTAAACCTCTACGAAGCCCTGGTTGAAAAAAATAAAGATACAGGAGATATGCTTGGGATGGTGGAATGTTACTTGAACCTGAACGAAGAGGAGGAGGCATGCAAATTATTTGAGGAGATTCAAGTACTCAATTTACCCGAAAAAGAAATCACCCGTTACTTTGAAGCATTGGTTAAATTGAAGAGAAACAAGCAGGCGCTTTATGTCGGGTTGTCTGTTTTTCCGAAGGATGTTTCGCAAAAGACCGATGTCAGGGCGATCATGGTAATTGCAAATATTCAGTCCGGCGACAACGACGTCGCCAATGGGATAGTGAAAAAATATCTTTCAGATCGGCAGGAAGACAGAGCCATTTTTCAAACAATCGTGGAACGGGTCGGGTACTTTGACAGAGATAAGAAAAGCACGAATTATGAATTTGCAAAAGATTGGCTGCACCAGGCGGTTGAACAATTTCCCGACGATAGAGAGCTTCGGTATCAATATGCTAAACTGCTGGCCACTCACCGTGATTATGATCTGGCTGCAGAACAATTTTCCATACTTCAAAGGGATGGTTTAAAGGATGTGAGAATCCTCCGATGGCTGGCACAGGTAAATTCCTGGAGATATGAGTATGATGAATCATTTCAGTGGTATGCTTTATATTTAAAAGAACGTCCGGCTGATTTTAAACGTCGGCATGAAGTGGCCAGGGTATACGGATGGGCTTTGCGCTTACGAGAGGCTAATGAAGCTTACAAAAATCTTTGCCGGGATTATCCGGAAGATTCTGAAATATATTGGGAGTGGGAGGCAAAAAGGAATAACTGGCTAGGGAGAAAACGGACTGCAATTTCTTTTTACAACAAACTGGTAGAACGCCATCCTGAAGACACTGAATTTCTATTCGATTTGGGTCAAATGTACTCTCAACTAAACGTTAGTTCAAAGGCGGAAGATGCCTATAAAAAATTACTGGTCTATGCACCCGAACACAAACATGCCCAATTTGCTGAGGAATCGGAACAATGGAAACGCAGGCAATCAGTATGGTTGAAACAGTCGTATCTCCATCAGAAAGGCAGTGGCGATGAATTTGGAAATTTTGAAATCACCATGTTCAGGACAGACGTGGATTATTCTCCTGCAAGATTTTCTGAGGCAATGGACCTTTCGTTAGGCTTGGGAAACACCATATTTAAATTTACGGAACATGGCGGCTCGTCAGCCGAGCATCTCACCTTGCATGCAAACAAGTATTTTGAGAATGGAGTAACAGCATATCTGGATGGAGAATTATCGACCTATTCCGAAAATCGTCATGAAACGGGACAGTTTGAAACGGGCGTTAGTTATAGAATTTATGATAGGTTTGATGTCTCATTATTGGGTGGCCGTGAGGACGTCCTGCAAAATTTCAATACCCTCAGGAATAGCAGGAGTCGTTATTATACCGGCGGACGTTTTGCCTGGGATATATCTCAGCGCATTGATATTTCGGGTCAGGTGAAAAAGTACTGGTTCGATGACAGCAATAACGGTATCGAGGACGATACAATCATTGGATATAAGCTGTCTTTATATCCTAAAATCCTGAAATTTATCGTGGAAGTCTATGGTTTTGATACCCATGCACACCAGGATGAATATTGGTCTCCGAGCAGTTACCGCAAATATATGGGCGGTGTTGTCTGGCGGCAGTATCTGGGAGAGGAGCATTTTAGCGGCGCCCCAAAACTGTATTATGAGCTTGCCGTAAAACAAGGCGTGGATTCAGATGGCGTTGATTTTACTGAACCAAAGTTTGAATTTGGATGGGATAATCAAAGGCGTTGGAATGTAGGGCTCGAAATAAAGCCTGTGCAATCGTCGGTTTATGAAGAAGAACAGGCAAGCGTATTTTTAAATGTCCGGTTTTAAAAATGGTAACAGTCCACCCGCCTTTCCATACGCCAATACCCTGACAGGGTTATCCAGGCGATATACAGTTCCCGTTCAGTGAGAAACAAGAGATGGGTGAACTGTTACTAAAAATGAAATGAAACAACGTTTGAATTATAAGAATATTTTCTTTGGAGTAGTCGTCTCTTGCTTATTTTTCGTTGGTTGCACTGATATGAAAACATCCTCTGAAGAACCATTAGTAACGTGGTGGAAATCATTCAAAAAAAACTTCATCCTCCCTGACGGGCGTGTGCAGCGGCCAGAACATGATTATGACACGGTGAGTGAAGGGCAAGCCTACGCCATGCTTTTTTCCGTCTTTATGAAAGATAAAGAGACGTTCACTTTGCTTTATGATTGGACTGAAAAACACCTGAGCAGAAGCGATGCCTATGGCGATCATCTTCTCGCCTGGCACTGGAAGGATGGCGATGTAAGAGATTGGATGCCTGCTTCGGATGCCGACTGTGATTTTGCGTTTGCCTTATTGCTTGCTTCTCTTCAATGGGAGGAAAAGGTATATCGTGAAAAGGCTGTTCAGGTGATTCATGACATCTTGAAGCTTGAAACAGCGCGTGGGGTTGATAACCGTCTTTTTCTGTTGCCGGGGTTATGGGGTAATGAGAAAAAGGGACACCTCGTGCAAAATCCCTCTTATTATAGTCCGGCGGCATTTCGCATGTTCTATGAAATAACACAAGACGACCAATGGTTGGATTTAGTAAAGACCACGTATTGGATTTTAAATCAATCTGGTGTCCATATGGACAATGTAAGTGGATGTGGTCTGATACCGGATTGGTGTATCGTAGATTCCCGCGGAAATATTTCCACGGCGGAAGGCAGGTCAAACGATTACGGATGGGAAGCGGTCAGGGTGCCCATGCGGGTAGGGCTTGATATACTCTGGTATAAAACGGCAGATGCGAATACGGTTGTGGAAAAAATTTATCAGGTTTTACAAAGATCGGGCGCTGATACAGGGGAAATAAGGGCGGTATACCGCTATACTGGAGTGCCGGCCGTCGAGTATAGTAGTTTGCCGGCGGATGCAATGGCCTGTTTTATGGCACAAATATTAAATAGTGCGGCTGATAAAATAAGGGCTTCGCTAAAGAATAAACTGAGCGAAAAATCTTTTATCCTAAATTATTATGGGCAAAGCCTGGCATTTTTCCCCCTTGCACATGAGGCGGGGATTTTGAAAAGGCTCAGACAAAGCCAATAAAGACGCTACCAATTTGAAAATACAAAAGAGGGAAAAATTTACAGCGGAAATTTCTTCTGCCTATTTCAACGTCATAAAGCCCTTGTTTTTTACAAAGATGCTTACCGGCTTATTTTTCTCCAGGAATTCATCCATGAGCGCCATAAACTCGAGAACAGAACTTACCTCATTGGTGCCAACTTTCGTAATCAAATCACCTGGCCTTATACCGGCTCGTTCAGCAGGGCTATCTGCTTCGACATCGACAACCAGGACGCCATGCTCACCCTCTAATCCCAGTGATTTTGCAAGTTCCGGATTTAAATCATCGACCACCAGTCCTAAAGAAAATTTTGTAGGTTCGTCAATTTTCCGAATAGCAACATACGTTTTTCCTGCAAGGTCTTCTGGTTGCCGCTCTACCAGCACCTCAAGGGCGTTTTCTACACCATTTCGTATGATCTTTACGATGACCTTTTCATCTACCCTTGCATGTCGAATAGCATGCTGAAGATCTGTTGTATTTCTGATTTTTTTTCCGCCTAATTCGGAAATAATGTCGCCCGGAGAGATCCCTGCCTTTGATGCAGGGGTATCGCTCCACACCTCCAGAACAAACGCCCCTTTCTCTGTGGATAGGCCAAAATGACGAATAAATTCTTTTTTATCGTCCAGGCCAAGCACTACCGCCAGTTCGTCGTTTATATCATGCGTTCCTACACCCAGATACCCTCGTACCACGGTCCCTGTGGCCATGATGTGTTCGGCGGTTTCTTTTGCAATACTGGCAGAAATTGCAAATCCTACTCCCTGGAAACCGCCCGATCGGGTTGCAATGGCAGTATTTACCCCAATTAACTCACCCCTGAGGTTGACAAGCGGGCCTCCACTATTACCGGGATTGATGGCTGCGTCCGTTTGAAAAAAATCCTCATAAATAAAAGGAAGTTCGAATGGGATGACGTGGGTTCTTCCTCTGGCGCTGATAATACCGGCAGAAACCGTTTGTTGATATCCAAATGGACTCCCGATGGCAATGACCCAATCACCCACCTGCACTTCTTCAGAATCACCAAATTCAAGAGGTAAGAAATTCTCACCTTCTATTTTAATAACTGCAATATCGGTATTCGGGTCGATGCCGACGATATTGACTCGCTTATATTGTTCCCCATCATAAGTGACGACCGTGATTTCATCTTCAGAAAAACCGCTAATAACGTGGTTATTTGTTAAAATATAGCCACGTTCATTTATGATAATCCCTGAACCAAGCCCTTTTTTCGGCACATTTTCCGCGTGAGGATCGTGTTTTGGTGAGAAATTTTGGTGTGGTGGCGATGGCTCGGCCTCTTTACTGCCCCTGGAATATTCCTTCTTCTCCGTACTTAAACTGACAACTGATGGACTTACGAGCTGAGAAACTTTTCGAAAAGTTTGAATAAGTGGTTTTGTGGAATTCTCAAGCTCCAGGAGTTCTTGTTTTAGTCTGTCGATCTCGGCGTTTCGGCCTGCAAAAACAAGATAACTATGGAGAAAAAAAAGAGAAACAACCGCACCGGCCAAGCGTAATATCTTTATCCACTTCATTTTTTATTTGCGGGAACCTTTAATTTATACACTAAGTATCCACTACCTGCAAATATGCATAAATCTGCAAAGAAAGTTATAATAACCACTTTTTTTGCTAATGCAGGGTCATTTGTTCTATACACCTTTGCGACCGCATTAAAAGTCATGTATACAATTAAAATATACGTAAAACCAATGCCCGTTATCAAGAGCATTTTCTTGAAGGTCTTCATGAGTTAACACGGTTAAAGGTAAACATTTCTGTCTTTTTTAGGAAATGAAGGAGATGCGGTCTTTTCTTTTTCTCTCTCTCTTTCTTTCTCTCTCTATCATATCCAACTTCATGGTTTTCAACTGGTTGGACAGCTTAATTCTATATTATAATTTAATTAAGTATAAACACAAAAAAAATTTGTATCATATCGGAACTTTTTTTGAATTAAAAATGTTTTAAAAGACAATTGTTCTCCTTTTAGCAAGCTGATTTTTCGCTTTCCTCCTTTTCTTCGAAAATCAGCTTGCTATCCCTTTCTCATAAGTAGATATCTAAAAAAGAACCTACAGGCTCTTTGCGGATGTTCTTTTCTGCATTTATAGGTTTAGGCCATTCTGATGTTTGGATATTTTTTCCCGTGCCTTCCTTGTTGGTATTTTCCAGGGTTTGAATAGGTATATCATTTTTTTTCTGTATCCTTTCAATGGTATTCAATAAATTTGCCCCCTTCGGTGAATTGACATTATGAGTACAATTCTTCATTGCATCATTTTCAAAATCAATATGGTTATCTTCCTTCCCGGGTGGCGGCGTGGATAATCTTTTTATCTGTTCAAAAAGTTTGGATGTGGCAGGGTTTACATTATTTATCATGCAACTTTCTCCTGAAAGATTTTATAAAACCAACAACATGCATGTAATACCCTTTTACAGCGATTTTTATACCTAAAGTAAGATTCGAATATTTTAAAAATAGTAACAATTTGGCTTTTTGAAAGAACTTTGATTTAATCGTTTATTTCAAAACAAGTTAAAGAAATCTAAATCATGTGCCTTAAACCGGATTTTAGGAGTTTTAGTAAACATAGTTTCATCATAATTCATAAAAACGAGTTGTGAAATTCAACCGAATATCACAATTATTTTGTTAAATTGCATTTTTGTGTTTTAAATGATATAATAAATATAAATGCTCTTAATGTGTAGGAATTTCAAATACCTCCCATAATCCCCACGTCTGCGGGTGGGAACAGGGAGGTAAGTCTTCGAATGCCTAATTTAATTGTATAGGAATTTTCATTTTATTTATACGTGTATCAGGGTGGCACGGACAAACAGAGTTTGTCCGTGTTCGTCTCTAACTTGAATTTTTAATATTGATTTAAATAGGGGGGCGAAAGGATTCGACCGGACAAGTTGAGGTATAGGTGGCGTATTGAGGTTGTCAGGCGGCCTCATTAAAAACCTGGCAAAATGATTTAAATGCCG
>JABWAQ010000015.1 GCA_013360945.1 Candidatus Brocadia sp.
TTTCCATAGTCGCAATCGATAACCATTACTACCCCCACTATCGGCCGTAATCAATAGTTCGGTCACCTTGGGGTATAACGTGCGACCCTCGTGTCGCCAGAAACCTTGCCTTCCGGATCATGCCCTCATCGCCGGAGACCAGCATCCCGCCGGAAGAACAGGTAATGATTTTGTTGCCATTGAAAGAAAATATCCCGAATGCGCCAAAGGTTCCCGTGTGCTTCCCTTTGTAGTAAGCGCCAAGCGACTCCGCCGCATCTTCAATAAGCGGAATCTCATATTGATTGCAAAGGTTCATGATGGGGTCAATATCAGCCAGGCTGACCGAGAATGCAAAATCGCAAAAGTTCGGATGTTGATTTACAAGGACTTATGACTTGAGAAATCACGGAAAAGTGAATTTTCGGACAGCCTGCAGCGCTCTGCCCGTACAGATGGACGATAATTATTGCCTTTGGCCGTTCCCCCTTCTTGACCCTGTCCCGAAGGGCATCTTCAAGATGGTAAATGCGTTTTTTATTCATATTCATACATTAAGTTGGGTTTGCTTTGTAAAATCAAACGATTTTTTTTGCAAATGGACGCAGAGATGTAAGATTTTGCATCTCTACAATTTTTAAATACAAATTTTCATGACCGTGGTCCACCCCCTTCACCCCCACCAGCGCGGGGCAGATGTTGTCCCCCTCAGTGAGCCTATCTTTACCCACATTTAATACTGTATACAGGGGGCGGATGAAACAAGTGAGGAGCAAGGACAGACAGGGAGATTTTCCACATTTCCGTGATATCATCTAACCTCTGGAGTCCGAGCCGCAGGGTTTGTGTGCCTGTCTCTCCATCGCATTTCTGCCTAAGAAACCGCCGAGACTGGCTGCCATATGGATTGTCTCTCGTAACGCAAGCGGATTTCCCGGCGGTATCGGGTTTTGGGTTTTGTACGCAACAAGCGCTTTCTATTCTGCATCTTCAAAAAAGACGGCATATGGCATCTCTCTTCCCAGTTTTGTCAGATGATATATTCGCCACGCTACCACCATATCAATGGCAAGACAACCCTCTATTCACTCTGCACAGCCCAGTGCCTTTGCTCTATCCCGCAACCGCTTTTCAGCACCCGGTGATATATCTCTATCCCCCACCGTATACAATACCACTGCAATTTCTCCACGACCTGCTCAAAGGTCTTTACCTCGCAGGTATCCAACAACATCCATTCCAATGCTTCCACACGCCTGCGATATATTCACCTGTGGTCGGGCATAAAAATCACGCCCTAAGGTAATAAGACGCTCCACACGCCGATTGTCTCTGACTTATGTTTTCAGCCGTTATTTCTTTCCCGCATATCTTCATGCAGGTATGATACCGGACTAGACCCCTCGTGTTCAGTAAAAATGTGGAACATGATCATTACTTTGTTAAAAAACGTGTATAAAAAATTTTTTTTAAGTCATAAATTGTTTCGCACACTACTTATGACTTTTCAATGCTTTACAACTATTTTTACATTTGATATATTCCTTTACTCCTGCTATTAATTGCACTGGTGAACTTCTTGATCAACCAACAACAGGAGCAAAGGATTTGAGTATTTTTGGTGCAAACATCCCTCTGTTAAATACGGTTCTTAAAAATTTCGCCGCTTGTTTTAGCAAAAAACAAATGGCCATTACTGGCATAAAATCAAATACGTTAAATTCAAAACTGCGGATGGCTCTGAAGTCTCACATAAAACCTATTCGTTCGAGGCAAAGCTGAAAGATTGTGATGTACCCATCAGATTTGTAGTCATTTCTGGCAAGTGGAATAAGGACGACGATTACAACTATCATATCCTTATTACCAATAATCTCCATGCCTCCATCAAAACGGTAATTACAAACTACCTGCTCCGCTGGGGTATTGAACACTGTTTCAGGGAATTAAAGGACACCTTTTACTTTGACCACTACCAGGTCAGACATATCAACAAGATTGACAGACACTGGAATCCCGTTCGACTGAGCTCACGGCGATGTCTGTCTTGTTGCGTGGACTCTCACCAATCGGATCAAACAAAACGCCTATCTTACCAAAATCCTTGAAACGAAACCTACCACCTTCAACGAAATCAAAGAGGATACCTTTATTTATTGACACTACCTAAGTAATGCCGAAGCAGGGAGTCGAACCCTGACCCCGTTGCCGGGACTAGACCCTGAATCTAGCGCGTCTGCCAATTCCGCCACTTCGGCTTTGTTTTAATTCACCGATGAATTCTAAAGAATATAAATAATTAAGTCAATGGAATTTTCATAAATTGACCTTGCAATCATGTTAACAATCTGCTACGATTTGAATCATTTTTAGTTATTTGACAATTATTCACACGTACTATTATGGAAATTATTGCCAAGAATAGAAAAGCATATTTTCAATATGAAATCCTTGAAAAGATTGAGACAGGAATTGTACTTACGGGAACGGAGGTTAAATCAATCCGAAACAGGGATGTAAGTATTAATGAAAGTTTTGCCCACATTGATCATGATGAAGTTTTTATCTATGAAATGCACATTGGACACTACAAACAAGGAAATCAGCAAAATCACGAACCCAAAAGGGTGAGAAAGTTGCTTTTACATAAAAGAGAAATCAACAAGATAATTGGAAAAGTTAAACAAAAGGGATATACGATGGTTCCTTTATCATTATATTTTAAGGAAGGCCTTGTAAAGGTAGAACTTGCCCTTGTTAGAGGCAAGACGACTGTTGACAAACGTGAGGACATAAAAAAACGTACCGTCGAAAGAGAAATCCAGAGAGCCATGAGATAGTCTTGGGATTCTTTATGACAAATCCGCTAGGAAAGATGAAAGGGGGAATATGCCTTCTGCAAGGATATTGATCGTAGAAGATGAACGTCAAACGGTCGATACGTTAAGAGATTTGTTTGAGCAGAATGGTTACGAAACAGAAGTTGCTCTTAGTAAACAAGTGGCCTTGACCATACTTCAAGAAAGAAAAATGGATGTTGCAATTGTAAGCGCAACGGTTCAGGAGATTTCCGGTATAGAAATACTATATGAAATAAGAAAAATAATTCCAAACATTCCTATCATCGTGATTAGTAACCAAAAATCAAAACGTGTCGAATCTTCTTTCGTGAAAGCGGGTGCAAGTGTTTTTATTGTAAAGCCTTTAGACCCAACGTTTGTCTTGCAAACGATCGAGAATTTATTAGAAGTGCGGTTTGCGGCAGTTGCAACAAAAAAAACCAGGTCATACACGAAAAGTAAAAAATAATTTCCTTCTCGTTATTGCAAGATTTATGTATTGGTACAGGTTCAAATTAAGAGCATGTTTTAGCGCCTTTGCGTTATTGTTTATTTTTTGTGTTTTTTTTCTCCCCTGTCCTGAAGCAAAGGTATCCGGTTCTGACAAACTCAACGGTCGCCTCCTGATTTTATTAAAAAATCCATCTCTGAAAAATGTGTCGTATGGTGTTAGTGTCGCGTCTGTTAAAAAAAACACATCTTTGTTTAATTACCGCCAGAATGATTTATTCCGACCTGCTTCCAATATGAAACTCCTTGTTACCTCTGCTGCCTTAGATTATTTAGGACCAGATTTTGAATACAAAACTCGTGTTGAAGCCAGTGGGACAATAACGACTGCGGGTGAACTTCAAGGAGATATTATTATCAAAGGGAGTGGGGATCCTAACCTCTCCGGCAGATTTTATCATGGCAATATCACAGCCATTCCTGAATCGTGGGCAAATGCCGTCAGAAACAGGGGCATCCGTGCAATTGCAGGTGATATTATAGCCGATGACAGCATATTCGACCGAGTCTACGTTAATCCAAATTGGCCGGAGAACCAATTGTCGGAATGGTATTGTGCCCAAATCTGTGGATTATCCTTTAATGATAATTGCGCCGATATCACCCTTCTTCCGGATAAAAAACCCGGGAGTGCTGTAACGCTTTTAGTAGACCCCAGCACATCATATTTTACCATCTTGAATAGCTGTGTTTATACATCCAACAAAAAAGAACACTCTTACTCTATTTACCGGAAACCTGAAACGAATCAGATATTTATCAAAGGTAAATTCTGGGTCAATGCATCTCTCGAAAAGACATGGGTGAGCGTGCACAATCCAGCCCTTTACCTTGCAACAGTTTTTAAGGAAATTCTCGAAAAGAATGGTATTGCAGTTCACGGAAGTATTCGATTAATTGACGAAAGTGATTATATCGACACTGATACGGAAATGATTACGCAGACCACTTCCACGATGGAACAGGCCGTCTTCGTGACTAATAAAAACAGCCAGAACTTTTATGCCGAGCAAATTATAAAAACTCTGGGAGCACAGATTAAGAGCAGAGGTACCTTGGAAGCTGGTATAGAGGTCGTACAAGATTTTATGGGAAAATTGGGGTTCCATCCCGAAGAATACCGTGTTGATGATGGGTGTGGGTTATCGAAAGGCAACAAACTTTCACCCAGGATGATAACTACACTCCTGGTATACATGTACAAGCATCCGCATGGAAAAATATTGTTGGACTCTTTGCCCACATCGGGGATAGACGGGGGGTTGCGGCGTCGAATGGTTGCCTCACAATACAAAAACAGGATACATGCAAAGACCGGATATATTGCAAAAACATCGGCGCTTTCCGGATATGTTGATACGCCCAGTGGGGATGTACTTGCCTTTTCAATTTTAATGAACAATTTTAAAGATCTGAGCGCCATTATGAAAATACAGGATGGCATCTGCCAGGCATTGGTGGATTGTTATAACTGAGGGTTTTATGAGTGAACATATCAAAAAAGTGTATTCTTTCTATTCATGGGTTTATGACGCCTTCTTTGGGAAAATTTTTGAACATGGAAGATTCGTTGCTTTTCACATGATGGATGTAAAACCCAGTGACACGATACTTGAAGTTGGCGTGGGAACAGGATTGTCTTTACCTTTATATCCACGGGAAACAAAAGTAATTGGTATTGATATTAGTCAGGAAATGCTGGAAAAAGCCGATATGAAAAAAAAGTATTATAATTTAACCAACGTAGAACTCTATAACATGGATGCGTCATCCATGACCTTTGCTGACAATACCTTTAATAAAGTTATTGCCTCCCATGTTATTACCGTAGTGCCTGATCCATTCCGTACTTTAAATGAAATAAAAAGGGTTTGCAAAGAGGGCGGGGAGATTTTTATCTTAAATTATACCGGTTGCAACAACAAAATTGTTTCCGGTTTCGAAAAGTTTATTTCCCCGTTCAGGTACAAAATGGGTTTAGGAAAGCACATCGATCTGGACGAATTGTTAAGGAATGCACATCTCTCAATAACAAACGAACGGCGGGTCAACTTTCTGGAGATGTGCCGTCTCGTAGAATGTAAAAACAACTCTGTATCTACCTAAGCAGCTATCTTTTCCGTCAACACTTACTCCGACGGGCAGGAAAAGACAAAATCAAAAACACGAAATCCCTTATATCAACCCTGTCAGGGTTTAAAGCCCCGACAGGGTTAATTTCATGCATGTTTTTGTTAAAAATGTCAAAATATGTTTATTTATTGCAAAGGATTTTTTACCAATTTTGTACCAAACACATGTGAGGTTTTTCCAATACGATATTCACCATCCACCGCCACGATGACTTCCTTTACCATGCTATTGGCTGATGTATTTTCGGGTTCATTATCAACGAGTATAACATCGTAGGACAACGACCAATCCTTTATGTCTTTGTCTGGATCGACAAACAAGGAACCAATTTTCTTCGAGAGGTCATTCACCTTTTCTGTTACAAAGATCAGTCTGATATTGTTAAAATTGACCAAACGTTCTTGATAAACTTTAGGGCATTGATAAGCGGGTTTGAATTCCGGAATGATTTCAGCAACCTTTCCCAGTGGAATTGGATTATCCAAAAAACTTATTGAATATTCTTTCACCCGGTATGTATTTTTTCCTTCAGACATGTCTTCGCCGTAATAAATCCGATACTCAAGGTTGTTACCGCCTCTATTAAGATAATAAAAATCATGGATTACAACATCGTACAAAAAGGTTGCTCTGAGGCTATTTTCCTGTTCCGGAGTTACTATCATGTATCGTCTGAAAGGTTCTTCCTCACAATATAAATAGGTAGGTTTACCTAACTTTTCATTTATCTCCGCCTTCGTTAGCCAAAGAAGACCGTCATCCAAAGTTTCTGATGCGTGTAAATTAGCTGATTGAAAAAGACACACACTAAACAAACCCAAAAAAGGCAGAACAAAACGCAATTTACTCTTCATAATTCTCATTCCTTCCCATTTTTACTCAACACTCTCCCGGATTGTGCTTAAACGCCTCCAAGGTAGAAAAAATAAAAAAGAAGTATATAAATATGTAGGGTATTTGTCAATTAAATAGTTAAAGTGTTTGACAATTATACCTATTATTTGTTAAAGATATTACAGTACTATTTTTGTCCCAGAAACCTGAGTCCATATTAACAACGAAGGAATAGAAAAGAATGTTTAAAAAAATTAGTGTTTCGGTAATTGTTATGCTTATTGCATTAAAGACCTCGTACGCATTTGAGACTGGAACTCTCCGTGGAAGGGTTATTGATGGTTTTGGTAAACCCATTTCTTTTGCAAATATCGAGGCTCTTTCTGATGGGTCAAAATCAAAAACAACTTCTGATCCAACGGGTATCTTTTCTGTCAGTTATAATCCGGGTAATATTAAGCTCACATTCAGCAAGGAAGGATATGTCCCGGCATATATACCATTCTCGCTCGATGAAAAAACCGATTTTTCAATAGATGATATTACTCTGTGGAAAATACCGCCTAAGGGGGGACTTTTTGTTGTGGGCGATAGTGATTATATAGAAATTAACCGTGCTGAATATTATCATGAGAGCGGTAGTAAAGAAAGGCGCTTTTACGTAAAAGGTTCACCCACAGTGATAAAAGATCAGGATTTGAAGATCATTGATTTTCAAACGGACAATCCTTTGGTAATCGGAAAGACTCTTTATCGTGTGGATTCAAAAGATTCGGTCGGAAGCATAGTCTTTTATCCTTCACAAAAATATGTTCTGAATAAAGAGGCAGATTCTTATACGAAGATTGCTGATAACATCGGTATGAGAAGGCTAAATTTGCCTGCCGGTAAATATTTTTACTGTACGGGAGAAATTACCATACGATCAAAGACCGGTTTTGGATTCTTTTTCGAGATATCCTCTTAAAAAGAAGGTGTTTTTTTAGGAGTAGGCGCTATCTCAGAAATAATCTTCCTGAGTTCCTCACCCTCAATAACCTCTTTTTCCAAAAGGAGCTTTGCGAGAGTTTCTAAACGATCTTTATTTTCTTCGAGGATGCCCTTTACCCTTGCGTGTGTGTCAAAGATGATCTTCTTAACCTCATTATCTATGTCTTTTGAAACTTCTTCACTCAATTCTCGACCGGTACGGTACCCTATATCCAGAAATTGTTGCCTCCTGCCATTTTGAAATGTCATGGGGCCCAATTTTTCACTCATACCATATTCCCTGACCATGCTCATGGCTATGTCCGTCGCCCGTTCAAGGTCATTCTGTGCACCCGTAGAAATCTCATGAAATTTAAGTTCTTCTGCTACCCTGCCACCCAGAAGAACAGCAAGCCGATCCAATAATTCTGACCTCGTCAATAAATAGCGATCCTCAGTGGGCAGCTGCAGGGTATATCCAAGGGCAGAGATTCCACGAGGAATGATAGAAATTCGGTGCACTTTGTCGGCACCCGGAACAGACTCTGCCACCAGGGCATGACCAGATTCGTGATATGCGATAATCTCTTGCTCCCTTTTGCTCATGACCCTTTTTTTCTTTTCCAGCCCGGCAACCAGTCTGTTAATAGCTTCTTCAAAGCTGTCCATTCCTACCTCTTCCTTGCCAACCCGGGTGGCAAGAAGCGCTGCCTCATTGACCACGTTGGCTAAATCTGCACCAACAAATCCTGGTGTCCTTGCTGCAATGATTTTTATATCTACATCCTTACCGAGCTTTACATTTTTGCAATGTACCTTTAATATATCTTCCCGCCCTTTGATATCAGGTCTATCCACGAGAATATGCCTGTCAAACCTTCCTGGTCTCAGTAAAGCAGGATCCAGGATCTCTGGTCTATTGGTCGCTGCCATAAGGATAACACCTTTTCTTGTGTCAAATCCATCCATCTCGAGGAGGAGTTGATTCAGGGTGTTTTCGCGCTCCTCGTGGCCGCCCGATATAGGCGAAGCAGCACGCACTTTTCCCAGGGCATCAATTTCATCTATGAATATAATACAAGGGGCTTTTTCTTGAGCCTGTGCAAATAAATCACGTACCCGTGCAGCACCGACTCCTACAAACATTTCGACAAATCCTGATCCACCGATGGTAAAAAATGGTACCTTTGCCTCCCCTGCAACCGCCTTGGCAAGTAATGTCTTGCCTGTACCAGTGGGTCCAACCAGTAATACCCCTTTAGGGATTTTCCCTCCCAGTCTTTGGTATTTTTGCGGGTTTTGCAGATAATCAATAACCTCTTTCAATTCTTCCTTGGCCTCATCTACACCGGCTACATCATCAAACGTAACGCCCGTTTCTTTGTCGACGTAAAGGTTGGCCCGGCTCTTACCGATAGACATAAGTCCTGCCCCCGTTGCTCCCCGTCTCATACGCGTCATTACGATTAAAAATATTATCATAGGAACAAACCAGAGGAAAAACAGCCCCTGACTCCATCCACCATTTGTTGTTGCAGAATATTTGACATTATGTGCTGTTAATTCCTTAATCAGGTCAGGGTCTTCTATCTTTACCGTTGTTATACTATTTTTAATCTTTTGCCCCTCTTCAGGTCTTAAAATTCCTTTGATAGTTGTGGGATTAATAATCACCTCTTCCAGCTTATTCTCCTGAATGAGCTTCTTAAAATCGCTGTAAGGGATTTTTTCCGTTAATGAAAATGCAGCAGAGGCATCACAGTGCATGGTCACAACAGACAGGAAGAACAGTAATATAATGAAAATGCTGGAAGAGTATTTTTTAGTCATTTCGTAGGTTTCACAAGTTTTCAGTCTTTAAATCGAACAAGCACGGATCATAGAGCAATATATCAAACCATATACGTTTTTTGCAACGTATAATTTTTTGTTTGATCTTCAAAGTGTAATTTACAGTATGATAATTGGTATTGACTCGAATAACTATTAGCCATACAATTAAATTTAAAGTAACATCTTGCCCGCCTTCCCATACGCCAATACCCAGTCATGGTTTAAAATCCTGACAGGGCTGTCCAGACGATGTACAATTCCGTTCAGTGAGGAACAAACGGTGGGTGAACTGTTGCAATTTAAAGATTCTAATTTTGCAAGTTAGTGAGAGATTAAATGTAATGTTTCAACCGAGTTATATAAATTTATACAGGATGGGCAAATTACAGGAAAAGGTTGAAAAAGCCAGGGGACTTTTAAAAGAGTGCAGGATATGTCCAAGGTGGTGCAAGGTAAACCGGCTGGAAAATAGACCCGGCGTATGTAAGGCAGGTAAATTGCCGAAGGTTTCCAGTTATAATCCGCACTTTGGCGAAGAATCACCGTTAACAGGAGTTCATGGTTCCGGGACTATCTTCATTACTTCGTGTAATTTGGGCTGCGTATTTTGTCAGAATTACGATATCAGCCATCTTGGAAAAGGGTATGAAGTTTCTTTCGAACGACTGGCACAGATGATGATCGAATTACAAAATATGGGATGCCACAATATTAATTTTGTAACACCTACCCATGTTGTACCTCAAATACTCGAAGCGCTTCCCATTGCCATAAGTGAGGGTTTGAATGTGCCATTAGTTTATAATACGGGAGGCTATGATCTCGTGGAAACCTTGCAACTCATGGAAGGGGTTTTTGATATTTATATGCCTGATTTTAAGTTTTCCGATGATGAGGTTGCCGCCAGATTGTGCAAGGCCAGGGACTATCCGCAGGTGGCCATGGAAGCTATAAAGGAGATGCACAGACAGGTAGGAGACCTTATGATAAACGAGCAGGGTGTTGCGGAGAAGGGGCTCATCGTCCGGCATCTTGTTATGCCGAATGGAGTGGCAGGGACACGCAAGGTTATGCAATTTTTGGCGCAGGAAATTTCGCCAAATACCTATGTAAACATCATGGATCAATATCATCCCTGTGGTCATGCCCGCAAATATCCGGAGATTAACCGGCGTATTAGCAGAGAGGAATTTGAAGAAGCCATTCAAATAGCCCATGAAGAAGGTATCGCCAGGTTGGCCAATTAAGTAATTTAATGTTTAGGGGGTTTGTATCAGTTCACCCCCTCCCCTATCCCCTCCAACCAGGGGCGGGGAAAAACACTTCCTCCCCCTCGATGGGGGAGGTCAGGTGGGGTGCTGAACTGTTACGGGGGTTTTATTATAAAGGGCGTAAGGAACAAACTTGTTTTGTCTGGGTTTGACATAATATGACAGATGTGTACGATTTCATTGTTGTCGGAGGCGGTCCTGCCGGAATGATAGCCGCCGGACGTGCGGGCGAAAGGGGGAAAAAGGTCATCCTCCTTGAAAAAAAAGACCACCCGGGCAAAAAACTCCTCATGTGCGCCACAGGACGATGCAATGTAACCAATACGGCCCCATTGGATGTATTTATAAAAGCATACGGAAAAGGAGGGCATTTTCTCCGTACGGCATTGGAAACGTTTGACAATGAGAAATTACGCCGGTTTCTTTTGTCATGCGGTGTGGAAACCGTTGTAGAAAATAAAGGCCGGGTCTTTCCCGGAAGTCAGAGGGCGGATTCCGTCTTGAAGGTGCTCGAAACTTACCTGTGTGACCACCAGGTCAAAATACAAACAAACTCACATGTCTTACGGCTCAGAACAGAAAATAAAAACGTAACCGGTGTGGAAACAAACCATGGAAATATCCTGGGCAGACATGTCCTGATTGCAACAGGGGGTCTTAGCTACCCTGCCACGGGAAGTACGGGGGACGGTTACGCCTTAGCCTCTTCTGTGGGACATGCTATTCGTCCAACATACCCCGCAATTATTGCCTTCGAAACGGCAGAAACCTGGGTTAAATCCGTGCAGGGCACCCCCATCAAAAATGTACAGATCGCCGCCTGTCAATCGGGCAAAAAGATTGCAGAACAGTTTGGCGAAGCGCTCTTTACCCATTACGGTATGTCTGGGCCAAGCATCCTGGATATGAGTAAACGCATTGTTGAGTGTCTGCCAGATGGTGCTGTGCAAATACACATTGACTTTAAGCCTAAATATACGCCCAAAGAACTGGAAGGTGTCTTACTGGATCAGATCAAACGGTACGGTGGTAAGGCCATGAAATCTTGTCTGTCCTTTTTCATACCCGTAAAACTGACCCCTGTTTTTTTAAACCTCTGTAACATTGAACCGCAGAAAAAGGCATCTCAGATAACAGCGCCGGAAAGAAAGCGGATACTAAAACAGCTCAAGGGACTGCATCTTACCTTACTGCGTCATCGTCCTATCGAAGAGGCCATGGTAACGGCAGGCGGCATACGCCTGGACGAAGTGGATGCAAAGACCATGCAATCTAACCTCTTGGGAGGCTTGTATTTTGCCGGCGAGGTATTAGATATTGATGGCCCCACAGGGGGATTTAACCTGCAGGCAGCGTTTTCCACCGGTCATCTTGCCGGTAATTCTATCGATTAAAATGTCTTTTGCCTTTTGGGTGGACATGGGAATAGAACATCGCATAAGCTGTTATAATAACGCAACAGGGCAATTGCAATATTTATTATGTAACAGGCTGTCCGAGAATAAAATCAGATCAATCGATGCATGCTATAGTGCAGGGTAACGTCAAAGTCAAGACAACCAATACCGATGGGATAAGGAGCGGTGGGACGGTTGGGCAAAAGAAGAGAAAAAACGGGGAGGAGGTCAAAAAAAGGGGAAAAAGTCCGGAAGAGACAAGGGTATTCCCCTGAGTCTTAAAAAGACATGAGAAAGATGATGGGAAAAGATAACCAAAGAGGAATTATAACGTGAGCATTAACAAGAACGGGGACAGGTATTGGCTGCAGAGTGCATCCAATAGTTTGTGGACGCACTTTTTTCCTCACGAAAGACGCGGGACGGAGCGAAGATCTTCTGCCGCATCCGTAGTTATCTCTCAACCTGTAGAAAACAAGGGATAAATTTAAGCCAGGCATTACAGGTGGTATTTCGCGGCGAATTGCCTGATTTTGCCAGCTCGTAACGATAGGGGGCGATATTACGTTAAATAGTTACAATTTATCCCCGCACAAAGCCAACCATAAAAGTCGGAGGGATAACAAAGATTATTTCCTATGCGCCCCCCTGTTCGCTCAGGATTTGCCTTTATCGAATATTTCTCTTTAAATTGCCGGTGAGCATATCACAAAAAAGAATTTGCCAACTCAAAAAATGAATTTGTCCAACAGACTGTTTATGACGGACAGAGCAACGCCACCGATTAAAAGTTGTTGTTTTTTCCATAGTAATCATATATCATTTTTTAGTAACCGATTATTATAGAAAGCACGAAGAGCACATAACAAACAAAGAGAAGAGGAGGTTTCGTACCGCAAGCATAACAACCCCCTCGCAAGCTTTTTTTAAGGGGGAATTTTTGTGTGCTTTTTCTCTGTGTACTCTGTGGGAAAAAATGTGTGAGGTATTCATGAATCATAAACCCTATGCTATTTCCTGGAATACGACCTACCGGTGCAACCTGCGTTGCAGCCACTGCTACCTCGATACCAATGCATTAACTAAACAGTCTGCCAGTGAACTCACGACCCAGGAGGGACTTCGGCTCATAGATCAAATGGCAGAACTTAACCCTAATCTCCTCCTAATCCTCACTGGCGGAGAGCCTTTATTAAGAAAAGACATTTATGATCTGGCCTCTTACGCATCACAAAAGGGGATGATGGTTGTACTGGGAACCAACGGCAACCTGATTGATGATGATATAGCGAAAAAACTTAAAGAAAACGGGGTGACGGGGATTGGCATCAGCCTTGATTCTATCATACCGGAAAGGCATGACAAATTCAGAGGGATTCCAAATGCCTGGGATGACACCCTGAACGGGATTGAGGCATGCCGTAGGCAAGGCATCGAATTCCAAATTCAGACTACGGTCACCAGCGAAAACTTCTATGAAATCCCTGATATCATTGACTTTTCTTACAACCTCGGCGCGAAGGTCTTTAACCTGTTCTTTTTGGTGTGTACCGGTAAGGGGCAGGACATGACGGATATTACATCCCAACAGTATGATCAGGCATTACGCCAACTCTATGAGATTCAAAAGAAATATCAGGGAAAGATGATGGTGGGAGCAAAGTGCGCACCGCACTATCGGAGGATTGTGTATGAACACGATACTGCCTCTCCGCTTATCCGCGCCTATGCGGGTGGCTGTCCGGCAGGCACTTACTATTGCAGGATTACTCCTGAGGGAAACGTTACGCCATGCCCGTATATGCCGAATATTTCCGGCAATGTGCGAGAAAAAACCTTTGGAGAAATCTGGAAAGGCTCCGAGAATTTTCAAACCTTACGCAATGCAAGCCTCCGTGGCAGGTGCGGTATGTGTGAATTTCAATATATCTGCAAGGGATGCCGGGCGCGGGCGCTGGCAACCACAGGAAATCAGATGGATGAGGATGCCTGGTGCGATTATATTCCCGGGAAATTTGGCAACGAGGTCATCCAATTGACATCGTCGGAAACCTTTGGAACGGTAGAGGATTTTACTATGACCTGGAGCCCCGCGGCGAGGGGCATCCTGAAACAGATCCCTTCATTTGGGCGAGGTATGGTCATTAAAAGCGTCGAACGCTTTGCTGCAAAGAATAATTACGAAGAAATAACGGTGGAAGTAATGAAGGCTGCACGTGAAGAGATGATGTCAAACAAGAAGACGGCATTCCCCATGAAAAAAGATGAAATGGTACAGAACCCCCTCTCCCCAACCCCTCCCACAAGGGGAGCGGGTGCGTTTGTGGATGAAATTGAAAGAAGGCCTGAAACCGGGTTCCAAACGCCCCAGACTTCGTGCAATACGGCACCTACAAGTTCATGTGAGAATAAATTCCCTCAGCCTCTGATAGGGGAACGTAAAGGTGGGGATGAGCCATTGCAAAAAGACGAAATCCCCTGGACTGAGGAGGCCTGGAAACGGGTGGGAAACGCCCCAGACTTTGTACGGCCTGGCATATATAAGCTTATGCAGAAAAAGGCACGGCAGCATGGTTACAAGGAAATTACCTCAAAATTCCTTTCTGAAATACGGGATGAATCCATGCAGCTTGCTTCCAAACGCATAAAGAATATTGGATTTGATGAACTCCGGATGGATGCCTGGGACAAGGCCAGGGAAAAGTTAAAGAACGCACGGAAAAAAGAGGTTATCGATACCATTAAGGCATTTCTTGATGAGCGAACAGTCAGGAACGAAGGCATCATTGCCAAATTTCAGGCATATCTTAAGACGTCCGGAGAAACGGTTAAAAAAGAAACCACAGCCACACCGGTATGGACGGAGGAGGCCAAACAACGACTCGAAAAGGCGCCCATATTCATCAGGGGCAGGGCAAAGAAATCAATTGAAGATTTTGCTGTTCAGGGGGGTGCTACAGAAATTACCCGTGAACTGATTGATCAATACATGAAAAACATTCCTTCTTTTGTAAAAAGTAAATTTAAATAACAAAGAAACCACAGATTGCGCAGATGACACAGATAACAATAACAAAATAATATACTGTTGACATCTGCCGGAAGATTGCATGTTTTAAAACCTGTGAAAGATATCGCCTGTTAACCCGCAGTATAACAGGTAGCTTTTGTAATGACCAAAAATTTGTGTGTTTACTGAAGAAGTCACTGGAATCTGTTAGTTGACTCATGAATATTATTATTAAACAGATCCTGCAAAAATGCCTAAGCCGGAAAAATATCTTCTCACGCATTGTAGGCAAGTTTCATATTCCCTCGTATAAATCCATAAGAACAAAGATTATTATTTCTTCAATCCTTCTTTCCGTGTTCCCTATCTTTATTATGAGGGTATTTGTTTATCCTGCTGAAAAAAAGACCTTACAGGATGCGTTAATTCAGAATCTTGAAGGGGTTGGACACAAGCAATCGGAACTTATTATCAGGTGGATCGAGGAAAGAAAGGCGGATGCCAGGATCGTTGCCGAAAATCCTAACGTGCCAGGCGTAATATATAAGTCGGAGGGGAGTGAAAATTTTTACAGACTTCTCCACCATTTAAACACCCTAAGGGAAGCTTACGGTTATAAAGAAATTTTTATCTGTGACCGGTTTGGAGATTTGAAAATTACCACTTCAACAGGGAAGATAATTACCAATTTGGCTGGATTTGAGTTTTTCCAAAAGGCGATAAGCGGCGTAACCTTTGTTTCGCCAATTATGCCTTCGGTAATTCCTTTAGAGAATGAATATGGAAAGCTTGAGCATGGTTTGCCAACTCTTTATATTTCTACGCCGGTGGTCTATGAAAACAAAGTTATCGGCGCTGTATGTCTCAGGGTAGATGTGATGGAGATCAGCAAGCTCATGAGAAGCGTCCGGTTGGGAGAAACCGGGGAAACATATTTGATCAATAAGGAAGGGTTCATGCTATCTGAATCCAAGTATTTAAAAGAACTCAAAGAAAGCGGGCTTGTCCATCAACGAACGACGCTCGAACTGAAAGTAAGAAATCCTAAAACAGGAAAACTCACCCGGAGCGCTAGTGAATGCATACATGAAAGGAAAGGTAATGACGGAGGGGGTTATTTAGATTACCGCGGTATTCTGGTGCTGGGCTTCTGGCAGTGGATTCCGGAATTGGACTGGGGCATCATTGCAGAAATTGATGTAAATGAGGGGTACGGTCCGGTGAAAAGACTCCATACCATCGTTGCTCCTATTATATTTTTGATAACCATTGCAGTCATCTCTTCTGCGTTCTTTTTTGGCAAAAAGATATCAGATCCTATTGTATACCTTACCGAGGTAACAAAAAGCATCTCAGAAGGCGATTACAGTAAAAGGGTAAAAATTCTCTCCCGCGATGAGATTGGTGAGCTATCGAATTCTTTTAATAAGATGGCCAGTTTTCTTGAAGAAAAGACACAAATACTCAAGGAGTATACTTCAAATCTTGAGAAAACGGTAGAGGAAAGAACAAAGGACTTGATTAGAATGAATCAAGAACTTGAAAAACAAAGTAATAACTTGCAGCAGGCGTATAAAGAATTACTAACCCTGGATCAGATGAAGGACAAAATGATCCGAGACGTATCTCATGAATTAAAATCGCCCGTTGCACAGGTACAAATGGCGATTGATCTGTGGTCCACGGAAGTTAAAAAAGAATATATAGACCGTTCAAAAGAAGAAAAATTCAGCAAGATTATTAACAATAGTTTGCAGAGATTGCGGAAGACCATCGGGAGTATCCTTGATCTGTCTATTTTGGAAGCAGGCAGGGTGGTGTTCAGAAAAGAACCCATTCATATGGATGAACTGGTTTTGCAGATAACCACCGGCATGAGACTTTTGGCTGAAAAAAAGAGGTTGGCTTTGATAAATCACGTGAATCAGGGATTGCCTGTTGTAATTGGTGACAAGGATGAAATTCATCGTGTAGTTACCAACCTTATCGATAATGCGATAAAATATACGGAAAAGGGAGAAATTCACGTGTATCTGGAACAGAAGGACGCCTTTATAGAATTTGCAGTAAAGGATACCGGGGTTGGTATCGGTTTGCCGAAAGAACAATTTGGTAAATTATTCGAGAGATTTTTTCAGGAACGTCCGAGGGTGGATGGCGCCGGGGTTGGTCTTGCAATCTGTAAAAACATCATTGAAGTCCATAAAGGCAATTTGTGTGCCGAGAGTGAGGGCCGGGGAAAAGGTTCCACATTCAAATTTATCCTGCCGGTAGCTTAGCAAAGTAATTCGTGAATCTCAGACGATGATAAGGAGCAGATACTTTGGGTAAAAAAATACTCATAATAGAGGATGAAGATGAGTTTTACTTTTTTTACGAAATGATGCTGGAAAACACTGACTATGCCGTTCAACGTGCCATCGATGGTGAGAAGGCATTCGAAATGATAAAAAACGAAAAACCCGATCTCATTATCCTGGATTTATTGCTCGACCAGATGAAAGGTGAAGACTTTCTGAAACAATTAAAATCAAATCCCCTGTATGCCGGTATTCCCATTATTATTGCCAGTAGTTTTTCTTCGCATTCATACAAAACAATTTTTGAAATAGATCCTAATTTATCTTTCCTGGAAAAACCATTTAGTCAGGAAAAATTACTCGCAGAGATTAAAGCCAGGATAGGGTAAGCAGTGAAACATTCTCCATCAATCAAAGGGTCATTCGTCGCGTTGGTTGTCTTCCTCGTGGGCTGCCATTCTGCACAATATACAGAAGGTGTTCGTAAAGAAAACTACAACCACCTGGAAATATCGTTAATGCGTGATGTAGAAGATGGACGACTGGACATGCCATTTGAACAGGCATGCCTTATCGCTTCGGGTGTTGATACCGGTAAAAAGATGCAAGCGTACCTTACAAAAATCAATCTTCTTATCTCCCGAATTAATCATGAAACAGATATCAACAGAACAAGCGACTCATTAACTAAGGCAGAGATCATCTTCGATTGGTTACAAAAAAATGCCAATGAAGGGGTATATAACGATTGTTATGATTTCAGAGACACGCTCAATCTCAAAGTAGGAAACTGCCTCTCCTATGCAATACGGTTTACCATCATATGTCGGCACTTTGGTGTCGGCATAAAGAACGTGTTTATACCTGGACACATTTATAATATATTGACATCCAATGGACAAACACGCTATTTTGAACACACCCACAGCGATGGTATTGTTAAGAATGCTGACAAAGGCCATCCCCAAAAGAAGATGATGAGAGATGAAGAACTGATTGCAGAAATATTTTTATATAAGGCACGCAATGCAAATAATGACATGAATTATGAAGAATCATGCAAATACTGCCGGTGGGCGTTGATGTGTAATCCTCATGACAACCGCGCGGTTATTTTGTTATTGGACAATTACATTGCAAAGAAGAACTACGAGGTGGCATTTCAATATCTGAATGATTATCTCTCCCTTCATCCAGACGACAAAAAATACTTTAAAAATATCTACGCCCTCTTGCAAAGATTGTATAAAAAAGAGGATGATAAAATTTAATAAAATGAGAATGGTATATCTTTTTATTGGCATTATTTTCGGAATTCAACTATGTTCTTCTATCAATATAATCATTGCAGATGAGTGGAAGTTAGAAGCCGAAACACCAGAAACAGAGTGGGGTTTAGAAGAGCAACCGATAGAATACGAATGGGGATTAGAAACACCAACGGTAACACACAAGAAAAGCGATAGTATTATATTGCAGTACAATGGAAAGACGTGGAATTGTATTTATAATGGCTACAGCATTTGGCTTAACAGTATTTATGGGTTTGATTCCAACAATATTTTTGCTGCCGGCGATAATGGTATTGTGCTCCATTATAACGGCAATTCCTGGGTAAAACAGGAAACGTATGCAACCTCCCGATTAAACAGAATTTGGGGTATCAGCCCTAAAAATGTCTATATTTCCGGAGATAAAGGCACAATTCTCCATTATAATGGTACGGAATGGAAAAAATACAAAATGATGACTACGAGTTGGTTTAGCAGTACCTGGGGGTTACATGCGAAATGTATATTTATTGTTGGCGCCTTGGGGAAGATATTGCACTACAACGGGAAGAGATGGATAGAACAGGATAGTGGTACCATAAATTGGCTTTACAGTGTCAGGGGGAATAGTACCGATAATGTGTATGCTGTTGGAGATTATGGCACAGTGCTTCGTTATGATGGTAAAGAATGGAAAAAGGTAATGCTCAATACAAACAAAAGGCTTATGAGCGTTTGCGTTCCTGACACAAACAATATTTTTGTTGCGGGCGCTGATGGCTTGATACTTCATTACGATGGAATTCAATGGATACGGCAAAGAAGTGGTACAGATAGTTGGTTGAGGAAGATATGGGCTATTGATAGCAACAATATCTTCACCATAGGAGATAATGGCACGGTAATTTATTACGACGGTAAAAAATGGAACAAACAGAAAAGTGGTACTGATTATTCATTGCTGGGAGTATGGGGGAATAAGAAAGACAATGTATATGTTGTGGGAGTTAAGCCAAAATAGTTACTGATTTAAACATTTTTCCTGTATATGGGAGGAACATTCGTGGCTACTTATAAATTCGTGGCAAGGGATTTAATGACGGAAAAGGTGGTTTGTGTTTGTCCGGAGACATCAATTCATGACCTTATAAAAATACTCGTTAAATACCACATAAACGGGGCGCCCGTAGTGGACAAAAAAGGGAAACTGGCAGGAGTTGTTTCGAAGACGGATATTGTTGAATACGACAAAACAGCAAGTAAAACAAAGGGGGGAGGCGAAAAAAAGTCGTTTTATCGTGATACCAATGGAAAATTAAAAAGAGAGACAGATAAGCTATTAAAGACAAAAACCTTTGGAAAGGCTTTAGTAAAAGACATTATGACGCCCCATGTCATTACCGCACAAGCCGACGATACCATAGACCGTCTTGCAAAGATCATGTATGATAAAAAAATCCATAGGGTCATTATACGGGATAAGGAGCAGGTTGTCGGTGTTGTGAGTACCCTCGATATCCTCCATGCAGTAAGCACCATGGGTTACGGCAGCAGTTCTTTTGTTACCGAGGAGGCTATTCTCGATCTGCAGGAACGGTTGGAAGCCGCCGAAAAGTCCATCCTGTCCCTGCGTGATATCCTGGAAAAAATTCACGGTGAGAAGTGAAATGATAGGGGGTAGGGAAGGCTTTCGCCTCTCCTCCCTCCGAACCGTACAGGCGGGTCTCCAGTCAGTGGTTACCCCTTCGGGATTGACAGGCTAATGCATGGGCTGCGGTTATTGTGAACAGCCCAAGATTGGTAAAGTACACATTTGGCCATTTCTGATGGTCTGCACCTCGGCATCTTCCCTTCCCTCCCCGACGCTTTCTCAGGATACTTCTTAGTCTCATTCTTATCCAACTATCTATTCTTGGGAGGCGTCAATAAATAAGGGTGGCAACTTTATGCGGATTTGTTATGCTGTCACCCTTCAGCTCACTAACCGAGATGATACCGTTATTTATTGACACTGCCTTATCACGGCAGATGATGACGGCAGCAACAGTTCACGGGGGTGTATTCCCGATTTTTTGTAAATCTGGTTAACCTGGTAGGGTGGGCATCGCCCACCAAACATCTCGCTCACGTTACCTATTTTTTGGTGGACGATGCCCACCCTACTCCATATGGCAAGGCACGCAGAGGTGATATTTTCAACCACTCAGGTATTCGATACTTCAGGGCACGCCCCACCTGTGTCCCGACGTACGGCGATTAGCAGCATGGGGATGGCGAGGAATTGTGAGCCGATGGATACGGAGATCAAGGCTGACAGGGACTTCTCATAGCAAAATCCCATCAGCGCGCTCCCCAGGAACCAGAAGAGCCCATAACCAACATCGAAGCAACCATAGGCGAATCCCCGCCGACCTGACGGGGTTAGCCGGGCGATGGTCGCCTTGAACATTGCCTTCTGCGCTCCCATGCCGAGGCCCCAGAGGATCATTGCCGCGAGCAGACCGATGGGGTGTCCCCAGAATGCCAGGGGAGCGATGGGTACGGTGAGCACACAGACCCCCAGCAGGGCATGCGGGCCCATTCGATCGAACAGCAGCCCAAAACCCAGGGCGGATAAAGCTTGCGAGCCCATCACCACGGCATAAAGGGCTGGTATCCACGTCTCGGAGAATACATCGTGTCTGCGAATGTGATAGGCCACCAGTGGGAAATCCAGGCTCCCCGCTGCGATCAGGGCCGCGGCTACGAGGAAAAACCAGAACGAACGCGGCAGCGGCAGATCGGCAGCCGCCACGGCGGCCGGTTCCATCACCTGTGGTTCGGGATAGAAACGCGCCCCCAAAGCGAGGAATACCAAGGTCAACACGGCGGGAACCGCCAATGCCCCGAGACAAGTCCGATAGTCGGCATGGAGATGCAGGGCAACCGAGATCGCCAGCGGGCCGACCACAGCGCCGATCTGTCCGAGCGCCTCCTGCAGACCAAAGCCCCAGCCCCGCCCAACGACCTGCGCCGCGTTCGAGAGTATCGCGTCTCGGGGCGGATTGCGGATCGCCTTGCCCGTACGCTCCAGGACAATCAGCGCGGCCACCCATTCCCAGCGGCCTGTCAGGGCCAACAACGGTACGGCGATCATGTTGAGGCTGAAGCCGGCCAGCGAGAGTCCCCAGTAGCGCCCCGTCCGGTCGGACACGTAGCCCGAACCGAGGCGGAGGCCGTAGCCGACCAACTCCCCAACGCCCGCGATCATCCCCACTGTCGTGCCGTTTGTCCCCAGGACAGCGAGGTAGGGGCCGAGGATGCTGCGGGCACTCTCATAGGTCGCGTCGGCGAACAGGCTCACCACCCCTAGCAGCAGGATCAGGCGCGATGCCTCCCGATGCCGGGTCGATCCATTTGCTAAGGAGACCATCGTCCGCGCGGCTTCGTCGTGCCAGCCCTCCGACCCTCGTCACCTAACTTTATATCAGACTTCCCAATTATCACGTTGTTTTTATATCATTGATAGTATTACTATGCAAAAACTTCTTTTATATACAAGGTTTTTAATACATCTTTATGCTGGTTCACTCTTATAGATTGAACCAGATGTTTTGCACCGTACGGTATCTTCTGAACAAGCACTATCTTGAAAAATGCCAAACGTTTCGGTTTAATCGGGGACGATTGAACCAGCACGGAGAAACACTGTAACGTCTTTGCTCAAAAAGGCATACCTCCCCCGTGGTATGGTAAAAATACCCTTCCTCCGGGAATAAATCAAGACGGAAATTAACCCTTCCCGGGAGGCGAATGAAAGAAAGGGGAATAATGTTTCTCTCCTCACCATCGTGCTTTTTTCACAACAAGGGCATATCAGGGGATCAATCCCTTTTGTTTTTCCCATAAAGCTGCGATCCGTGCCGCAGGGATCACGAAAAAGCTGCATGTTTTATGACCACTTCGGGTGCTGAGGCGGTTCGTTCAAATTGATAGCGGGCTCTTGTGCCAGAGCGGCTTCTGTTTTTTCTATCCTTGCTTCAGCATCTTCTAATTTTGCCTTTCCCTGAGTATCGAACTGCATCTCAAAGAGTTTTTTATAGAGCCCTCCGTAAGCAAGCAGCTCGTGATGAAGTCCCATTTCAACAATCCGTCCCTTCTCTAAGACCACAATCAAATCGGCATGTAATATGGTTGATAACCGGTGCGCTATGACGAACGTGGTGCGGTTTTTTACCAGACGGTAGATAGCATGCTGGATGAGTTGTTCGGTCTCTGAATCGACAGAAGATGTTGCTTCGTCCAGGATAAGGATTCTGGGGTTAGCGAGGATGGCACAGGCAATGGCGATGCGCTGTTTTTGTCCCCCGGAAAGTTTTACGCCGCGTTCACCGATTATGGAATCATATCCCTTCGGCAACTCCATGATAAAATCATGTGCGTTTGCAGCACGTGCGGCATCTTCAATCTCTTTCTCCGCTGCATCGGGTCGGGCATAAGCAATATTTACCTTAACGGTATCATTAAAGAGAAACGTCTCCTGGAGCACCATGGCCATTTGACGGCGCAGAGACTGGAGTTTGACGTCCTTTATGTTGTAACCATCGAAAAAGATATCTCCTTTAGTAGGGTCGTAGAACCGGGGGATAAGTTTTGTCAGAGTGGTCTTGCCGCTTCCGCTTGGGCCTACAAGTGCAATCATCTGTCCCGGTCGTGCATTGAGATTGATATCCGTTAAAACATCCATATCCTTGTTATACATGAAGGAGACATGTCTGAATTCAACAATTCCACGTACGGATGGCAGGTCAATGGCATTTGGTGCATCTTTCAATTCGCACGGCGTATCCAATACCTCAAAGATGCGCTCGGTGGATGCAATGGCGCGTTGTACCTGATTATAAAAACGTGTTAGACCCGTAATAGGGCTGTACATCATCTGGAGATAGGGAAAGAATATGACAAAAGTGCCCGCGGAGAGTTGTCCCTGAAGTACCTTATATCCACCCAGACAGATGACGACCACGGCGCCCGTCTCGGTTATCAGGTCTACAATGGGTCTTAATGCTGAAACGAGTTTTAAGATACGGACGTAGAGGTTGTAGTTCTCATAGTTTTTTTTCCGGAAGCGTTCCATCTCCTCTGCCTCTTTCGCAAATCCGGCAATGACCCGGATACCTGAGATATTGTCCTGAATGAGGGAGTTAAGTTCTGCCGTTTTGTCCCTCAGGGAGCGAAAGACCTTTCTGATCCTTTTCCCAAAATTATAGGTACACAGGGAGATAAATGGGCAAACAAATAAGGCAATACCGGTGAGTTGCCAGTCGAGTTTTAAACAAAAATACAGTATCCAGCCAAATTTAAACATGTCAGTAATAAAGGTGATGACAGGGCCTACAACTGCCTGTTCCAGGGAATTCACGTCATTCATAAGACGGCTCATGATATCACCGGTCTTTGTATTTTCAAAATATTGTAAAGGGAATCGCTGTATATGGTCATAGAGTTGATTCCGCATATCATAAATGAGCCTCTGCCCTAACTCTGAGGTAAGAAAGCCGTGAACCAGCGTAATACCACTATGGAAGGCATGCATAATGATAAAACTTACCGCAAGAAAGACCAGGGTTACGATAGTCGGATTATAGCCTTCGAACCAACGCCTCTGAATAGAGTGAGAGGCCGTTAATAAAGGTTTTGAAAGTGGAATGGGGCTTTTATGTTCGTGAAATTGAGTTTTATTGGATGGTTTTTCTTCAGATAGACTGGTCTGCGCTGTTTTTAAATACTTATCAGCTATTTTGATTTCATCCACGGCAATACCTAATATCTGGGTTGGTAAGACGGCAATACAGGCGCTGACTGCCGAGAGGAATAGAATAATTACCGATTTCTGCCAATACGGTTTCAGATAACTTAAAAGCCTGATATAGGTGTTTTTTGAAGAGGTATCTTTTTTCATGCGTAATTATTATAAAGGAAAAGTATTATTTTACAAAATTCAGATTGTATGATGATAGGAGCAATACGCTGTAAATGCCCGTATTTTGTAATTCTGAAGATGGGTGTCGGTAGTCTCAAATTACCATATCCGCTGAAAGGGCAGATTATGCCGGTATGGAGGTGAGGGAGAGGAGTACGAAACCGTGTTGTATGTAAGGCCAAAGGAGGTTATGAGGTCACTTCTGTTTCTGGTATGCTTTCAAAAAACAAACAGGCGACCTCATTCCCTTGCGGGCTACCCGATCCAAATCTTTCAACGTAGATACGAGAGCCCAGAATTTCTACAACCCCGGTTCGTTCGCTTGCTCGCCTGATCGATAGGTGGCATAAACAAAAATGGGTATCTTTAAATTGCCAAGGTGTTTTTCGATCAGGGGTTTAACTTCATTCCAATCCAGCTTCCCGACTCCTGTGGCAATACGGGGTAATGCAAGGCTTTTAATTTGCTCTATCTCTATTTCGTGGTGAAGTCTTCGAAGGCAATGGTTGACATTCGACAAGGTTGCTCTTCCTGGTTTGTCTCCATGATCAAAAGAACCTTCCTGCGTGAGTAAATTAAAAATACGAATACCGAATCCTCCCCATGCCCATAATTCACCGGGCCTGGGGTGCGTCTGATTTGCATAGTGGCGGTAGTCTTTGTGCATCATCGGCCATTTTTCCCTTAATGCCAAAGCCAGACCTTGATTAAATGGGTCATTTGGCGCAATACCATGTGCAATAGCCTGTGCCTTTGTAAATAAGATATCACCTGAAACTTCGCTGATCATGATTTTTTCTCTCCTTCTCTTACTGATCCTGTATCATAAAGTTAGCGCCCTCGTCCTGCGAAGCTATGTACGAACCTATTGGACACAGCACTTTACTGTCCGTTTCACAGCGTATAAGAATTTTCCACAACGCCTCAAGGCACTCTTCCTCATGTTTGTTTTCCGGAATCATTTTGACCCTTGCTTTACTCTCCATTGAAATTTTCATGTAATAGCTCCTTTCAGGTATTCCTGTTACAGAATAAAATGAACAGACGCTAGATAGCGTCGATGCGTGACATTTACAGAAATAGTAATGTAAATGAAAATCGTCAGAGATGCAATCTTCTTTTTAACTCAAATCTCTGTTTTATTCATACCTGAGCGCCTCAATGGGGTTCAGTCTCGATGCCTTCCTTGCCGGGTAATAGCCAAAGAAGATACCAACCATATTTGAAAAGAGGAAGGCAACGGCAATAGATGGCGGAGATAGCAACGATGGCCATCCCCCATAGTAGGAAACCACTTTTGATACGACAATACCAACAATTACTCCAACCACACCGCCAAGCGAACTCAAGACAGTTGATTCTATCAAAAACTGAAAAAGGATATCCTTTTCCTTGGCGCCGACTGCCATCCTGATGCCAATCTCCCTGGTCCTTTCAGTTGTGGAAACCAGCATAATATTCATGATGCCGATACCACCTACAAACAGGGACACTAATGCAATACTGCCAAGGAGAATGGACATCGTATGGCTTGTTTCCATCACTGTTGAAGCAAATTCTACCTGGCTGATGACTGTAAAATCGCTCTCTTCGCTGGATCTCAACCGGTGGCGTTGCCGTAAGAGAGAGGTAATTTGATCGGTTGCCTCAAACCGTGCCTCAGCGGTAATCGTTGAAGCAAGGATATAACCGATATAGGTAACTCCCATAATCTTTCTTTGTACAGTCGTATAAGGCATATGAACGGTGTCGTCCTGATCCTGGCCTGTGGGCGATTGTCCTTTGGGGCTCAGCACACCAACTACCTTAAAGGGCATATTGTTTACACGAACCCATTTGTTAACAGGATATAACGTGCCAAAGAGATTTGTTGCAACTGTGTTCCCCAGGACACAAACCTTTGCCATGGTATTTACATCCTGCTGGGTGATAAACCTCCCGGATTTCAGTGACCAGTTCCGTATCAACTGATAGTCAGGCCCTACCCCCGACACCCCGGTTGTCCAGTTCATATTACCATAAACAACCTGGGTGGTTGTCCTGATACCAGGTGAAATGTAATAGACGGCGCTACATTCCCTCACTATTGCGAAAGCATCTTCCGGTGTTAAGGTGATGGTTCCTGTGGTGCCTCTGGTCGCAGTGTGAGTGGTGCTAACGGGGATGATAATGAGGACGTTTGTACCCAGACTCTCAAGTTGTTTTTCGACAAAGGACTTGGCTCCTTGCCCAATGCTTACCATAACAATTACAGCGCCAACACCGATCACGATGCCGAGGATCGTCAGGGAGGAACGTAACTTGTTCCTCATAATTGCACGTAAGGCTATTTTAAAAAGTGACGTCATGGGTGAAAATAGTTCACTAATGATAAAATCATGAGGCTATTTCGCGAGGTGTTTGAACCGCAGGCGTGGCTGAGGATTGGGAAGGGGTATCACTTAATACCTTGCCATCTTTGAGAACAACAACCCTGCGCGTGTACCGCGCAATATCAGTTTCATGAGTAACCAGCACAATGGTGATACCCATATCGTGATTAAGGTCTTGAAAGACCTTCATTACCTCTGCGCTGGTAGCGCTATCCAGGTTTCCTGTCGGCTCGTCGGCAAGGAGTAAAGTGGGATTATTGATGATGGCCCGTACAATGGCTACTCGCTGTTGTTGTCCGCCTGACAATTGGTTGGGATAGTGTTTTTCCAATCCCTCAAGGCCAAGAATTCGCATGATTTGATAGATCCGTTCTATGTCTTTTTTGGATGCTTTCTTACTATAAATAAGAGGTAATTCGACATTCTCCAATACCGTAGTCCGGCTTAAAAGATTAAAATTCTGAAACACAAAACCGAGTTTGGTATTTCGAATTTCGGCTAATTCATTTTTTGAGAACCGGGAAACTTCAACATCCTCCAGGAAAAACTTTCCTCTGGATGGGGTATCGAGGCATCCGAGGATATTCATCATGGTGGATTTGCCAGACCCTGATGCCCCCATAATGGCTACAAATTCCCCTTTTTTGATAGTCAACGTTACACCGTTTAAGGCCATGACGTTGACCTCTCCCATGGTATATATCTTGTAAACATCCTCTAATAATACGATATTTTGCATACGTTAATAACGGGCCCTGCCCCAGGGAATTCTTTGCTGACCTTTTTCAACAGTCTTGGGAAGGGTCTCACCAATCACAACCTCCTGACCTTCTTTTATATCACCCTCCAGGATTTCAGTAAAACTGTCATCACCTATCCCCAATATTACAGCAATTTGTTTCAATTTTCCATTTTCTAACACCCAGATATGCGAACTGGTTTTTCTGGCAAATTTTCTGTCAATAAACGCTTTTTTATCTGTTTCATTTCTTAATATCTCCAAAGGGGTATATCGCAGTGCCGCATTGGGAATCCTTAAAACATTTTCTGCCCTGGCCGTTAAAATGGAGGTATTTGCCGTCATTCCCGGCTTGAGTTTCAGGGATGTATTGTCGACATTAATTATTGTATCGTATGTCACAACGTTTTGAAAGATGACAGGCGCCATGCGTATCTCGACGACCTTACCCTCAAAAATGTCCTCCGGAAAGGCATCTACCGTAAATTTAGCATCCTGACCTGTTTTAACCATGCCGATATCAGCCTCGTCAACATTGGTGTTGACTTGCATGTGTTCCAGGTCTTCGGCGATGTTAAAGAGAATGGGGGTCTGAAAGCTGGATACAACGGTTTGCCCCACGTCAACGTTTCTGGAGATTACAATGCCATTCAAAGGGGAAACTATTACCGTATGTTCTAAATCTGTTTTTGCGATTTCTAAAGCCGCTTTGGCCTGTAATACTTGTGCTTCTGCCAGTTTTACATCTGCCAAGCCTGCTTTGTATGTCGTCCTGACAGCATCCAGCTCTTCGATGGAGATGACTCTTTTAGCAAACAATTGTTTTGAACGATGGTAATTTCGCCTGTTATTTTGAGAATTCACCTTTGCCTTTTCGAGGGAGGCTATAGCGGTAGCCAGGGTTGCCTCTGCCTTTTTGACCTGATGTTCAAAAGGAACAGGGTCAATTTGAGCTACAATTTGCCCTGCCTTAACTTCAGAATTAAAGTCAACGTACAGCTTTGAAATGAGGCCTGTAACCTGGCTGCCGATGATAACAGTTCTTACAGGATTTATTGTGCCGGTTGCCGTGACAGATTTACTGATATTACCCCTGTCGATTTTTTCCGTCTTGTACTGGATAGATTCCGTATTGCCGAAAAAAAAGATTGCTGCCACTGTAATGGCAGCAAGGCATAAAATACCAATAATAATGTACTTTTTCATGATTCCAATTAAGATAATATAATTTGATGATGATGGCAATTACTATTTTAATGTTCGTTTGTACAAATCATTTTGACGCTATATAGCATTACTGTGTGAAATCTTTCTTTTTTTGCAAGTTTTTTACAACCCCCCTGATCCCCCTTTGTTAAGGGGAACTTGGTTGCGGCCTTACTGCGTTATAGTATTAGTCCATAAAAACTTCTTTTTTCTGTAAGGTTTTCTTTGTGATCTTTGTGTAATACTTTGTGTTCTCTGTGGTTGAGCTTTTTTGGTTGCGGCTTTGCTGCGTTATGATTTTTGATGATAATAATATGTGGCAGGCGCTGACGGCAGAACAGGCGACTGACCGAATCGCCGGTTCCGAGGTTGGCCAGGATTTGTTTCGGGGCGCTGGAAAAGGGGCGTTGATCGGCGGCGCTGGTGGCGCAACCCTGGGCACAGCATTGGGCGCTGTTCAGGATGATGCGGGAGAGAGCGCCATGATCGGTGCTACCGCAGGCGGCATTGGTGGTGATGCGTACGCTGCGATACACGAGAAGGGTAAGGTGGAGCAGGTGATAAATGGGATGGGGTGTATTCCCAATTTTTTGTAAAAAAAATGAACGAACGGCATAACCGGGTATATCGTATAAAATTGTAGCGGCAAGGCGTGCCTTGCCATATGGAGGAGGGTGGGCATCGCCCACCAAAAAATAGGCAATGTGAACGAGATGTTTGGTGGGCGATGCCCACTCTACCAGGTTAACCAGATTTACAAAAAATCGGGAATGCACCCAATGGGATGTTATGTCCAAGTCATTACAAGACCGGCAAGTGGCGCCTGGTTATACAATCAATGGATTTATCTTTCTGTCAAAAGGGAATTAAAGCCTGATTGGATAGATGCTTTAAAGGATATGCGAAAATAAATACTTGCCAGTGGAATATAATTATTTGTCTACTACCACCCAATAACGCTCCTTTTGCTCTGTTTAGAAATTTCTTTTTCGTCTTCCCATACCGCCAGGCCATCGTTATTTGTTAATGACAGCTGGAAGCTATAGGAAACCTGGCGGACTTCGTCCTGTCGGTCACGCTTCTCAATGATTTTCCCTGACAGAGTGAAGTCAGGCATGCGCTGTGGTTCCTTTTTGTCAGCGTAAAATTCTTTTTCCTGTTGAATCCCTTTAGCTAACGGGTCTTCTGCTATACCACCTATCCCGATGGTTGTAGTGGTCAATGCCTTTCCGCTCTGGTTAAGGGCGACACGGATCTTTTTTATCAACAGGTCGGTGTCAATCTGCTGGGTGGTATTGTTGACAATGCGGCTGATGGCGAGCATTGCAGGCTGTATCTGCGTTTTATCCAATGCTCCTGATGCCAGAAGGGAGTTGATCATCTCTTCGGCGGCGTAAGAAAAGTCCTGGATATTGATATCAGTGGTAACAATAGTGCGCGGACCGGTAGATTCGACATATTGTGTATGTGTGGAGCATCCTCCAAAAAGTAATAGTGGTGGTAAAAGTAAAAGACAATATTTCGCAAATTTTTCCATCTTAATTTCCATCCTTTCTAAAGATATTTTCAGTTTTTTCGTACATTTTCAATAAATTTTACGCGAAAATCCTTTGCAGTTGTTGTCGGAGCAACAGCGGTAATTGTCAGTGTTTCCTGCCCTTCAATTTGCCTTGGTATCCAGATGGAAGTAGGTGTATCTATGAGCATGCCGTTCATGTCAAACCATTCAAAGCGGTAACTGAAATCCTGCATGGAGTTCTTCCGGTTAATCACTTCAATCTGTACCTGTAAAAATCCGCCATTTGTTGTGCCTTCGTTCAGTCCCACGATACTGACCTTTTTATTCAGCGTAGAGTCGGTAATAACCCGTTTATCGGGGATCATCTGGCGTGTTCCAACAGGGGATTCCCGCTCCACGGTGTTGACTGTCGTACACGACGTGAGCAGAGGAGCGCTTGCCAACAGACTAACCAGCACCGTTGATTGAATTGTCATTTTAACCATAATTAACTCCTAAAAATGTGAACTATTATGCTGCAAGAATACCTGTCCTAACTCTTTTGAGTTGTCTCAACGTGTTTTAATGTCTCATGCTGAGGCATCTGTGTTGACTTCTCAGATTCGGAAGACTCCGACTGCAATGGAGAAGTCGGTTGCTCAGGTATAGCAACCCCTGGTTGATGCATCTGTGGCACCTGCACAGGCTCAAATGATTCTTGTTGATGCCCTTCTTTTGGTATTGCAGTTTCAGCCGGAGACAGCGTCACGACGTCCTTTGTTTCGTCTTTTAATTTAAATTGATTTATCAATAATGGACTGCCTCGGTTTATAGATTTAACCCATACAACGTTAATAAGCCCATCATTTATGATTACAGGTAATTTATACCCGGAAACCGGTGGTTCCAGTTCGATCTTTCGGTCTGCAGGGGTAGGAAAACGACAAAAATAGAACTCCTTGGGTAATGACGTCCATGTCCGTAAATCCGCCTGATTCATAGCCGCCTGATAAATAGCGCCTGCAATCAGCGTTATAAGTCCGGCGGCATCACTTTTCTGTGACGTCGCACTGCTTGCTCCATAAGTAGCAGCAGCCTTTATAGCAGAGGCAATAAGTGTCTTTGTGATAACCGTGGGCAATTCATTTTTGAATTCGCGGGTAATAACCTTATCCATATTCGATAATAATAGAGCCGCTTCTGTTTTTTCGCTATAAGAAATGTTAAGCGCCGATATATAATCGCTACGATATTTGAGTTTTGGGAAGGCAGCGCCCACGTAAGGTACGCCAGGCGTGATCAGAAAAAGCGGCAGGTCAATCCGAATTTGCTCCCGCAATGGCGCCAGTCCCGTTTCAAAAAAGACATACGTTGTTGCCGGAATTTGTTGTCCGTTAATGACCTGCTGTACAGTTTCTAAGTCATGCTGAATAAACTTATTTTCACCAATCATGCTACGCGTACGCTCAAAGGAATTGCGGGCATGCTCTAAGTCAGAATTTCCTGTCGCCTGTGCCATGAAAAACAGTCCGTCTAAATAAACAGATGCTGGATTGACATAATCCGCATAAGCCCTGAGTTGGTTAAGGTCTGCATAATAATTGTCAAACTGGTTTTTAAATCGTTTGTCGCTATTAACTGCATCCATATTGACATGAATCTTTTGTTTTTCCCCTTCTTCCTGTGCTTTTTCAATGCGCCTTGAATTAATGTGGACGGCATCTTTTTGTCGTTCGTACGCACGGATGAGTTCTATGCGTGCCTTCTCATAATCTCCCAGTTCCATATAATTCAAGGCCTTGTAAGTATTCATCATTATTTTGTCATATGCAAAACCTTCGTATGGCAGGGTTGTCAGGTTTGTGACAGTTGCCAGCGCTTCCCGGGAGACACTAACTTTTGCCGCCTCTTCATACTTGTTAACCAACTCTTCAGCCTTGTCAAATGCCTTATTACTATCTTCTAATTTTCCCGCTGCCCGTAAAACTGCGCCCTGTTCCAATCTCCATACGACGGCGTCTTTCCCCTCTCCGCGTTTGTCTGCCTCAGCAGAAATTTGGGAAGCCGCTGCTTGTATATTACCCAGTTCGTAACTTTGGCTTGTTTTCTGAGTCTGTACATTATAACTGGCACAACCGGCACTAAAGCACCCAATTACACACACCACAAAAATAGCACGAAGCCAGATTTCCCCTTTTCTGTTTATTCGCCTCATAACTATCCTCCTTTTGTCAGTGATGAAACTTTGCCTTCTTCATCGAAACAATTACTGGTGTACCTTCCTCAGCACAGCCATTTTATCGATCCCGAAGTCTTCCAAAATTTCTGCAGTTGAAGTTTTAGGGAGTATGCTGGTGATTTTTACCTTGCCAACGGAAATTTCCTCTTTGCCAAGCACCTCCTTTGTATCAGGATCGATCAATTCCTCACCAACCGCAAATACTTCCCAAACTTGCCCAACAGCAATATCGGTTCCGTCACCGCGATTGATGGTAATCTGTTTATCTCTTTTGCTAAGTACTTTGGGCGGGAATATCACATCGGTTACGCGGTTGGCAATTTTCCCAGCCATTTCACGGGCAATTGCCACCAGCAGTTCATCGCTCAGCATGCCATGCCTCGTCGAATACGACCGGATTTCCATTATGTCTTTATTGCTGATTTGGAAATTGGCAGACTCTAACAACTTCCCCGTGGTTGAATCGTATATCTTACCCACACAGGAAAACCTGATAACACGCTTTTCTGCGCTTCTGCCGGTACCCTGGAATGTAGCTGTTTCAGTGTAGTCCTGAAAGTCATCGACTGTTGTAACGAGGATATATTTCGCGCCTGCCAGTTTAAAAGGTTGCGCAGATGATTTGTCATGAGTAGCAACATTTCCTGAATTAGCAAACTCCTGTTCTTTTACTACATCCTGGATGTCGCTCCGTCCCACCACCTGAAACTTTCTGGTTGCGTTAATACGGTCAATTAACTGACTATCAAGCGACTGCACGACACGTTCCATTTCTACTTTTTTGCCTGATCGTTCCATAGCATGCACCAGCGCTGTAGTCGTCTTAACGGCGCCAATGCCAATGGTCTCGAGTTGTGCCAATGCAACGGTGGGGATTAAAAAAATCAAGATATAAAAGATAAAGAAAATTATATTGGCGGTTAACAATTTCATACGCACTCCTCTTGTTTAATTAGTCAAATAAGTTATAAACAGAATGCCAGCTTTTTTTGGTGTCCACTTTAATATCCTGTTTAATATCCACCTTATAGCCGCTTTGTCTAAACAGTTGAGCTATACCTTTTATCTTTTCGATCTCTGCATCAGTCAGTTTCTCATCTCTTTTAAACCCATAGAGGAAGTCAGTATTATCTTTCCACCGCCTATAGCCCTCATCATTCATCTGCAAAGCCACTTTAAGCTTTAGACCATCAATAAGATTAACCGCCCTTTCCCAGTCTTTGAAACCTTCACGGGATAGACCTATCCTGCCAAGTCCAGGTGACACCTTGAACGTTCCGGGGGCTGAACCTATGACTACACCGTTAAGTTCCACGGTAACGTCCAGCGGTTGTATTTCCAGCGTATTTTTTTCTATCATCATCTTGTTGTCCTTATCAACCCGGATGTCTGGAATACCTATCGGTAGTTGCGCCAAATCCTGCATACCGCAGACAATGGTGATTTCGACAAGTTCTGGCCTGGCTTGGGGGGGAGCAACTTGTTTTTTGGACAGGCTCTCTGCAACCTTAATTGCAGCTTCATCGAGTAGTTCGTTGATAATATCGCTGTTGTCATTTTGGCTATCTTCGGTAAATCGCGTAGTTTTGCTAACCTTAACCGTATCAGCAACAAGGGTTCCACCACCGTATCCGGCGTCAAGGATTTTATAACTCACGCGTAAATTGTATATAATATTCTCTGTCATTACCCCATAACCTTTAAATGTCTTTTTCTCACTGCCAAAGGATGCGATGGATGCCACAATGATATAGTCTACAAGATGTTTTACGCCAGCCGATTGCGCAAGTTGCACGGAAATAAAGTCTGCCATATTGGTTACGCCTGCCGATTTTTGAATATTGCTCAGTTGAGAACCGGCTTTACCGACTGCCGCTCCTTGACTCGGCCTTTGGCCTGAGTCTTGTTTTGTGCCAGATGGTTCTTTATTATTGGGACTTCCAAATGCGCTGAGTAGCGTTTCCTGATTGACAATACTGAAGCCTTGTTCTGTAATACGACTGGTTATAAATTCTTCCAGAACAGCCTCCTTATCACCTAAGAATTCTTTACCTTTGTAGAAATTTCCAGCCAGGTTTTCAACAAAAATTGTAGCTTTCCTCATACCCTGATCACTTGGCTGCTCCCAATTACAGGGTGAGCCAGCGTCAAGCATCGATTTAACTTTCATTGTGCCAGGATCCTTATCTCCGCATTTGGATTTATATATTTCAAGCGCCTTTTTTAAATACTCGATGGCCTCATCTCGTTTATCTAACTTACACAACATCAGACCGAAATTACAATAATTGGTTGCAACCATGAGGTGCTCTTGTCCATATGCCTTGATGTTGATGTCAAGCGCCTTTTCCAAATACCCGATGGCTTCATCAGGTTTATCTAAAGAACCCAACGCCGAACTCATATTATTATAATTATTTGCAACAGCGGGGTGTTTATCTCCATACACTTTTTTGTTTATATCGATTGCCTTGTCGTAATATTCAATGGCCTTATTTATGTCATTTATGTCGCGTGAAGAAGCCAGAGCCAAACCCATATTATTATAATTGGTTGCAACAGCAGGATGCACTTCTCCATACACCTGGCGGTTGATCTCAAGAGCCTTTTTGTAATATTCGAGTGCCCTATCTGTGCCGTGTAAAGGGGCAGATATCAAACCCATGTAATTATAGTCTCTTGCGATATTGGGATGATTGGGCTGTTTTTGTCCATACACCTTGAGGTCGATTTCGAGCGCCTTTTTGAAATTATCTTCGGCGTCCTTGAGCTGATGTAAATTATATGACGCCTCACCAATATTACAATGAATGGTTGCAACATCGGGATGGTCTTCTCCATACACCTTGCGGCTGATATTGAGTGCATCGTTAAAATACTTGATGGCATCTTTTGAATTACCTAAAATAAGTAAGATTTCACCATACTTATTGAGGTATTTGCTATTTTGAGGAGCATACTTTATCGCTTGTTCATAGTCCTGCCTGGCTTGTTCGTAGTTTAAGTCTAACTCTTTAGTCAAACCTAGCACATAATAATCTGCGGCGGTAGCAGTTTTATTCTTTTTTGCATGCTGCTTTTTTTGTTTCAGCGATTCTTGCAGAAGTTTCTCTACGCCTTCAAGATCTCCAGCATTTAATTTTTCTTTTGCTTGAAAACCAAGGGTATCATCACGTGTGCGTGAGGCAAGTTGTGCCTGCAATTCATTATACCTTTCAACCCATTTTTGGATTTCCTCATCACGGTCTTTTTTATCAATGTTTTTTTCTTCAAGAATTTTCAGGAAACGGTCTATGGTCTTCTGATTTCCTTTAACCACCTCTGCAAAGGTATTGAACATTTCCTGAGATACACCATAATTAATTGTCACTTCTCCACCTGTTACAATTGCCGGACTTTGACTCCCGGCGGTTTCCTGTTTTACTGATTTTTCAGCATAGGAAGGGTTGCTAGATAAAATACTAAGCAGTATACAACTGAAAAAATGTGTTACAAATCGTGTATTATAGCGGGACTTCATGGTTATAAACCTTTTTTCAAAATAGGATTGTTATAGCGATTTTTTATACATAGATATTATTCATGATTAACATACTTATTTGTTACCATAATTAATATTTACATCTCCATCGCTACTTATAGCAGGACTTTGATCCCCACTCGTGTGTTGTTCAATATGCTTTGTAGCACCCGGGAACTTCTCCTTCAGATAATCGTTCTTTTTAACTGCATCATCAAACCAGCTAAAGAGTTTCTGTAAGAATTCCTTCTTAAGATTTGGGTCTTCCAGTTCAGTTAGTTTTATGCTATTGAGGATTACCATGAACGAGGTAAAGGCATTTCTTATCCAATCGGCTTTTCTATTGTACTCTTCTCTGGTCACCGCAAAGGTATTCCAGTCTTTGCAAAGTTCACGGCTTTGCATCTGGAGTACTTCCAGCACTTCGCTCACATCCCTTATTTTCTTTTTTTCTACAGAGCCGCCCACATCAATCTTGTCAAGGACATTTACTTTCAAAGAAAACGCCCCACCTTGATACTCGATTTCTTTGTCGCAATCTCTGAGGATCCTTTTTTCCTTTTTGCCATCGATTTCTCCTTCTATAGTCTTGTTTTTGTCCCAAAACCATCCGTATGTTGGATTATTATAGAGAAATATGGTTATTGTAAGGCAAATTAACGCAGGGATAATATATTTATGCATACATGCAAACCTTTTGATTTGATTATTGAGATTTGTAAAACGGAGGTTAGATAGTCAGTGTTAAAGGCGAAAGAGGCGCTTCGCAGTCCTCTCAATTTATAGGATTTTGAAGGAAATATTTTAAAATGCCATTTATCGTGAAAAAGGGTAATCGAAAATATCCGGCGGAGTAGAAGAAGAGAGGCCACTTTAGCCACCAAGACCCAAATTCCAGAAATGGGCTTCACTGCTACCTCCCGTCCTGATTACGGTAAGCTGCAAGGAGCAAAATTGTACGAAGATCAAGCTAAAATGTAATTAATTGTTTTCAGCAGAGACCATATTTCGTCAGCAGTGAACACAGTTTATAGCATATAAAAAACTATGTCAATAAAAATTTGTAAATGCAACTCGCCATTCCTTGACCCTACACTATTGAAAAATGTCAATCGTGAAATATTTTTCAATCATAAATCTATTTCATAAGGGAATGGATCCTTTTGGTGTCCAGCAGGGCCTTTTCCATGGGTACAAGCGGCGTAATTTCTATCTCGGTAAAAAAAGGAAAGAGCGGTAATTTTGCAACGATTTCTTCCATTTCCTCGTTGGACTCGGCATCGATAATAGCAGCAGCTCCCCGCCTGCCGGACAGCTTGCCGCCGGCTAAAATCTTTCCCCGTCGCTGGAAACGTGAAAAATATTCCCACTCCTTTATCACATAACCCAGAAAGTCTTTTACCGGCATCTGGGGCATCTGCTTTATCTCAACCTTCAGGAGAAATAACATGCTCACTTCCTTTCATTTTTCGTAATAGTTCAAATTTCCGCAGATACCGCTAAGGTCGCTTACAACCCCCTGAATCCACTTTTGTTAAGGGGAACTAAGAGGGTTGTTATCCGCATCCCCTGCTCTCGTTCGAACAAGCGCTTACGTCGAAATCCCGACGGTGAACTGTTGCCAGTTTCTAGATCGCCAGACCACCATCTACGCTGATCACATGCCCTGTAATATATTTCGCATCATCTGACAGAAGAAACGCAGCCACCTTTGCTATCTCTTCGGGTTTGCCAAATCTCCTTACCGGAATCATTTCAATCATCTTATCTTTATATTCCTGAGGAAGGACGGATGTCATGTCTGTTTCAATAAAACCGCAGGCGATGGCATTCACGGTAATATTGACCTTTCCGACTTCCTTGGCCAGCGCCTTGGTAAAACCGACCATACCCGCCTTGGAGGATGAATAGTTAACCTGTCCCGCCATTCCCATCAAACCACTCACTGAGGTGATATTCAGGATATTGCCGGACTTTTGCTTGATCATCTGTGTAATAACCGCCTTGGAAAAGTTATAAACACTCTTGAGATTTGTGTTGATGACCTCGTCCCAATCGTTTTCGCCCATGAGGGCCAGGAGCTTATCCCGGGTAATACCGGCATTGTTTACCAGGAAATCAATCTTTCCAAACGTATCTTTAACCTCCTTCACCATATTCTTCGCGCCTTCAAAACTGGATGCATTTACCTGGAAAGAAAGAGCCTTCACCCCTGTGGATTCAATCTCTTTCACCAGTACATTCGCTGCATCGGCATTTTTATTATAATTGAAGGCCACATTACAACCGTTTTTTGCCAGTTCCGATACAATTGCCTTGCCTATACCCCGTGTACCTCCCGTGATAATTGCTACCTTATCCTTGAATTGCATCCCAATTTCCTCCTTCCGGGGAACTTTCTAAAAAATCAAATCCTTCAGATTTTGTAAATTCATTCCCCACCTTTATTTTGATATGCGTGTCGGCCTCTCTCTTTTATCTGCACCGATAAGCTGACTTATAGTAAAGAAATGGGTTTTGAAATGCAAGGCAAAAAACATGAAAATTTTATTTAATTTGGGCTTGACATTAGGTAAGCTGAATATATAATTCTTTGAATTTTTAAAAATTCTACTTTAACGTATAGGAATTTCAAACACCCCCCATAATCCCCATGTTTACGGGGGAAAAGAGGGGGTAAGTCGCCGAAGGCCTAATAAATTGAGCAGCCTTAGAAAATTTACAAAAGGAGAACAAGAAATGATTTTAAACGTAAATTATTTAGTTGATAATCACCGGAGGAAAAACGAGCGTTTGGCCTTTATTAAAGAAAGATACAAGAAATTAGTGCTCGAACCAAGAAGAGAGATTGAATTTGAAATGGAAAAGGCATTAGATGATGAGGATACAGAAATCGATAGTTTGTAAATGTTGATTGAATATTTTTCCTGTTTTTTCCCCCGATGTTGCTTTCCTGACATTTTTAAACATAAAATCAAGTTGTAATCCTCAATCCAGCAACACATACGATTTCGACTTCGAAAGTTGCAATCTTAAAAAACGCTGGTGATTCGAATAGGCAAAAGACTGTTTCTTTTCATTGCCGCTGGATTGAGGTTATCACGATTTACACTGCCAAATACACCAAAATTAAAATGTCAGAATACCTTCGATAACAACGTCATTTGAAAATCTTTTAACCGTAATTTCATTCATTTTAGCCGCTTCGCATACCTTATCAATGCCCTTTCCAAGTACGGGTGATTTTGCGCTCTCACCGCCGATAATAATCGGGGCAATAAAAACCATAATTTTATCAACGAGGCGACCTTCAATCATTGAGGTAATAACCCCACTGCCTCCCTCCACGAAGATATTAGTCAATTTCATATCTCCAAGCCGATGGAAGAAGTCCTGCAAATCTACACAACCATCGGTATCTCTTGTTTGAATAATCTTACACCCCATCTGTTCCAACCTCTGAATACGCTCATGCAATGCGTTCTGATTAACAGCAACAATTATTTCAGCTTCGTTGATCGTGTGTAAAAGCCGGGAATTTAAGGGCAGCGAGGCGCTGCTATCGATAATAATCCTCTTCGGGTTTCTTCCGCCTTCAATACGGCAGGTCAATAATGGATCGTCCCGCACTACGGTGTTGATTCCCACCATGACACCGTCCATCTGACCACGGATTTTATGCGCGTACGCACGAGACTCTTCAGACGTGATCCACCTGGAGTCCCCGGAGTAAGTTGCAATCTTGCCATCCAGTGACATTGCCCATTTTACCGTCACATACGGCAATCCTTTTAGCATTAGCTTAAAAAATGGGGCATTGAGTCGTTTGGCCTCGGATTCCATAACACCCAGCCTGACCTCAATCCCCGTCTCCTTCAATCTTTGTATCCCCTTGCCTGAGGTAATGGGATTAGGGTCAATACCCGTTGTTACCACCTTTACGATACCCGCCTTAATTATGGCATCGACACACGGCGCGGTCTTACCATAGTGTGCGCAAGGTTCCATTGAGACATAGAGCGTCGCTTCCTTGCAGTTTACTCCCCCCTCATTGATTGCATGTATCTCGGCATGTGGTCCTCCAAAGACCTGGTGGTAACCCTTTCCTACGATCTCGCCATTTTTTACCAGTACAGCGCCCACCATGGGGTTCGGCTCTACCTTCCCCCGCCCTTTTTCTGCCAATTCCAAAGCAAGGGCCATATATTTTTCATCAACGTCCGGTGTCATCATAGGATTTAAAAAAATTATCTCTGCTGCTTAATCGCCGTCTACCAAAGAAACTACAGAATACCCTATCGCGTCTTTGCCGCAGCCAAAACACATGGTTAATGAAACAACCCCCTAAGTCCCCCTTTACTAAGGGGGATTTCAGAGTTCCCCCTTAGACTTCGTCGTGAGCTCAGTCGAACGAAAAGGGGGTGTGGAGGGTTGTAAAAAACGTGCAAAAAAAGAAAGATTTTATACGGTAATATGATGCCGTCAAGCGGACACAGAAAACTATGAATTTTTATCGGCAGCGCCGATCATGCATCCGGCACACCAAATCAGCCATTCAACCCTGTCAGGGTTTCAAACCCTGACAGGGTTAATTTTTCCACCCCGTAAGGCTTCTAACCTCTGAAAATAATCAGGAAATGTCTTGGATACACACTCCGGGTTTTTTATCCGTATCCCGTGAGAACGCAACCCAATCAATGCAAAACTCATAGCCATGCGATGATCATCATAGGTCTCGATCTCCGCCGGACATGGTGGAGACGGTTCAATCTCAAAACCGTCTTCATATTCTATCGCTGAAATCCCCATCCTGCGCAATTCATTTACCACCGCGGCAATACGGTCAGTCTCCTTTATCCGCATATTTTTCACATTTCGTACCCGTGTTTTGCCCTGGGCAAATACCGCCACAGCGGCTAAAGTCTGCACCACATCAGGCATGTCACCCATGTCAACATCCACCCCATGCAGTGTATCCCCCCGGACTTCAATCCAATTGCCGCCCCATGTAACACTACAACCCATACTTTTCAAAACGTCCACAAAATGAATGTCCCCCTGCAAGGAATCACTCCCGATGCCTACGACCCTTACTTTTCCGCCGGTAATGGCCGCAGCAGCGAAAAAATATGAAGCAGCCGATGCATCTCCCTCAACTTCGTAGCACATCGCCTTATAACGCTGCCCGGATTTTATGGAGAAGATTTTATAGGCATTGTTTTCAACATTTACACCAAACTGTCGCATCAGCGCCACTGTCATATCCACATAACGTTTTGAGACCAGTTCTCCCTTCACCTCTATAATCACATCCATTCCGGCGTAAGGGGCCGTCATCAGTAAGGCGCTAAAATACTGGCTGCTCAGATCCCCCTTCACAACAGCCAATCCACCCCGCAATCCCTTCCCTTGAATTATCACGGGCGGGCAACCGTCACTATTTTTCGATACAGCATCCGCCCCAAGCTGTTTTAAGCCATCGAGTAAATCCTGTATGGGCCTTTGCCGCATACGCGCAACGCCGTCTATTTCGTAAACTCCGTTGCCCAGGGCGAGCATTGCCGTTAAAAATCTCATGGCAGTCCCTGCATTCCCGACAAACAAATTCGCCTGTCTTGCAGGAATAGCGCCACCTTTTCCGTGTACGATGAATCTATTGACATCTTGTAGTTCCCCGACGGGTATTCCCAGGACATTCAGACTGGATGCCATATATTTGGTATCGTCGCTGAAAAGGGCATTGGTAATCGTGGATGTCCCATCGGCCAATGCCGCCGTGATAAGGGCGCGGTTCGTATAGCTCTTCGAGCCTGGAACGGTAACAACGGCATCGACCGTTCCGCTTATTGGCATTATCTCAATCATTGTGTGACTTCCTCAGAAAATCGTTTTCAGCATTATACTCGAGAGGCTCACAATTTGTGATTTACAAACTTGATACAGACATACCATAATCTAACGGGGTGGCACGGACAAGCTGTGCTTGTCCGTGTTTTTGTAATACTGTTAAATACCTTGTGCTTGCAATGATCAGACTTGATTTGTCTATCAATTTTAAAATGGATATTTCATAAACAACATCGTGCAAGTTCAACACGGACAAACGGAGTTTGTCCGTGCCACCCTGTTTATCAATCTAAATATTCACTGATTGTGAACCCTCTGAGTATATATTATTACTGTATAAAAACTTCTTTTTTCTGCAAACTTTTTACAACCCCCCTTCATCCCCTTTTCGTTCGACTGAGTTCACGACGAAGTTTAAGGGGGACTTGGTTGCAGCTTCGCTGCGCCAGGATATCAGTTCTTGAGAATATACCAAACAGAACAAAGATTTGAAATGGAAAATATTCCCGTGTATTTAAAATTGCACTGCAATGTCTTTTGCGTAAAGGCAACAGTAGGGGCGAAGCATTTGCCCACTTGAGTATGAGTGCATTTACGCCGGTTGCAGCAAATGCTTCGCCCCTACCCTGGGCGGTAAACATCGCTATTATTGGGATTTATCAGAAAACTAAATTGTTACGCGCAAAGATTATCTTATATTGTGACCGGGATAAATGATAGCGCCATTTCAAAAAACGAAAAATTAGACTTGAAATTTTTTAAAATATTTGCTTCAATTCCGGCAACCGTTCATACGGCAATTCCCATCTTCTCCTCTGCATCCGGAGGTATATATGCCAGGAAAATCATCGGAACCAACAGCCTGGAGCTTCGAGCAAATCTTCTTTGAAGAACTCTATCGGAAAGACTTGAACGTTAAATCTGATTTGCGTTTAACCTTTGAGGAACTTAACAAAGTAATTGAGGCCGAGGATGATGAAAAATTGCTTTTGTATTTATTTCGTTGGTTCTGCAATTCATCAGACGATAACGAATTTTCGAAGGATCCCGTTTTACTACATAAAACTTTAAAAGAAAAAATATGTGATATTAAATTTTCAGAGATCATAGAAGGTTTAGTCATAAAAATTAACCAGAATGAAAAATGCAATGATCTAAACGAAAACAAGAAAAAACTGTATCAACTTCTTATAAGAGAATCTTACGAATATGTGTTATATTCAAAAGCCTATAAAACTCCATTAGTTGGCCTTGCCTTCTCCGGCGGTGGTATTCGCAGCGCTACCTTTAATCTTGGCGTGCTGCAGGGTTTGGCTGAATTGGACATACTCTCCATCTTTAAATATCTATCAACGGTATCCGGTGGCGGTTATATCGGAAGCTGGCTGATAGCATGGATAAAAAAAGTTGGGTTGACAGACGTTATTAAGAGCATGCATCCTGACTGGAGCAAGCATGATAATAAGGCGGAGCCTGACGAAATCCATCACCTGCGTGACTACAGCAACTACCTGACACCTCAAAAGGGGTTATTGGGGGCTGATACCTGGTTGCTCCTTACAACATACCTGCGCAACTCATTCTTCAATCTGTTTATCCTCGTATCTGTTCTATTCTCCGTTATAACCTTTATTCATTTGGTGCTTATTTCACTGTATCATCCAAGTTCGTCTATTCATGGCTGTTTAGAAATAGTTTGTTGGGTGATTCCTCCATTATGTAGTATTATGATCTGCATTAGCGTACTTGGTGGTTCATCGGAATGGAAGTTTTTACCTTTCCTTTGGATTGTAACAGCCTTTTTCCTTAGCTATGGATTATGGAAAGGGTGTTATATCTATTCAAAAGATTCCTGTATGTGGGTTTTGGTATTAGCTCTGATCATCTTTATTCAGTGGTTTCTTTTTAAAATAAACGAAAACACTGAAAATATCCCAAAAAATTGCTTATCTGCCTTAAATTGGTTTCTATGTAGTTTGTTCGCATTTTTCATTGCAGGCCTGCTATTCTTTCTTTTATCACTCTGGATGCAGTGGATGCAGAATAAAGACAGCAACTTCAGTGAAGACGAGTTTATTGATTTATCAAAAGTAGAAGCACTTTGTACAACGCTAAGAGATGATGGGATCATAGATGATAACGAAATACATTTTAAAGCCCATGAAAATACCATCGCACATTTCAATGAGATATTGGAAATTCCACAACTCCATTACAATTTTGTGAACAAGTACAATAATTTGAAAGCCTCCCCAGAAACAGAACGCATTATTAAATACATAAAAAACTATCGTAGTCAATTTCCTATATGGGAAATTGATGTTCAAAAGGAAAATGTCAAAATGGAGAATTGGTTTCTCTTAAAAAAAATTTATCCGAAAATGTTTCCAAAGTACAATATTCGAATACTATCTAAAGAACTACTATATGAAGAACTTTCTATTGATTTGCTGAAACCGTTGTTCAGCTTCAACGATGAAAGCCTTATTCAATGGCTTAATAGATTGATACGGTTTCCTGCTTTCTACGATAGGGTATGTTATTTTGACTTTAGTAATAGTGATAAAATAAACTGTTTGATAGAAAAGACTATCGATTCCCGGAAAAAGAATTTTTTCAACATGGATGAGGTGGAGAGGAACAACGTCAAAAAACTTAATCGCCTTCTCATTGAGGAGATGTTTCCCAAAGATTGCCCGAAAAGCAGCCATGTCAGACGCATCCGTTTGATCTTCGCGTGTTTTGGCATACCCACGGTTATACTGATTTTTCTTTTTGCTGGCGCTCTTTGGTTCCTGCTGTCCAGAGATACCTTCTCCGAGGACGAGAGAAAAAAGCTCGGACGTTTTGCCGTGTCTCTCCTTGGCTGGACAACGCTGACAACCGCCTTGTTTGCAGTGACCATCTTTGGAAGAGAAATTTCAGGAAAAATCGTCATCTTGTTTCAGTCTTTCGCTACTTTCGCATGGGTTAATGTGATGATCGTTATAAGCGCGCTGTTACAGAGATTTATCCCGCTGACTGAAGGGAAGGGCGCAAAATGGGGTTTTAAGATAGCAATAGCTCTGGGGATGTGCATCATCATCGTGGGGGCTATTATACTCTCAGCCTGGTTGCCTCATGTATTTCAATTAGATCAAACAGATTCCTACAAAAAACTAGGTATTGTTTTTTGTGGTTCTTTGGCGATTGCTTTTCTTATGTCTTGGTTTATGAATATCAATTCCCTTTCACTTCACACCCTGTATAAGGACAGGTTGAAACGTGCATATCTTGGCATATTTAAACAGGAAGACAAAAGTGGCGGGTTAAAGATCAACGAGATTCTCGAAAATAGCTATGACGGTCCTTACCCCATCATAAATACTACCCTTAATTTAACAAAAGGGGAAGAACTCGCCTGGCAACAGCGGAAGGCGGCATCCTTTGTTTTCACCCCCCTGCACTATGGCTATAAGCCCCATCAAAGACATTCATCTATGAAAAATGAGAAGGATTTGGAAAAGGATGCATACCGTTCATGGAAAGATGCAGCTTCTCAAAATGCCCGTAGTAAAGAAACCGATCTGAAATTTTTTATTGAAGATGCCATGGCCATCTCCGGCGCTGCGGCAAGTCCCAGCATGGGATACCGTTCGTCAGGCGCCCTCGCCTTTATCTTAACGGTGTTTAATGTTCGCCTTGGTCAGTGGTTTGGAAATCCAAAATGCAACGAAAAACATGCGGGACCCGGTTGGCAAGGGTTATGGTATCTCCTGAAAGAGCTATTCGGGCGGAGCGATGACCGTGGAAGATACGTTTATCTTTCCGACGGGGGCCACTTCGAGAACCTCGGCATTTATGAACTTGTTCGGAGACGATGCCGGTACATCGTTGCCTGCGACGCAGGTGAAGACCCCGATATGGAGTTCGGCGACCTTGCAAATGCCATTGAAAAATGCCGCGCAGACTTCGGCATTAATATTTCCATCAATGTTGAACGGATGAAGAAGGATAAAGAATCTGGAATCAGCAGCAGCCATTATGCTATAGGAACCATTGAATATGATAAAGTTGATCCGGATCCTGCCAGAAATGGTGTCCTCGTCTACATCAAGTCCTCATTGACCGGCGATGAGTCCATGGATATTAAGAGTTACAAGACACAGAACGAGTCGTTCCCGCACCAAACTACCCTTGATCAGTTGTTTGATGAATCCCAGTTTGAAGCCTACAGGACACTTGGCTACCATGTGATTAATAAGATTTTTGGCAGTGTTTCACAGGAAACACGAAACAGTAAGGTTGCCAGGAAAATCTTTAATGAGCTTAATTATATTTATCAATTATCGTATCACCATAATATTGGATACTATGATGATTGATTTGTTTGCGGCATCGTAACAGTTTAGTCTTTTGATTAATTGGCCTTCGGCGACTTACCCCCCTGTTTCCCCCCGTAAACGGGGGGATTATGGGAGGTGTTTGAAATTCCTTAATATAATAAATGTAGGGGCGAAGCATTTTGCCCAATTGGGTGAGTGCATTTATGCCGGTTGCAGCAAATGCTTCGCCCCTACCATAGGCGGTAAACATCGCTATTATTGGGAGGGGGTGCATTCCCGATTTTTTGTAAATCTGGTTAACCTGGTAGGGTGGGCATCGCCCACCAAACATCTCGTTCACGTTGCCTATTTTTTGGTGGGCGATG
>JABWAQ010000093.1 GCA_013360945.1 Candidatus Brocadia sp.
TGCTATCAACCATAGAATAAATTCTCTAAATTTCTTTTCATTGTTTCTCTGTACTCTTTGTGACCTTGGTGGTAAATTATTATCCTTTTAACATCTTCCCGAAACGAATTTCTTCTGTCTCATGAAGTACTCTGCGTGCAATCTCATAGAGTGTATTGTAATCAGGTTCTACCAGGTGTATTCCTTTCAACGCTTCCTGAACGACAAAGGGTGACTTGTCTTCTTCATCGAACCTCAGGATGTATATGTCTCGTTCGGCAGACATAAGAATTTTGTCAATGATTTCAATCTCTTCTTCCGTATCCTTTGCACTTACGAAAACTGCGAGGTCAATATCTGACCTTACGTGGGGTGTCCCTCTTGCATATGAACCATAGAGGATTGCAAGGCGAATTTTGCCTTCTTTTTTGAGTCTTTGAAGGACATCTTTCATTTGTGTTAATTCATTTTCGTTATACATAGTGAGTGTTTATCCAGGGTTAAAAGTTGTACATTGTTTGCATGTACCATCACAGAAATATAGCAGTCTGAAATCCCAATAGTTTTCCCTTTCTGATAAGGTATGATCTTATTCATCTCACAGCTCAAGTTATTTTTTAGTCAAGGGTGGCACTGACAAACTTTGTTTGTCAGTGTGTTATATTCCCTACTCAAGTGGGTATTGAAACAAGCACGGACAAACGTAGAAACGCATTATTATGCGTCTGCACAGTCCGTGCCACCCTGAAAACCGCTTACATAAAATGAAAATTCCTATACAATCAAGATATCTCTATTCCCTGTTTCAGAATTTCCTTTACCATGGGATTATCTTCTGTAAAATCTTCTGGTTTAAACGGGTGCGGTTCAATACGGGAATCTACCTTTATGAGAAACGGATTCACCCGTTGCCTATCATAGAATCCAATACCCGTAAAATCCTTTGAGACTAAAGCAATATCAATATCGCTCCATTTGTTTGCTGCTCCCGTTGCATAAGAGCCAAAGAGTATCGCCCTTTCCAAATGTAATCTGCTGTTTGAGACCATTTGTAAGAAATTTTTAATTTTTTCCATTATTTCATTTGGAACAGCAACCATTGGTACAACTCCATATCACGCGAAGCAGATTTGAGTCAATATTCAATATGCTCTTGTATATCCATTATAAAATCTCCATCACTGCCCAGCCAAAGGGGACAAGTCCGTTATTTGAGTTTGGTTTACTTGCCTCAGGGGCAAACCAGAAGAAGGTTATCAAGAATTTTGCTGAACTCCTGCCATTAAGCAAAGTTTTTTATATCGTTCATGTTTTTTATCATCCCATTTTTTGTGCGGTTTTATAACTTCGAGCATTTTTCTTGCAACTGCTTTCAAAACCTCAGAAGATACTTCTAATTTCCCTAGACCTTCTACTATTGCAATATTTATAACTCCCGAATCCAAGTCTTTAAATGAGATTTTTTCAAGAATTGGAATTTCTTCTTTTTTAACATTTTTAATAAAGCCGAGGAATTTTTCCGGGTTACATTGAAGTTTGAGCTTGTTAAATCTTGTCATTAGATCATCTTCTTCTTTTGAGGTTATACCGGTCTCCCTGTGTTCTTGCAAATTCTGCGATACAATCTCTTTAAAATATCCATAACCAACGTTAGTCTTACCACCAGCACCGAGTTCTATTAATCCACCTTTTAACCATCTTACGGATTTTTCAAGCAAGGATTCTTCACTTGAAAACAGTGAAAACATAAATGCTTTACCAGGCGCTATAGCAAGAAATGTTATAGGATTCGGGTCCAGATAATCAGCAGGCGGCTTATTACCTTGATAATAATCGCCATAATGAGGGTTCATAATATCAATCTCAATATCAGGAAATTCGGCTGGTATGCCATCAAAAAAAACAACTTTCCCCTCACGGTTGGAATCTAAAACCCTGTCTTTATCTTCAGACCCAAATACCTCCAGTAGTTCCTCATCAGACGCCTCAGCAACCTTCTCTGCATAGGCTCTTGCAAGCCCTTTAACGCCGCTTGCCGGTAAAAAAGGAAAACCATATAAAGGGTGCAGCATTAAACCTGTTTCAAGCACGTGTGCGCCGCCGAGTCCGGAAATAAAACGATAATCCGTAGCCATTGAAAAACATTCAACATGATAGCCTCGTGTCCTGTAATTTTCTAAAAGCGCCTTTTTCCTGTTTTTGTATGATTCCAGAAGAGATTCATTTTTTATGTAAGAACTAAGGATTTCATTATGAATATCTTTTTTCTTTTCCCAGTTTGTATTCCAATCTATATATTTAGTAAACCGCAATCCGAAATTACTGAACTTTTGTAATCTACTCTTTTGTAATACAAAATTCCGTGTAGATTCAGGTAGTGGGAGTGTCATTTTATTCACCTCCATCCTTTGGTAATACGGCATCTGCAAATCTTTTGAGCCAGTTTAAAAATGAGAGGCATTCCATTGTTACAAAACGATATTTATTGCTATCAATAGCCATAATCCTCTCAATTAATTCATCATGCATAACCCTCCCCCAATTTGCGACATTTGGCTGTGTAAGCCATCCCTGTAAATCTCCATAAACCTTTTCTTCAGGATTAGAGTCATCATTTTTACCTTTAGATTTTAAAAAGGCAAGGGTTTGTCCCAGTCCATTGGTAAGTATTAGCGTAGGAAGTTTCATGACGATGCTTCTGTATTCCTTTTTAAATTTAGGGCTATCTATATCTTCATTTACCGCCTGAATACAGCTCCATGCTTCTGCCGCTCTTTTTTGTTCCACTTTTTGCAGTCGGCTCATTTTGAACCTCCATTAAGAAGCCTTATATTTACTATTCCCCTACCAATAGTTGTGTCTCCCCCAAATTGGGCCCGGTTGCCGTTAAGAGCGGATATAAAGGTCATTATGTCTTTCGCATTTTTCAAACCGTTGGGTCTGTTCGCCTCATCCTTGAATGGGTCGTTTGCCATTACTATAGAATAAAGAAGGGTATCAGAGGTCAATGTTTCTTCATAGAAAAGCGCTCCTGAAGTGGCTGTTTTCGTGTCATTGTTTATTTTTATCCTTGCCTGAACTTCGGTAGAAAGTTTTACAAAATCCTTAAAGGCGTCTTCGGGAAGGATAAGTAAGTCCGTTTTAATCTTTTCTTTCCAGAATTGATATTCATTCGGGAAAGCATTATTTGCTAACCATTCTGCAATAGTCTTTACATCGTTATTATTTTCATGAAAATCAAATGCATATTCCTCAAGCAAGACCTTTCCATCCTCACATAAACTGCTTCCCTTTATTCCAAAAACCTGATTATCTTGTGGCTCTTGTGGAATATTCCAATTAACATTTGCAACTTTAGCCATGGTTAAATCGCGCTTTAATCTGTTCAGGGCAAAGCAAGACGTTGTATAGGCAAACACGCCCTTCATTGACCTTACTGGAAACAGGAGAAGCCTGGCATCTGTGAATGTTGCAGCGCCAGCAAATGCTTCACCGCCTCTACCAATGGTATCGGGTCCAAAAATCAAGTCTATCTTTTGGTTCTCAACGCCATTGTTTGTTTCAAACCAGTCTCTCACAGCACCTTTGATTCCCGATGCCTGAAGTACTGGATAGTCCGTATATTTTTCCCTCTGAATCGGCAGATCTATTACGCCAAGGCTTGTGCCGCTCCCTGCGTGTAGGGACGTCTCAGTATAGATAAACATCAGACTTGCTTCTTTGAACATATCAGTATCCTCCAATAATAGTGATTCCAAAACCCTCGTTTTGTTTTTCTGTTGAGATTGATTTTAGCCAGAATACGTCAAATATCTCGTCAATACTGCCTTTTTCCAATTGAAAATAGAAGACGCTTCCTACGGATACCGCCTTTTTCATATCTTTTGGCGTTTTCTTTACAAGGTCGAAGCCTCCGATATGGACTGATTTGCCAAGTGCTGCGGATATAAGCTTAAGGGTAATATTATTCAGTGTCCCTATACCGCTTTCAGCGTCTATCCAGTGAGGCATCCAGCCTTTATAAAATATTGCTGGGGTTAGGAAAACAATTTTAAACTTTCCGGTGTCTTTTATCTTATTTTTAACTTTTTCTTTATCAGGCAAAATAAATGAGGATTCCTGGTAAAATGCCGAGCGATGATCACCGCCCAACCGCAATAATCCTTCCGGAGGAAATTTCTCTACTCCGCTTAATTCAACTGCAAACCCAACGTCTTTTTCGAACCTGAAATATTCCACACTATAAAGCGCGCCTGTCGCCGCAGCCTTTCTTACTCTGACCTTTTTAATTCCAACCCGTTCATCTTTCTTGTAGAGACATTCGCTTTTCACAATCTCATCCGGAACATTCCCGCAAAGATAAGTACTCATTGCTTGTAAAGAGAGAAAGCCGTTTACTTCCTCTATCGGGCTTTCCGTTTTTAACCACAGCGGAGCTAAAGAGGCAAAGGGGAAGTTACAGCTAATTTTATTATTAAGCGATTCTTCAGGCTTTAACAGAAATAAGTTTTTTTCATCAGATCCCTTTATTTTTACCACATCCTTTGGGACAGGAAATATGGGATGAATAGCTCCATCTGTTCGCATGGCAATGAGAAAATTATTAAGGGTAAGGCTTCCCTGTTCAGATGGAGTTCCAATTTCCTTTTTAACGTCTTCGGGTACATTCCCATCTTTAAAACTTTCATATTGTGGATACTTTTCGCTCAATATCTTTGAGCGTAGAGCGCCATAAAATGTAGATGGAGACGGTGGGAAGGTGCCCCTTGCATAATGATCATCGCCTCCGGAAAACGGTTTTCCGTCTCTGAACATTAACACGTCGTTTGGTTCGATAAAAATCTTCATTGATTTTCTCTCCTTGCAAGGAAAGTAGCAATATTAAGCAAACTGCTTATTTTTTCAAGTGATATTCCATTTTTCTTAAGTCTTAACAAATCATTTGAAATCTCTTCAACTTTTTCCTCTGGAAAATCTTTATTTTTATGACGTATTGCCAATCGTCTTACCTCACAGCATATTGCTTTATCAACTGGAAGCGCCTGAAGTCCAAGAAGTTCTGTCTTAAAATCATAAGCAAATTTAGGCGATATGCCTTTATCAAATACATCAACTAATTTTTCTAATACGGGAATACCTTCAAAGTATCCATCATTTTCATAGTACCACTTCGAGCCAAAGGTTTCTGCTCCGCCTGACCGTTTATTAAGAGATATACAAAAGGCATTTCTGCCAAACTCGTTTTTTGCCTTTTTCTCTGCATCTCTTACCTCTTGAAGCGCCTTAGACAGATCATAGGAGTGATGGACAATAGAAACACCCATGCTTGCAGTGGCGCTTGTACCCATCGAATATAAAAACCCACTGGGATTTTTGCGAGTTTTTAAACTAAGCGGATATCCTTTTTCGTCAATCGGTACAAAACCGCTTCCATGCTGGAAATCTATCTTTACACCTCCATCCTTATCATAGACAAGGCTACCGGAAAAATACGCCCTCAAACGCCTCATAACGGCAGGTAGGTTTTCCAAAGATACGAATGCAAGGACGTCATCTCCTCCTGCATAAATAAGCTTGCCGAGATGATCTCTTTCAACAATCTCTCTTACAATTTTTAAAGAGAAGTCCCTCAATGCCCTGCTTGCCGCTATGTGCAAAGAGGGATTGAGAGGTCGCTTTTGCTTCAAAATCTCTTTCCAGTCTGAATCTTTCTCTAATTGATATCTTATTCCAGGGTGGAGAATCTTTTCTATCTCGGGTGCTTTTTCCCCTGAAAGCCATTTCCCCATGTTATCACCGTCCATCTGAATAATGGTATAGTATTTAGATGGTATTCCCAGATCGAATCTTCTCGCTGTCTCTAATAAATCTTTTAGAGCGGAAATGCAACTTTTCAATAGTTCATTAGAATAATTAGGAAGTTCTTCTTTTAGAGATTCTGTGAGGGAATCCGTATAAAGCCAATCTCCATCAATCATAATAAATCTCTTTGCAATATCATCGCGGCAGGCACGCCTTAGCATTGGAATAGTATCGTATAACTTTAATCTATCCTCACCTAAAAGAGTTTCCAATAATGTAATATAGTTTCCTACTTTTGTGGAAATCTCAGGTTTGTATATATTGTCAATAATCTGCTGTTTAAAGGCAGATGTTGCCATTGTACTGGTTGAAGGATATGAAGTGTTAATACCACAGCCCTTTTTATTAAAATAATGCTTGCATGCAAATCTTTTGGTCACGCACACTGCACATAATCTTTCTGAAGGCTTTATATCCTGAAATTTACTTCTGAGCTTTTCCTTCCAGAATCCAAAAAGCGCCCCATACTCTTTACAATCCTGGTTATTATGCCTTTCTGGATGTACGGGTTCTCTTGTCCCGCACATAGTACACTTGTAATGCGGCTCTGATTGCTGTGAAAAGTCCCGGATAGTCTTTCTGCTCCCGTGCGCTTTTTCAAGAAATTTGTACAACTGCCCATATACTGTGCCAATGTTAGGACAGAACCCTTTTGTCTCATATTCTTCTAAAAGTTTTTCAAAGTTTCCAAGACAATCGTCTCCCAAAAATATTTTATACGTATCAATAAAACCCTTATATTCACTTTTTTTGCCTGCAGGCAGTATTGACCAGTAAACCTGTAAGAAGTCTCTGGTTTGCCTGTTCCAGATTTCTCCCCAAACAGCATCGCTTTTTAATTCGTTCAAGGAGTTTTCAATCTCGTCTTTTACTGCAAAACATATTTCAGTAAAAACCCTTTTAACAGCGTCTTCAGCCTTTCTTGCAACTTTTTTGGCATTATCTTTCGGAAGAATGGCAAGCGCTCGGTTAGGTAAAGTAGGAGAAGATAGAGATTCTCCACGTGGTTTTTCAACAAATTCTAATCCCTTTTCTCTCAGCCAGAGATTGCAGAAGGGTTGGTCCATCAAGTCGGGAAAGATGATAGAATCCGGTCCCATTTCCTCTGAAATTGTCTTCATTGCCGTCCACGATATATACGAAAGCATATAGCTCCCTGCCCACAAATCCTGGGTTTTTCTGGCCGTTGCAATAAAATCCTGTACCGGCCCAATAGAAAACAACAAGAGTGACGGCTCTGGCAAAGCGCCTGAAATGGCCGAGGCAACCCTTCTATGCTCCCAGATGGAATGGTCAGGGATGCGCGTATCTGCCGGTAAAAGCTCCCATAATTGGCCAAGGGCTGATTTCCTGCATTCTTTTTCTTTAACTTTAATGATTTCATACAACTCAGCCCACAAGGAAAGGTATCTTGATTCTACATCAGGATATTTTAAAGCAATCTCTTTCACTGCTTCATCAATAACGTACATTACCCGTTTATAATCAATACCTGTTATCGCAGATGTGGCAGATGATGGGATTTTAAACTCCTTTCCGGATAAAGGATGAACAATGATGGGTTCTTTTGAGAAATCCGCCTTTGCTTCGATATCCCTGGGAAAATTTATTCTGTCGGATGCAGAGGCAATATGGTCGGCATCTTTTGTTTCATTGGTTATCGAAGCGCTTCCTTCAATAATCCTCATGAGATTCGAAGCCCTTTCTTCATGACCCACTTTGCCAAGGATTAAAGCCTTTTCTGGTGGATCGTGGAGAAGCGCCTGGATTTTTTTGATAAGTATTTCTCTATTCATGAAAGCCTCCATTATTTCTTTTTATAAAACTAATTCCATTTCACTGGCAAGATACTCATTAAATTCAGCACAAACATTGTTAAAATCATTGTCAACTTTCGAGTGATTTATTCTTCTGTTCTTTGTGTCTGAATCTGACCCGTCACAATACCTTGAAGGAAGATAAAGAATATAAGGACGATATTTCCCCGATTCCTTGCTTATTTTTATAAAATACGGTTTAGCATGTCTTCCAAGAAAAGAGTGAGTAACCTTTTTTTCTATTATTGGAGCGCCTATGTATTGGCGTTTTTCAAATGAATGTCTTTTTTCAAGCTTTGATCGAATTTGTTTGTAAAGTACACCAATGTTTGCTAACGCTTTATCCCACGAATCGAAGAAATTCTTTGACATAAAAACCTTAGTTTGATCTGAAAAGGAGAAATAAGATCGCACACCAACTCTCTTGACCAATTTTGCAAGGTTGTCCATTTTATAGGGGGTATCTACAGAAAAATCATTGTTGATAGCCTCAAATACCCTGGTTTTGTTCAATACATCGAAACTTCCGAAACCATTTCTAGTTCTAGAGCCAATACCGCTAAACATACTAAATACATAAAATGTCTTTAAAATATCTTTTTTATAGTTTTCATTAAAAATGTTTAGTATTACGGTGAATTTTGTATTTGGTGGAATATAATCTCTGACGAATACATTCCCCTTTCCTTTCTCATATTCATATGTTCCATAGGCTAAATATTCCAGGATATTAATCGTAAAAGTTTTTCCTTCTACAGGAGCGGGATGATTTGGGAACTTATTCCTCGTTGGTTTAAAAGGCTCGTGCTTTATCTGAATCGAAAAACTTCCACCACGATCAACACTCCCAAATATCGCAGATTCGTTATCACGCAAACTTCTTAAATCGCTTTCAGCTTGAAGCGCACGCCACCAATAACGCAGTAGTCCTTTTAATGAAGCTGGTCGTAATTCTGCTGTTTTCCCATCGGCTCCAGCAAGAAACATCGGGGTTACAGTCTCTATTTCAAAACTAATTTTTTCTATTTTTGCCATTCCTAACCTCTCTTCCCAAAATCATGTAACAATGCAGCAAGCACAACCGTCTGATATTCCCTTTTCTGTCTTTCATCCATATTTTTCTCCATATTGAACAGTGGTCGGCAAACAGTAATTAGTGTCCGCTGTTAGTGTTAGTTTCTACATTATGCACATATGACATATACGACACGGACAAACAAAGTTTGTCCGTGCCACCCCGGAATAAAAGTTTCTCTATTATCAGAAGTTACCTGTTTCTTGTTTTCCTATTTTCCTTAGATATTTTTCACCATAATATGTTAAAACTCAACATAAGAAACATTTCAGAAATATTTCTTATTATCCAAAAATCGTAAATCTCAAATCGTAATTCGTAAATTTTTGCCGGAAATGGTGAAAAATAGGTCTTAAGATACTTATCTGCGTCCTGTTGTTTTACTCTATTACCATCTTGCCTTTTTCCAGGCTTAATCCATACTGTGTACTACCATAACTGCCGACAGACGCTATCGTATAAAAGGGGAAAAGGTTTTTATCCCGAATGCCATCTTCTATTTTTCTTCTTACTTTACTGATTACCTGCCGTAGTATTTTTGAAGGAATTCCTCCACGCTTTTTATACTTTTCATAAAGCTCCCTACTTCTCAAAGAATCCTTGCCAAATATCTTTTCATAGCATGTAACAAAGGCATTCAATGCCTCCCTTCCCATCAAATACCCTATCGGGGTATAACAATCAATACATTCGAGGCAGTACTTCCTTTCCGGTTGTTGGCAGTGATGCAGCTTTTGCTCTATAAATGTTATGTAAATGGATAGTTCCATTGGCGTGAGGTAAATAGTCCTGTCTCCGACCTCAAGTACCCTGTCACGCAGATTCACCCTGAGAGGTTCCTGTACCAGTGCCGTATCTATTCCTTCCTGTCCCTGATGGACAAGCTCTCTAAAGCTATTACTGCCCAGGCGTAGTTTTTCCTTCAGGCGGATAAATGGCAGCTCTGCCAACTGGACATCAGCCATATCTGTGCTTATTTCTTTTTTGGTTCCATCAGGCATCCTGCATGGTATCAGTTTCGGTCTCCTGGGAGGATAGAAGAAGTTTGGATTACTCTCAAATTCCGGACTTACCAGGACATGATACAGCTTATCCCACGGCCTGCCAAAGAGCTGCAATGCACCACCAAGATAGAACCCCATGGTCTTGCGGCCTCCGGCAATGGAACAATGAATCCTTACCGTTAAGTCTTTTGCCTTTTCTCTGATAAATCCCGTTATGATATCTCCGGCCGCCTCATTCTCTTTATTATCCCTTATATCTTGCAGTGGAGTGCCGTCATGGCCTCTTATTACGATAAGGCAGTCTTCTGTAAAGGATATGTCGGGAAGTCTGTATTCCTCTAGAAACTGTTTGAGAATGCCTTGTTTGATGAGGGTATCGGCAATCAGTTGCTTACCATACGAGGTAGTTATGATATACAATTCCTTAGCAAATACAGGGGGAACGTTTCTGGATAGCGCATACATTGTTTCTGTTATAATCTGAGGGGTAGCGCCTGCTACGCAAACAAGAATGTCTTTCATTTTTTATATTTTCTTGATAGATTCATTTTTTGTAAATACCACTTCTGACCAATGAGGATTACAGGGAAGGGAAATTTCTCGCCGGAGGCAAAGGATTGTTTTTCGGCAATTGGAGGCTCGATGATGAAGGGATGCGGTACCTTTGGGTAGAGATGGAGCATTTTTGCGTCTTCCGGAAGGCGAAATCCCGAAGATGTAGGAATAGATGCACTTCCGCTTAAGGAGACAATCATTGCATTCCTTGCCCCTGATGACGCAAACAACCCGCTTAAAGGCGTACTCAAAGCTACTATAAAATATGACTCCCGGATAAGCAGGAAAGCGTATCGGTTCTTTGGCACAGACGGTACATTTGAATTTTGCCACCCAAAACTTTTCGAGCATGGAGATCCTAACAAAAGTTGGATACTGCCTTTAACAGGAATACTTCCTAAAGAACAATTCGCCCGGTAATATATGGATATCGATTGGGAAAATCAATAAGAAAATATAAAAAGAAACGGTAGTACACTGCCAAGGTAATTCATAACACTAAATTATAGAGTATCTGTCATTGCGGGGGTTTTATCTGAAGCAGTCTTTTAATCCCTCTTTAGAAACTTATCTTTACCCACAAGTCAGAGGGGTAAATTCGAGTAGTGCGATAAGACGAAACAGGGTGGCACGGACAAACCGTGTCCCCGTACGCCTTGAACAGGGACAGGGTTTGTCCGTGGTGTTCGAATACACCCGTGGATAGGGAATATACCACACTGACAAACAGAGTTTGTCAGTGCCACCCGGGAAGAGGCTTACAGAGCATAAAAATTTCCAGAGAGACGCCCCCCGATGAGACATCTCTTCTTGGTATTCTAAAGATGTGGGTAAGAATGAGCTTTAGAAAAGGGAGATGTGTGAGTGATTGAGAAAAGGGAGAAAGAAAGGGAGATTGCTTCGGAAAAGGCCCTCGCAATGATAAGCTATACTCCCAGAAGTTAAATTCTTATCATGTAATTTTCGCGCCTTATTTTGATTCATGGTAATTTATTCTACAGGATCGTACCCTGAGCCACCAAATGGATGACATCTTAATATGCGCCATATCCCAAGGCATATACCCCGCAGGATACCCTTCTTTCTTACAGCATCTATCATGTATTGGGAGCACGTAGGATTGTAACGACAGGAAGGAAGCAGAAGAGGTGAGATAATAAACTGGTAGGCCTGAATGAGTTTAATGATGATGAACTTCATTGTTTATTTGCAGTAATAATTGTTTAAATCCATTCTCAATATCCGATAGTTTTAAATCAGATGAAAAAGGGTGCCGGGGAATGGCGATAATGTCAACCGGTGTAGTAAGTATATGCTTATTCAACCGATATACTTCCCTGAGCAGTCGTTTAGCGCGGTTACGCCGTACGGCATTTCCCACTTTTTTACTTACTACCAATCCTAAACGGGAAATTTGCTCGCTATTGGGAGCAACATAGAGGACAACCATAGCGTTTTTAAACACCTTGCCCTCATGAAAAACCCTTTCAAACTCCCTGTTCAGGGTTAAGTGTTCAGCTTTTGTGAATCGGAAATTCATAGTTCTTTAGTATATCCTTACA
>JABWAQ010000194.1 GCA_013360945.1 Candidatus Brocadia sp.
TAAAGCAGTCAAAAAAACAAAACGTAAGAAGCAGGGACCTGTTAGCCAGGCATGGCAATACCTTTCAGCGCTAATCCGGATGGTACGGGCTTACATTCGTGGCGATTATAAGGAAATCCCGTGGGAATCGATCGTTTTATCGATAGCTGCCATTATCTATTTTGTTTCTCCCGTCGACTTTATGCCAGATTTTATTCCCGTAATTGGTTACCTTGATGATATGGCTGTTATTGCATTTGTAGTAAAATCAGTCAAGACCGACATGGATAACTTCCTGCAGTGGGAAAATGAACAAAGCGAGGCGCTCAAATAAGATGAAAGAAATATAAAAGGTTTACATTAGGCCTTCAACAAGTTTTTCGTGTCAGTAATTAGTATCGGTGCAAATGGACACAAACCACGAACACTGTCACTTCGTGACTTTATGGCTATTTTGCTTGTCACCAAAACTCTGTAATACTTTAGTTTTTTGAGCAAACACCGTGAAACTGACATTCAAGAGGTTTTTAGGAGGATAGAGTAATCTACCTATTAAAAACCTTTTTTACGCAATTCCATAACTGACATTCGAGAGGTTTTCTTTTAAGCTAAGCGGAAGAACTATAGATACCTTTATCAGAATTATGATATATCCTCAGTTGAGGAATTTCAATTCCGTAGGGCAACCCTTCAGGGTTGCCTGGCAAGGCTAAAGCCTCGCCCTACATATGATCTATATAACTACAGAGTGAGTAGGGTGAATTAAGCGGAGCGAATCCACCAAAGGGATAAATGCCAGGTATGAATTATGAATTTTATAGACAACCTCTTAGCATTTTTACCATTCCCTTAATAAAGCAGGCTGCTTAACTTAATGACATTGATATTTTATCTGCAACCATTTCATCCCTTTGGGGTTGAGTGCGGTATGTTCAGTTTTATACAGAGGGTGCTATAGCTCATAGATATGCTGCTCTGTCGGGTAAAACTATTGCGGAATTTAGGTCACATCTTTTTTTTACCTACAGTTAGATTGCCAATTTCATGATATTTCTTAAGTCTCACATCATGTTCCAGCCTGAATCTGAGTGGTTGATTGCTTTTTCGGCAAATGGCAGCAAATTCACACCACTCGCACTTTTGATTATCTGAGGTTGGTGAAATGGGGAAAATGCCTTCACGAATATAGTGTAAGAATTCTTTTACCGTATCCCAACATTGTTTTCCATATTCATTCCAGTCATCTGCATCAATAACCTTTTCAGGTACACCCTTTTGCCCCTTTTTGTCTTCTCTATTCTGCGCAACATAAACGAAAGATGCCTCTTCTAACCTTATCTCGTTTTGAGCAATACGTCCCTTTTCAATCTCTTTTGAAAGCATATATTCTATCATGATGATATAAAAGGGAATTTGCAGCTTTTGGCCCCTTACAACAGACCTCATGAGATTTTCCTTTAAGAACCTTCCGGATTTATAATCCACGATACGAAAACTCACGGTATTTCCTACCGTCTTTATATCTATACGGTCGATTTTACCCTTCCATAGTATTTTCGAAACATTTTTGGACAAATCGTTTTTTGGATTAACCCTAATTACCTTTTCCAAATAGGCAGGAATATAACCGGTTTGTTCTATACGCTGAAGGTCCCATGCCACGAAATTTGTTAAAGAAGCAAGTATTTCCTCCTTTTCAATTTCCCAGATGATAGGATAACGAAGCGGTATCTGACGTTCTCTCTTTGTAAAATGTCCCCGGGCAATATTGTATAAAATGACTCCGGGGTCAACATTATTTGTCTTCGCATTAAAATACCCCTGGTTTCGTAAAATGCTATAAAAATCCATCAATATGCTATGATACAGATTTCCGGTGTCTATGGCTGATGCCATCTCATCTTTTTCCGGCTCTTCCACAGGTCGTAATTGTAAAACTTTTCTCATAAAGAACTGGAATGGACAGGCACCAAATGTCTCTAGTGTTGTAGGGCTAAACCCTGAGCGTATTTGTTTGTTCCACCATTGAGATATATCACCAACAATCCCGTCATATGCTGTCAGGTGAGGATGGTAATCATCTATAAGATTTACAGCCGAT
>JABWAQ010000094.1 GCA_013360945.1 Candidatus Brocadia sp.
ACTTAAAGAACTCGTTATCATCCCTCAACTTGCTGTTCAAATTTAGTAAATTATTTTTGCTAAAAGTGTAAAAATATTTTTTATAAGATACTAACCCGAACGAGCCGGAAGAGACAAACCCCGAAACACGGAATTCGTGAAAAATAATAATTTTGACTATCGAAATCGTATGTGATATATTCCCTCTCATTGGGTCAGATGATTGTAAATAATCTATTCAATCGTACACGTAGATATTGAAAAGGGAGGTATGTGAAATCAATGACACCGAAAAAGAATGTCACAAATAAACTTGTGCTAAGTTCCTTTTTCAAGATAATTACTATTGATGGGAAGGCGGAACAAGTGACAACGAAAGTGCGAAGGACCCTTTTTTTTGATGACGAAGACAGTTTCCCTTTTTCCAGGATCAAGAGTGTGGAGGTTGCAAAGGATGTCCGTGAATCGATTCCAAACGACTATGTAAGATACGTAGTATTGTTAAACTTAGCGAACGGAAAAAAGATATTGGTTGATGTGGTTGGCGAATCATCCAATCGTGGCGGACTTAAGGAAATGAAGAATCTTGGGAAAAAAATCAGCATAATAACAGGTAAAGAACTTAAATTATTTGAAGATTAAAGAGGCCGGTATTTAATAGGGCAGAAACACAACATGCTATTATCTGGAGGTGTCTTATGAGGTTTATGGGATGGTATCTTGGCGTAGTCTGTATAGCGGTATTGGGAACATCGGCGTTGTCCGATGCCTTCGACATTCAATTAACACAGGAGCAAATTAAAGAAGCGAATGAGTATGGCGCTAAATATAAAGGGAAAGATATTTTTGAAAGCCCTGTCGTAAAATTAGCCTGCTTTGGTGAATACCCCAAAGGCGAGGGAGGGTTGATAATGAGCAAATATATTAAAATTGCGGTAAGCTCTGCCATGAAGGCCATAAAAGATCAAACCCTTACTCCTGCGGATTTAAAAGAGATTGAAAAATCTGCCACTTTCAATGTTGTTGTAAGTGTTCCGGAAGAAGGCATTCAATCCCCGGAAGACGTTCAAATTATCCTGAAACAAGGAACGAATGTTATATTGCCAACAAAAAATGAGTTTGGTATGAAATACAAGGATAAACGACAAGGTATCGTTGGCGCCTTCCGATATGATAAAATTAATCCCCATGCAAGCACAGCGATTGTGGTGAAAACTAAAAAAAGTGAGGAAAAATATAAGATTGATTTTTCTGATGTAAAATGATTAACACCCTGGAAAATAAACAAATAGGTCCAAAGCGGACATTCAGAGACAAACTGTTTCATTATTCCTGCCAGAAAATAGGTAAGGACAGGACGAAATTTTTCTTTAAATTATACGATTTAACTATGTTTGATCTCTTTGGAAAGCCAAAAGGCGCAATCGGATCAATTGACATTACGAATCGTTGTAACCTGCGCTGCAAACATTGCTACTTCTATGCACACGACTATGAAGAAAAGCCCGAACTCAGCGATGACGAATGGATAGAAAAACTGGAGGCTCTCAAAGAGACTGATTTCCCATTTTATCAATGTTCCTGGATTGGCGGCGAACCCCTTCTTAGGAAAGAATTAATAGAACGCGGAATGAAATATTTCAGATCGAACCTGGTGACTACCAACGGTACGATTGAGCTGCCCAACTGGCCTGATGTGAATTTCTATATATCAGTGGATGGCAAGAAAGATATGCACGATGCCATTCGAGGAAAAGGCTGCCATGAAAAAATTAAAAAACATGCCGGACGGCCGGAACTAAAGGTATTCGTATCAATGGTAATTAACAAGATGAATTACCAGGATATCGAATATTTTATTGAAGAATGGAAAGACGCCGGCGTGAAAGGATGTCTATTTCAAATACACACCCCGATAAAGGGTCTGAAAAACAACGACCTTTGGCCAGGCTGGGAATTGCGTGACGAAATCTTAGACAGATTGATCAGACTCAAAGATGAAAAACATGGTGATTTCATCGGAATACCCACCCTTGCCTTCAAGCTCATGAAATCTGATAAATGTAAAGAGGTAACGAGAAATTGTATCTTCAAAGAGGTGTCGTTTTGTCTCGATCCTCAGGGGCAGGTTAAAAGACCGTGTATGATGGGCCCGCAGGCGGATTGTCTGCGTTGTGGGTGCGTACTTCCCTTTCATTTATGGGCATTTGAAGACAAGTGGCTCATGGCAAGAGAACTTTTCATGTTACTCAGACGCAAAATGCGCAAGAAGGCCATGCGGTAATCTTTTTAAAAATTCAAATGTTTTTTCATCATTCATGCTCATTCGGGTGAATCCGTGGCCGGATGGTGAGACGCTTGTTTGGCTTCCTTATCCTTCCTTTCAATAAACCATTTTATAAACCAGTCAGACTCTTTCATTAAGATACTGCCAAGAATAGCGCTCAGTAAAACATAGACCCCGGTAAGTAATTTTAGGGGGTAGGGGAAATCGGGGTTCATTGCAATCGCTCCGGCCAGGATAATCGAAAACTCACCTCTGGGAATAAGACTGAAACCGAGCCTTAAACAAGCCTTTTTACTTAAGGCATATTTTTTCCCAACGAAATAACCCCCGAAAACCTTACCGAAGGAAGAAACGATAAATATAAATATTCCCATGGGAATCATGCTTCCAACATTTTTATAATCAATTGACATCCCGAATGCGACAAAGAAGATTGCAGTGGAGAACTGCTGGAAGGGTTTTATCGCCTCCGAGATCCTGTGTCTTTGCTTTGTTTCAGACAATAAAAGTCCGGCAAGGAATGCCCCAATTGCCTCAGAAAGGCCTATATGAGAGGCGGCGCCTGCCGAGAGCACAATGATCGAGAGGATCAGGATGACAAACAATTCCGTGTGCTCGATGCCAACGATCTTGTCGATAAATCTCTTTGAAGTCCTGGAAAGTATGATAAAGAACATAAAAAAGGCCGTCGTCTTCAACATAACGAAGAAGATACCCTTTGCATCTATATGACCATAGTTAACGATACCAACAATAGATGCAAGGAATACAGCAATAAACATATCTTCAAAGATCAGGATGTTGAGGATGTATTCCGTCTCCGGATTTGCCGATCGTTTTAAGTCAATAATTGATTTGGCAACAATCACAGAACTCGTTACATAAATAATCCCCGCCATTAATAGTGTCTGTATTAAATCATACCCTAATATCCATCCCATAAACAGGCCGATTGGGAAATTAAAAAGCAGATCATACATTCCGGCATTGAATATTTTTCGCTGGCTATTGATTAAACTTCCAACCGAAAATTCAAGACCGAACATAAACAACATAAAAATAATGCCAAGGATGGCAATAAATTCTGTGATAATGGTAACAGGGAAAAAATTCTGAAGGATCATCCCCACGACGATAAATACGGCAGTAAGGGATTGATTGATCTTTGTGGCTAACAAACCCGCAAAAAATAAGGCGATGAGGGAAATACCTAATGACAATACGCTTTCATTGACGATCATTTTCTAAACAGTGTTTAATTTCAAAAAAGGATATAAAATTTTTGACCTGCTCATTGTTTCCTATAATGATAATCGTGTCCTGGGGTTTAAGAATTTCGCTTGAAGGGGGATTAGGCACCACTGTCTCGCCTCTGATAATTGTAGTAATAGTTACTCCGGTCTTTTTTCGGATATCCAACTCTTCGATCTTTTTACCGACCAGTTTTGAATCAGGCACAATTTTTATCCATTCCATCGTTGCATTTACCATCGTCAGCTTCTGTTCTCCTTCAATAACTGGCTGAAAATACGTTCCCGCTAATATTGCGCCAATTTGATGCGCTTCTTCATCATTAAGTCTCGTCACTGAGGTGGGATCGTCACTCTCTTTGGTGAATTTATAGACCTCCCTTTCTCCTGAAGAATGAATTACGACAACCAATTTATCACCAGAATCCAATTCCAGGGTAAATTTTTTACCTATACCCGGTAGATCGCATTCCTTGATTTCTGACATATACGGCCCCTTTCCTTAAAACATCTTTCGTTTTTAAAAACACGAAAACATCAGTAAACGTTCCTTAAAGTTAGTCCCCCTGACCTGAACAAGCAGTAGGGGCAGGTTTCAAACCTGCCCCTACTATTTATACAGAGGTTTTTTAAAAAAACTAAACTGTTACGAAATTCCTATGCCTGAAATGATATTACGCATTCTATACTCAGTTGTCAATTTATTTTAGGAATTACACCACACGAACTTCCACCAATATCCTTGACTTTAACTCCCGATTAATATAATCTTTTACCTGTTCCACCGTATCAGAATCCTATAGGGAGATTACTATGGAAAACGGACTCATACTCGTGCATACCGGTAATGGAAAGGGCAAAACAACAGCCGCTCTGGGTCTCGGCCTTCGGGCAGTTGGACATGGCATGAAGGTGCTTATGCTCCAGTTTTTCAAAGGGACGTGGCTTACCGGGGAGCTCTGTGCGGTTAAACGGCTAGAACCTGGCTTCAAAATCATTCAATTAGGCCAGGGATTCGTTAAAACACGTAAAGGAGAACATGCTGAAGCAACGATCGAAAATGCCAGGGTATCCTGGGATTATGCGAAACAGGAAATTTTTTCCGATTTATACGATACGATCATCCTGGATGAAATCAATAATATGATTGACTACGGTCTTCTGACTGTGGAGGATGTGATTTCGGTATTAAAGGAAAGGCCCAAAAGACTCAACGTGGTCCTGACGGGACGCAATGCACATGAAAAAATTATTGAGTTCGCCGATACGGTAACCGAGATGCGTGAAATCAAACACCCCTTCAAAAAAGGAATCAAGGCTCGAAAGGGCATCGAATTTTAGCCCGCAGGTGCACGATACCCGTGCCCATGCATTGAAACTTCTGAACCAAAATTTATGCCGGAATCCAAATTACAGGTAATCCTATTACGATACACACCCGACCCTGAAGAAATAGTAGCCCAGGCAGCCAGGCTATGCTATAGTCCGGCATCTGTTGATGATCTAAAGAAGCAGATTGAAAGTAAAAACCAGGCAGGCTTTATTGAAAAGCTGGCCGATATGCAACACCTCTCACCCATGGAACACGCTACCTTTACCTTCGGCGTAGAAGGTATCTCCCGCGCCTGTTCCCATCAGATAGTGAGACACCGCTTAGCCTCTTATTCCCAGCAGAGTCAGCGATATGTAGGGCAGCATAGCAAAAAGACGGGGGGATTCCATTTTATTGTCCCGCCCGGTATAGAAAAAATTGGCAAAAAAGAGTGGTTTGTTGAAAAGATGAATACCCTTCAGAAATGGTATGACGAGCTCATAGAGGCGCTTGGCAATAGTGGGGAAAGCGCCTTTGAAGATGCCCGTTTTCTCCTGCCAAATGCCACAGAAACAAAGATCATCATCACCATGAACGCCCGTGAACTGCTGCACTTCTTTCGTGTGCGCTGCTGTAACCGTGCACAGTGGGAAATACGGGACATGGCGACAGAGATGCTCCGCCTCGTCAAACAAGTGTCGCCCCATATCTTTAAAGATGCAGGCCCCGGTTGTGTGGACGGCAAATGCCCGGAGGGAAAGATGACGTGCGGGAAAATGGAAGAGGTGAGGGTAAAATTTAGAAATCTGTAACAATTTAGTTTTTTGAAAAATCCCAATAATCGCGATGTTTGCCATACTGTGTAGGGGCGAAGCATTTGCTCGTTTGTATATGGACGTGTTTGTACCAATTACAGCAAATGCTTCGCCCCTACTTTTTCAAAAAACTAAATTGTTACAGAAATCTTTGATACATGATTTTTATTATCTTTTATGTGCCCTGTTTTTCCTTCTCATTTTTTGTAACAGTTTAGCACCCCCACCTGACCTCCCCTATCGAGGGGGAGGAAGTGTTTTTCCCCGCCCCTGGTGGGAGGGGATAGGGGAGGGGGGTGAACTGATACCATTTTTTACTGATAGTCCATCGTCGAAGCAAAAAAGAGGTCATCATGCCGTTTTGACGGCATGATGACCGGGAATTCAACGTTAAGGAACAGGCGTTGGGATAGGGGTTGGAGTTGCATTTATTACAAAATTTAATGCAGCCAGAATATCCAGTTTACCGTACCCGTCTGTAGTAGTCTGTTCTCCGCCATTGCCCGCAGTTTGAAATAAGGCATTTCGGACAATGCCGGGATTCCCCTTCAATGATGGTTGGGCCTGTATCAACAATGCCGATGCCCCGGCGGCAACGGGGGTGGCCATGCTTGTCCCCTCAAGTAACAGATAATCCGCGGGCCCATTGCCGTCATTAATCCCATCGTTGTCGATCACACGGGCGTCCGCATCGCCCGGCCATGCAACAATCTTATCCCTTGCAGAAATAACCCCCTGTCCCGGAGCAGCAATATCAGGTTTTATTGTATCATCAATTCTTGGCCCGCGGCTGCTAAATGAGGACATGTTACCACGAGTTGTATCTTTAATATAGCCAAAAGTGTCTCCCTTATAATTCGTCCAGGCCGGCCGTGTTACGTACGATGCAACGGCTATTGCATTGTCAGCCATTGCCGGCGTTGATATGGTATAGTTAGGATCTGCTTTCTTGAAGGTCGTATTATAATCAAAAGAATAGATGTGAAAAAACTGATCGCTATCTGAATTATTCTTCACCTTCAAATAATACGTGGCGGGTCCGGAGACATAAAAATTATAGTAAACCAGTTCGGCCTCGGTACCCCTCGGACTTTCTTCTTCCGGGATCATTGTAATATCATTTGGGGATATTTTTTTCTTCTTGGAGTTATAGAGGATCAAATCAAGATCTTTGCTTACTCCTGCACCGTCAAACCAATCAAGGTAAAAATAGAGTGTTGCCATTCCCTTATTCACCTTGATCTTGATAAACTTCGTCTTCTTGTTCGCACCGACCGTTCCTGAATAATGTATCTTTGAATCGGCATCATTCCCTGCAGCCATAAACACCAATGCCCCATTATCAAAGGCATAATCAACCGCCTGACACGTTTCATCAGAGCCATCGTTATAAATATCAAAACCGCCATAACTCATAGTTACAATGTCGGCATCATAGATGTCTACGGCATCTCTTATGGCGGCCGTAATGGCGCTTTCTGTTGCACCCCCGGTAGCATCATCTCCGATTTTTAAAAAGATTAAATCGGCGCCAAATGCCATACCCTGGTATTTCCCATTGGATTGCGTACCACGGCCTACGGCGCTGCCGGTGACATGGGTGCCATGTTCCGTTACTACATTTTCAATGGTATCATCCAGATTGGGGTAATTTGAATAATCCTTGCTCGCTACCGGCAGAGGAATGTCCTTATGTGTTGTGTCCAAACCAGAATCCAATACGGCGATTCTAACGCCACTGCCACTGTATCCGTAATCATTCCAGACATCATCTGCATTGATACTCTTTGACGCCTCATCATTTTTGGGTAAGAAGATTTGTTCGGCTGTATCAAGCTTGACAATGTAAGTCTTTGCCGCCAGGTCGTACAACCGGCTAACGGGCACACTGGCCATAACATACCCGGTAGGATGATTTTTGAGGGGTGGTATCCACGAATCCACATACACCTTCACCCCTATTTCCTTTAAAGAAGCGATCTTCGTGGCATCCAATTTTCTTTTTACATGAATATAAACCAATTGTCTGTCTATCTCTTCCGCCACCGTTTTCATACCCATCTTTTGCATGGCGTTTAGTCTCTCCGGTGTAGGCTGTTCTACGTAACTGCTTCTTAATTGCATTTGTAAACGCAACAGACCACTGATCTTCTTTTCTATTTTTTTATCGCTCTCTTTTGTTTCATTTTTTAATCCTGTAAGATGCCCTGAAAGAATTATGGGATCATCTACTCCGGAAAAGGCCGCGTTAAAAGACGGAAACACTATGGCTAAAAACAACCCGATTCCGGGCAACAAACATCGTTTTTTCATACATATCTCTCCCCGTTAATTGATTTATCGATATCGAAAAAATGTATCAGATCACCCCCTCCCCTATCCCCTCCCACCAGGGGCGGGGAAAAACACTTCCTCCCCCTCGATGGGGGAGGTCAGGTGGGGATGCTGAACTGTTACGAAAAAACTTAACAAGTTGTTGAGCAATACTATAAGAGGCCTGGGGGATTAGGCAGCGCCACATCAACCGGCTTGATAGTTTTATTTATCAGTTCTCTTGAATGGATGACATTTAATTTTTTAAAAAGGAAATCAAACTTGGCCTCTAACTCTTCACCTATCTTATTTCTTCTATCAGAAGATAAATTCCAGAATCTCTCTTTAAACGGGCCAAAACCGTTTTTCCGGACTTTATATAAAAATTGCTCCTCAGAATCCCCTTCTTTCCATTCCTTCTTTATATCATGATGGTTCTTCAGAAAATCATAGATTTCCTTTTTGAAATCCTGCGGAAATGCGCTGCTCTCATAGATCATATTCTGGAATTCCGTAGCAAGATGCACTTCGGCGGTGCCCGTCTCCGGAAATTTGTCAAAGGCATCCGGCGGAAGCGTAGATGCGCCATGTTGCACGGCGCCACTGAGACCATATTCATCCCTGGCCACCCTTGATAAATTTCTCAGGGTTTCAAAATCCAGCTTTACCTTGGCGATTGTTCCATCCGGCAATGGTACTCCTCCGTGGCTAGTGCCCGTCTGTACGCTAAGCTTGCTGATCCCTTTCAACCCCTTGCCTTTCGTAGCCAGCGTATTATTGTAGCCGTCCATGAACGCCCTTAATTCCTCAACCGTACTGTTCTTTTTACCCACTTCTCCAATCTCACCTCCAACGGACACTGTGATCCCTTTTGGTTCCAATGACCTGATGTAAGCGGTAAATTCGGCAGCGAATTCAAAATTAAGCCGTTGTTGTCCGGTCAGGTCAGGTTTGTTTAAGTCAACAAGGGTTGATGTATCGATGTCAATATTGTAAAAACCGGCATCAATGGCCTCTTTCATGAGTTTCTTTACCGTATTAATTTCTCCCTCTTTATCTTTTTCGTATTTCTTTGCATTAATCTGAAAATGATCCCCCTGGATAAATACGGGATATTCAAATCCTTCTTTGATGGCGGCCGCAAGAATTACCGCTGCATACTCGGCAGGTCTCTGGTCTGTATAACCTATCTCTGACCGTGCAATCTCGAAGATAAAGGCGCCTGCGTGATTCTTTTTTGCAGCCCTGAAGATGGAACGCGCCACATCGTACGTTAAACCCCGGATATTGATAGCAGGCACGGTAAACCCCTTGTATTCTTTTTTGCCCATGGCCTCGTAAAGCGATTGAATGGAGGATGAAACAACACCAAGCCTGCTTCCGGCACTACGGATTAACCATCGGGCGGCATCTTTCAGAGCGCTTTCCTTATTGAAAACTGCGTTATAAACGATAGTATCAATTTTTTTATTTTTCAACAGATCCTTATTGATTATATTTACCGCGCCATTCCTTTGAATATCAATAACACCCTTAAGGTCATTTACCAAGTCTTCCTTCGTATGATAAAGCATGAGTTATTAACTCCTTCTTTTACTTTTGATTGAAAAACTTCTCATAAAGCAACACGTCTTCTTTGCTCCCAATGACAAGAGGCACCTTCTGATGTAATTCCGTGGCCTGGATATCCATAATGCGTCCCTTACCTGTTGATGCCATGCCGCCGGCCTGCTCAACAATGAAGGCAAGGGGGTTTGCCTCATACAGTAATCGTAGTTTTGGCTTCGGTTTTTTGGGATCTTTGTAATCGGCCGGATATAAAAATATCCCGCCGTAGAGCAGGTTTCTGTGGAAATCTGCCACCAATGACCCAATATATCTCAGAGAATACGGTCTTCCCGATGATGGGTCGCTTTCTTTAAGATGGGCGATATATTTCCCGGTCCCTTCATCCCAGGTATTTGTATTCCCTTCATTAATACTGTATATCTTACCCCTGTAAGGAATTTTTATGTCTTCATGAGAAAGCAGAAACTCTCCAATACTGGGATCCAGGGTAAAACCATGTACGCCCTGCCCTGTTGTATAGACCATCATCGTGCTGGAGCCATAGACAATATAGCCTGCCGCTACCTGTTCCGTCCCTTTTCTCAGACAGTCTTCCACTGTGGCTTCCTTCCCCGATGTCTTCCTTCGGTAGATAGAAAAGATGGTTCCCACACTCACATTGGCATCAATATTGGATGAGCCGTCCAATGGGTCAAACATGAGCACGTACTTGCCCCTGGGAAATTCGTCAGGTATGGGGATGATATCATCATTTTCCTCAGATGCCATAATGCAAAGGTGGCCGCCGTGTTCCATGGATTTACAAATCCTTTCATTGGCGTAAATATCCAGTTTCTTTACCGCCTCACCGTGGACGTTCACCTCTCCCGTAAGGCCTAAAATTTCCGCAAGACCGGCCTTATTTACCTCCCGCGAGATAGTTTTTGCAGCAAGCGTCAAATCCCACAGGAGGCCCGTGAAATCACCCGTTGCCTTCGGAAACAATCTCTCCTGTTCAACAATATGCCTTTGTATCGTAACGACCTTACTTTTCTGCATATCGTTTATTCCTCCCATATCCCGAAAAAAACAAAGGTAACAGTTCATCCGCCTTCCTATACGCCAATACCCTGTCAGTGTTCAAAACCCTGACAGGGCTATCAGACGATATACAGTTCCCGTTCAGTGAGGAACAAGAGGTGGGTAAACTGTTACAAATAAAGATATTTTATTTTACAATCTTACTTACCAAAGTCAACGATTATCCACCTGCAGGGGAGAAGCATTTGCTGACACTGAATTTGATGGAATCTGTATTCTGGATAACAAATGCTTCTCCCCTACAACAAACATTGAAATTCCTTGTAACGCTAAAACTATGAAATACCTTTGGCAAAGTCTGAGAGCATGGGAATACACCACTGAACGCCCGGCGCCTCACATTGGATCACACGGCCAATAAAGTATGAGAAGTCGCTATAAATAGTATTTGGATGTGGCGGGCAAACCATGTCCCTGTATGTCTTAAACAGGGATTATTTTTTTCGTGTTTGAAAGTAGATTTGATTACGTTGGAAATCTGAATTATATTTATTACAATGTCTCTTATGAAAAAATATACGGAATTAAGTGAAAAATATTTACATGACGCCGGGATACTTTTAAAGAAGGGCGAACTATCCCAGACATCTGAGAAACTCTGGGGGCGTATTGCAATACGCCCCTTTACAGGCACTGTTGGAAACCCAAGTCCTTCGCGGGTTCTTCTCGTTCCCACGCTCTGCGTGGGAACGAGACGCCGGACGCTCAGCGTCCCCCATGAGATCACACAGGATAATGAAATATGAGAAGTCGATATAAATATTTTCACGACCCCAGCCCCTACTTCGTCACCTGCAC